>CAZMXB010000320.1:0-5658 GCA_964569855.1 uncultured Rhodoferax sp.
CCATATGACTTGTACCCAGAGGCAGCTGAAAGCCCCTTATTAATATAATCCTGCGGGTTCATTACCTGAACCTCGAAGTGATTCCCGATACGTTTGCCCCACCCTGGTTATTATTAGCAGTCCTGAGTTCTGCATCATATCCAGAAGGGTCATAGCCCGCCTTGCGCAACTGGTCCACAGCACCACCGTAGTTAGTGCTGTTATTGATGATACTCAAAGCTTTCACTCTATCAATTCCACCTACAGAGTACAGATTCGTCTGGCCAAACGAGTTGGTTGGGGCAAACCTGTTACCACCTCCAAGGAAGTCCTGGATTACAGCTGGTGCCTTAGCTCCCGATACACCTGCAGTGACGGCAGCTGAAGGGTTAAGAATGTTGCCGTTCTGCGGTTTAAATACGGCAGATGTGGCCCCTGGGTTATTCTTAACAAATGACTGATCTGCTTGTGCTTGTGAGCGAACTGATGCCTCTGCCTGCAAATCAGCTAGTTTCTTCTGTAGTGATGCGATTGGTGAACCTAAGCCCAAGAGTCCTCCACCCCCGCCAGCAGCTAGTCTCAACTGGTCAGTAACTGTATTCGCCAAGTCGTCATAGCCCAGCTGCTTAAACTGCTGAATAGCATTGAGAGCATTGTTTCTGTACTCCATTTCCATCCTCTTGGAGTTAGTGGCATTGAGAAACTTGTTGATGGTTTCATCTTTACCACCAATTTGAGACTTCAGTTGTGCGTCTGGAGAGCTTTGTGCATCAATCTCTTGCTGCGATACCTGCTCATCTTTACCGTCCTTTACGACGAATCGTTTAACGATTGCATTACCATTAGTATCGACACCCTCTTGATATATAACGTTCCCATTCTCATCTGGTGTACCAAATACAGTTTGACCAGTACGAGGGTTATAGAACTTAATAGTGCCGTCTTCAGCCTGGGAGGCGTCATAGCCACCTTTATTCAGGGCGTCAATGGTAGATTTGAAGTCTGCCTTCTGGCCGTTCGTACCCTGAACTACAGTAATCTTACCGTCAGCCCCTCGGACTGGCTTCAGAGCAGTAGTGAAGTTGGTAGCATATTCGAATGTGCCATCTGGTTTTGCTACTAATCGGCCTGGATCTTGTCCGTTGCCCTTCAACTCGAGCTGTTTGTTTACAAAATCCAGCCCTTTACCCGATAGACCTGGAGCGATCTGGAAATCTTTATCACCATTTACAACCTTGTTGTATTCAATCATCCACTTCTGCTTCTGCTCTGGATCAGTTGTCGCCTCTGCTGCCTGTTTGTAGGCACCAGCAATAGCTTCGAGGCTACCCTTAATTGCGTCGAAGTAGGTCTTTCCCTGCTTATTCTGCAGTTCACCTAAGAAAGTATTACCACCATACTTTAAGCCATTTTTCATAGCTTCAAGTTGGGCAAGTACGCCACCCGGACTGTTTTCCGTTGCTGGAGCATTTAATTTCATATCAAGCTGCTGCTTAATACCCTTCTCATACGCTGCAGAGGCGCGTTCGCCTGCTGCAGCGGCAGCCTGTGCTGCGGCATATTGTTCATTTTGTATCTGGATTTGGAGGGCTTCGCCCGCGCTCGTGAGCCTCTGGTAAAGAGCACCATCACCACTCTCATAAGCCTGTTTAGCAAGGTCTGAGAACTTCTGGAGTTTATCCATCTTAGTGCCACGCCCCTCCATAACTGCCATACCAGCACGAGTGATTTCCTGGCTAGCAAGTCCACGCTGCGCTGACGTAATCTTCTTCTGATACTCTAAGGCTCGAGCAGGGTCTGTCGAACTATAGGTAGAAGCCCTATCTCCGAGTAACTTACTATACTTTGTATAGTCCTCTACTGTCTTTGGCGACAAATCCCACTCATAACTAGCAATAGAATCTTGCAGTGTCTCCTGTCGCTTACGTGCAGCAGATGCAGCACTTATAAGTCCAGATAAACTACCTGCATTCCCGTAGATCATGCTTAACCTCCATTCCTTTGAGCCATTTGGTTCATAGCGCCTTCAGGTGATACTGGTTGAGCCTGTCCACTGCCTGGCATTGAAGCTGTCTGACCGGTGTTCTGGTCTGCCGTGAGGGTTGGAGTCTGTTGATCCTGGATAGGTTGTCCATCAGGCCCCTTCTGGATGCCCGTACCACCACTAAACGGATTACCATTGAGGAATCCTGCATTATCTGCGTTCTCCTGTGCAGCAAGGCCTCCACTGCCCTGCGGCCCTGCTGTTGGCGGGAAAGGTCCACCGTTGAATCCTTGCTGTGAAGCAATATTAGCCTCCTGGTAAGGAGTAAGGTCGCCACGGAGTGATACTTTAACATCTGGCTGCGGTGCAGAAGGTGGCTGAATGACCTGTTGTGCGAGCATGCTAAGTGACTTAGACAGCACGGCAGCCGTAAGCGGGTTAGCCATCTCATCGCGTAGTCGGTCAATCTCTTCAGATACGTCATCTGTCCCCATAGCCTCAAGGTAAGTACCGAGAGAGGTTGTACCCATAGTAAGGCGATTAAGCCACATCTGCTGGTAGGTAGAGTCTTCACGGCGTAGGACACTTGGCCAACGGACGTAGAAGAACCATCCTTCCTCGTCTACAACATCTTTAATTGTCTTGTCAAGCTTAGAGGCAAGGTTAAGAGCATCGGTAAACATGTCCATAATCACAGGTTCCCAACGTGATTGCTTGTCCTCTACGATGTCAACTACACCTTTAAGGGTGGTCATAAGAGCTTGGTTGCTAGTAGGGTTGATCGTGGGGTCGTCGAAGAGGACACGTCCGATACCTGTAACGCGTACAAAAGAGTCCTTAATTTCACCAAGGAGCTGCTGTGATTGATTGCCAAACCCACTAGGAGTGCTAATTAGGGATATGTCTTGTTCTGGGCTCATAGGAACAAAGTTGGCCATCTTACGCTTACGCTGTGGGATACGCTGTCCTTCAAATCCCTTAGCCTGGTAGGTAGGAGCTATTTCTTTATGGAAGAGAGTTGTCCATGTTGACATAACTTCAAGATATGTTCTATTAAGGTCAATAGCAGAAGTATCAAGGTCGGACTTTCCAGCAGATCGGCGTGGCTCTAATTTATTAGGGATGTACCAGTAGCGAGGCATATAGTCCTGATCCTTATACGCCTGTACAAGATGTCCGCCTACAATAAGTGCGCAGAATGGTTCTTCCTTACCACGGTCAACTTCAACTGGCTTGTTCTTATCATCGAGGCTCCATCCAGGTATAAGTCCAACCCAGTCCACACGAGTACACATTTTAGCCTTTGATGATTCATCTTCAGTGGTGTCGGCATTTGCTACAGGGTTGAGAGTGTTAATTGGATCAACAGTCTTAGCATCTCCAATCATAGAACCCTTAGCAGATAGGCTGAATTCTTCACCTTCGCCGAGCTTATCGCCGTATTTCTTATACGCCTGCATAGGAGAGATCTGGTCAACATATGCTTCACCTTCACGTTCACGGAAGTTACTATCAGCCCAAATTGGGTAGTAGTTCTGAGGTGTCTCGAGGAGAGATATCTTAACCTTCTTCTCATTCTTATCAAGCCAAGTCTTGAAGATTGTAATGCCGTAGCTGGATCCAATGCGGGCACCGTGCTTAAAGATAGCCATTCCACCGTTATCCCGGATAATAGCATCAACAAGTTTCTTACGAGTATCAGCATTCAGCTGTCGTTGCTTGTTCTTAGCCTCAGCTAGTTTCATTAACTTTTCTGGATCAGGCGCAGGTGCAGCCGGAACTGGTTCCTGTCCTTCAGGAGCAGCAGTTGGCTCAGGTTGTTCAGCATTCTCAGCGAGAGAGATATCTTCCTTGTTGTAGTTGGAGTAGAGTTGGAACCCACGCCCCATCAGTTGTGAAGTTTGGATATCAACTACTCGTGAGCAAAAGTTATACATTGTACGATCAACACCGTCAGGGAACTCGAGGCCATCATAGAGACCCTCATCATAGATAACCTTATCACGCTCATTCATATAGGCATTACGCTGTGCGATGTCAGGTTCTACCCGTATCAGTTGTGCCATGATGGCGCTTACTAGGTTCTGTTTTTCCATAAAATAATTTCTACCAACCAACTGCTTCGATCATTTCGATCTTAGTAACCTTTGGTCGTCCGTCTGTGGCTAGCCAGCAGGCTAATGCCAGACTCATGACCCGATCAGTTGGTAGCTTGTTGTCCTCTTCTCTATATATTGACAATTGCTTAATAAGGTTGCTTTCAATCGGTATTTTGAGCTTCTTATTAGCTAATAGTTTGCGCAGTGCTATAAGAATCTCTGCTTTACGCACGTTTCGAGGGTTCCGGCCAATCATCTTGGATGTAATGCCGGGTGGTTGCCATGATCCAAAGCACTTCGTGACTGTCTGCATCTCCCGCGGTAGGTCCATATAGAAGCGAGCACTCTCCCCATTCCACGTTTCGAGGATGATCTTCACATTCTTCGCTTGGTTGTAGGCATCATACAGGTCCATCAGGTCAAGCATGTGCAGCTGTGGAGACTTGGAGTTACCCTTAGCCCCAACCTGACGTACAAGACGTATGTGCTCTTCGTCAGTGACGTCTAGCACGGTGTATACCATCTCGTCCTCTCCCATAGCAGTGTCGATCCCGATGATATAGTTGTGCTTCAGTTCGTACCGCTCCCCATCGTTCAGTGATTCATCCTGTGCCTCAGCTATATCTCCAGCTGGGAAGAGGTTATCCCCTGCGAAGACGAACTTACCGTAAAGCACCTGGTCAATAATTGGATCTGTACCAAGTGACTCGTTCACCTGTTTAAAGTAAGACTCAGGAAGGAACAGGTTCTCGTAAGCTGAACCCTCAAAGGACTTAAAGCCTTCCTTTAGTTCCAGTCCAAGTTTAAATATCTCGTAGTGATACAGGAGTGATGGTGATGCCTGGTCAGGAGTAGACGGAATATCCAGCTGTGCTCCCATCTCACCGAAACGAGGGATGAGGTTAGACTTGAGTTCGTACTCCAGGTGGTATGAACGTCCCCCTTCGTCATAAGAACCATAGCCAAACTTCTGTCCCTGTACACCTGATCCCTTGTTGTCGCCAGTAGTACTGAATTTAATGCCCGAGTTATCTTTGAACTGAATAAAGAATGGTGCAGAGTTGCGGCATTTGTCCCATTCCACATACCAGTTGATGCGACACTGATTCGTCTTGATAGGTTCATCATCTTTAGACACAACAAAGTTGCCCATCAGGATGTCTTTAATTATTTTGAAGTCGGTATCGAGGATCTCAGACAGTGGAGCAAGGGCAACAGTCCGATAGTATGCACGTTTCCACTCTTCCGCATCCCCCTCTGCTACTCCGATCTTGTAGAAGTTGTGCCAAATGTGCCGTACTGCAATAGCAACCGTCTTCCCCCATCTGTTCCCGGGCACGAGTAGGTTCACATTGGCAGTAGCCCCTCGCAAGAAGGCCATCTGACCCGGGTGCAGCTTTAGCCCCAGGAAATAGTACGCAAAATACACCACATCCCGCCGTCCTCTGGTGAGGTGATGAGATAGTGTCTTTAAGTCTGAGGGGTCCATGACTTCTCATGATCAATCCAATGGGCTAGCCTAGCCTCAGCTATTGGGATATATTCCTCTGTCAGCTCAACTCCCTCAACGTATCCCCAGCCAGCTTGCAACGCCCC
>CAZMXB010000321.1:0-5641 GCA_964569855.1 uncultured Rhodoferax sp.
CGGCATCATGGCCGTGCCGGCGGCGCAACTCAAGCGCTGGCTGGCACGCCTGGACAACAAAAACGTTCAGGGCGAGTACTACCTGACGGACATCGTGAAGTTCGCCGTGGCCGATGGCGTGCCGGTGGTGGCGCACAAGATAGACGACGCGGTGCAGGTGGCCGGCGTCAATAGCCCGGTGCAATTGGCGGCTCTGGAGCGTGCCTTTCAGTTGCAGCAGGCGCAGCGCTTGATGGAAGACGGTGTGCGCCTGGCGGACCCGGCGCGCATCGATGTGCGTGGTGATCTGGTCTGCGCACACGGCGTCAGCATTGATGTGAATTGTGTATTTGAAGGGCGGGTCAATCTGGGCCAAGGGGTGTCCATCGGGGCCAACTGCGTGGTTGCCAACGCGGTCATTGAGGCCGGTGCGGTGATCCATCCGTTCACGCATATTGACGGTGAGGCGCTGGGCGTGACGGTCGGCACTGGTGCGCGCATCGGGCCCTTTGCGCGACTACGGCCCGGCGCCCACCTCGGTGCGGAGGTGCACGTCGGCAATTTTGTCGAAATCAAGAATTCCACGCTGGCCACTGGCGCCAAGGCCAACCATCTGGCCTACCTGGGTGACGCAACGGTGGGTGAGCGGGTCAACTTTGGCGCCGGAAGCATTACCGCCAACTACGATGGTGCCAACAAACACCGCACAAACATTGAGGCCGATGTGCACGTGGGCAGCAATTGTGTGCTGGTGGCACCCGTGACGCTGGGAGCGGGTGGCACGGTGGGCGGTGGTTCCACGATCACCAAAGATACGCCGGCGGGAGCGCTGAGCGTGGCGCGTGGCAAACAGATCAATATCGCCAATTGGAGCCGGCCCCAAAAGAAGCCCAAGGCCTGAGCCAGTGGTTTGCCGATGGGACCGACGCTCAAGCCTGCCCCCCCCAGCGTGTGGTTAAAAGGGTAACTCTGCCCCGAACTTGCTGCGTTTGACACTGAAGAACGCCTTGACATTGCGCACATTGGCGTCGCTGGTGAACAGGCGCTGGGTCAGCAATTGGTAGTCCGGCATGTGCAGCGCGTGTACCACCAGCACAAAGTCCGGCCCCGGCGACACGCGGTAACACTGCTGAACGACGTCTTCTTTGCTGACCTGGTTTTCGAATGCGTCCAGCGCATTTGCGTCCTGGCGGTCCAGTGAAACTTCAACCACTACCGTAAGCCCATGGCCGACGGTTTGGGCGACGCGCTCGGGGTTCAGAATGGCCACTTGTCGCTCTATCAGCCCCGCATCTTGCAAACGTTTGACACGCCGCAGACACGTCGGTGGGGAGGTGTGGACCCGTTCGGCCAGATCCACATTGCTTAGGCTGGAGTCGCGCTGCAATTGGCTGAGTAACTGCCGGTCAACAGCATCTAGTACGATATATTCCATTTTACTATTATAATTGACGTATTATTTCATTCATGAAAATGACTTAAATTTTGAATCAAATATTTTACAAATTAGCAATAATATTTCTTCATCGATGGCCTAGGATTCGACCATTGTTTGAAAAAAGGGGTAGTGAATATGTGTGGAATTGTTGGCGCGGTCTCAACTCGCAACATTGTTCCGGTGCTGGTGCAAGGCCTGCAGCGGCTGGAATACCGCGGCTATGACTCTTGTGGTGTCGCTGTGTATGTTCAAGGCGGCCAGGCGCAGCACGGTGGGCTGCGCCGTGCGCGCAGTACCGCCCGCGTTGCGGAGTTGATGGAGCAGGTCGCTGCCGGTGACGGCCAAACCCAGCTGGAGGGAAACCTGGGCATTGCCCACACCCGTTGGGCGACACACGGTGCGCCAACGGTGAGCAACGCCCATCCGCACTTCAGCCACGGCCCGGGCGCAGACGCGCACCAGCGGCCCGGGCGCATCGCTTTGGTGCACAACGGCATTATTGAGAACCATGACGAACTGCGTATCGCGCTGAAAGCCAAAGGGTATGTGTTTGTCAGTCAAACCGATACCGAGGTCATCGCCCACCTGGTTGACAGTCTCTACGACGCCGACCTGTTTGAGGCTGTGCAGGCTGCAACCGTTCATCTGCAGGGCGCCTATGCCATAGCGGTGTTTTGCAAGGACGAGCCACACCGCCTCGTGGGCGCGCGTGCTGGTTCTCCGCTGATTCTGGGCGTTGGCAAGGACGGACAGGAACATTTTCTGGCCAGCGATGCAATGGCCCTGGCCGGTGTGACAGACCAGATCGTGTACCTGGACGAAGGGGATCTGGTGGACGTGCAACTGGGCAAATACTGGTTGGTCGACAAGGCGCGCAAGCCAGTGGTGCCCGCACAGCGCCCGGTCAAAACGGTGCTGGCGCACAGCGGGGCTGCCGAGTTGGGTCCTTACCGCCACTACATGCAAAAAGAGATTTTCGAACAACCCCGTGCCATTGCCGACACCCTGGAGGGTTTGGAAGGCATCGTCCCCGAGTTGTTTGACCAGCAGATGAACCATGCACCTGGCTCCAACGCAGCGCGGGTGTTTGCCGAGATTGATTCGGTGCTGATTCTGGCGTGCGGCACCAGCTACTACAGCGGCTGCACCGCCAAGTATTGGCTGGAAAGCATGGCCCGCATACCGACGCAGGTGGAGGTAGCCAGCGAGTACCGCTACCGCGACTCCGTACCCAACCCCAAGACGTTGGTGGTCACCATCTCGCAGTCCGGAGAAACAGCCGATACGCTGGCTGCGTTGCGCCATGCGCAAAGCCTGGGTATGCGCCATACGCTGACTATTTGCAATGTGGCAACCAGCGCCATGGTGCGGGAGTGCAGTCTTGCCTATGTGACGCGCGCCGGTGTGGAGATTGGCGTAGCATCCACCAAGGCTTTCACCACCCAATTGGCTGGGTTGTTTTTGTTAACGTTGGCCCTGGCACAGGCCAAGGGGCGCCTGTCAGAGAGCGAAGAACAGCGCCATATCAAAGCCATGCGGCACTTACCGGCCGCCCTGCAGGCGGTGCTAGCGCTGGAACCCCAAGTCATCAGTTGGTCGGACGATTTTGCCAAGAGGGAGAACGCGCTATTTCTGGGGCGTGGACTGCACTACCCCATTGCCATGGAAGGAGCCCTGAAGCTCAAGGAAATCACCTACATCCACGCTGAGGCCTATGCCGCTGGCGAACTCAAACATGGACCTTTGGCCCTGGTAACCAGCGAGATGCCGGTTGTGGCCGTCGCGCCCAACGACGCCTTGCTGGAAAAGCTCAAGAGCAATTTGCACGAAGTGCGTGCACGTGGTGGTGTGCTGTATGTGCTGGCCGATGCCGATACCCGCATTGAGAGTGGCGAGGGCATGCATGTCATTCGCATGCCCGAGCACTACGGCGAGTTGTCTCCACTGCTGCACGTGGTGCCGCTGCAATTGCTGGCCTACCATGCCGCCTGTGCACGCGGCACGGATGTGGACAAGCCCCGAAACCTGGCCAAAAGTGTGACTGTGGAGTAATTTTGCGAGTGAGTCTTTTTATCTGATCGGATAAATAGAGTGTGTCAACGGAAAATTAAAGGTGTCAACCAAACCCGAGCGAATCCTGGTCAAGGCGACCGATTGTTCGAGTCCTTTCTTGATCGTATGGGTAAGAACTGCAAATTGAGATAAAAACTGCCAACGGAAGGCAGGGTTCAAACGCCGGTGCAGAAAAGAGGGGGGATGCCGCGGCTAAAGCGTGGAGCTGACATTTCGATTGTCGTTCTGGTGTCCTGCCACCCTCAACATTTTCCCACTTCACATGCACCCTAGCGATAGTGATGACCGGGCTGACGCCGGGTATGGCAACGGTTACGGACCTCTTTTGTGCTAATCCTCAGCCCCGACCACTCATGCTGAACACCGCGTTATGAAGGAGCCTGTGACCAAGTACTCAGTGCTGTCTGAACCACATTGACGCCACCTGCAGAGTGCCCATGCCTCAGCGTCTTGGCCAGTGGCAAGGGGTGTCTTCCAGACGGTGAACGTGAATACCAACTGCCCCAAGTCGACGCCAGGCAAATGGCTGGCGGTTCTTTACGCATATGAGGTCAATGGCGTCAGGTACTCGAGCCACAACCTGTGGCCGCCAAGCACACTCTCGGGCATGTCAGGAACGAGGTTGATCGGCTGGCGTCGCAGTGGGCCGCTGGGGGCCCCGCTCTCGTCAGTTATGACCCTGCTGACCATGCAGCCAGCGCAGTTCTTCCCGGCCTAGTTCCGGGGATGATCGGCAACCTTCTGCTTGTTCTGGCGGCGTTTGCAAGCGGCGCGGAGATGCTGAACCTGGAATGGCCGCGCAAGGCCAAACCACGGCCCAACGCTTAGGGTCAATCCAAAGTCGGCATTTGGTTAAAAGAGACGAGTCGGCGCTAACAGACACTCCTTTACTGCGACAGCACATCCCGCTTGCCTCGCTCTCCACCTAGGTGTACCTCACTAACCAGCGACCTCCACCTAGACTCGGCATGCGTCTTGCGTACACCGATTAACACACCGTGTGCCGAGTGCCCATAACCCTATGTCCACTGTTCTATCCAAAATAGATGCGTATCTACCCAGCACCATGGTGGTCATGGTGCTAGCGTTCACCTGCGGCATCACCCCGCTCGCGGGTGCTGCGGATTCAGCAGCAGACACCAATGCCTGCCGCGCCGAAGTCCTGAAATTTGAAGAAACAGTAGCATTTGTCCGCCAGGCTCAGGGCAATGCGGCTGCTAGCGCGATGCGTGAAAAGCTGCTGCCCGCCAAAGTCGAATCAGACATCCTGTTGTCTGAGGGCTACTGCGGGATTGCCAGGTACCTGCGCGAGAAGAAGCTCACGCGCTAGACATCATGGTCGCCACTGAAGTGAAACAGCAGTAGGCGGCCGGTCTCCGACATTGCAGGTTGCGCCCGATAGCGTAGAGCTACATGCTGTGACTTTCGTCGTCAGCAACCAAAGGAGACCGACCATGCAAGCGATTCGCAAATTCCATGTGGGCCTGGATGTCCACAAAGACAGTATTTCTGTGGCTGTTGCCGAACCCGGACGCACGGTGGGGCGACTGGTAGGCAAAGTCGTTCACGATGTGAGCAAGCTGCTCAAATTGTTGTCCAAGATTGGTACGGCAGAGCAGTTGCATCTGGTGTACGAAGCCGGGCCTACGGGTTTTGGCTTGCAGCGGGCATGGAGCGCCAAGGGCTACAGCTGCGAGATCATTGCGCAGTCGCAGATTCCGCGTCGTGCGGGGGAGCGCATCAAGACTGACGGACGCGACAGCATTGAGCTGGCCGAGTGTTCGCGTGCGGGCCAGCTCAGTGCGATCTGGGTCCCAGACCCCGAGGACGAAGCGATTCGCGACCTGTCGCGCGCCCGCGAAGATGCGGTCAATGCACGGGTGCATCCCATCACGTGACACGGGGATGCGTTCTTTCATGAGGCATTCTCAACAGTCTCGGCGTCGGATATGTGGACTCGAAGAACTTGCCGTCAAAAGGCGCTTCTCAAACTGAATTCCAGCCCGCTGGCCTGTTGTGACTTCTTCTCAATCGCGGAACGCAGCAAACCAGGTTGCGCTTCGAACAAGGTAAAGGATTCGCGCGCTCGCGTGATCCCGGTGTAGACCAGTTCCCTGGTTAAAACCTTCCCACCTCCCTCAGGGAGCACCA
>CAZMXB010000322.1:0-5553 GCA_964569855.1 uncultured Rhodoferax sp.
CTGCATTCACACTGCAGGGGTCACAAGTTCGAAACTTGTACTGCCCACCAAGATTGGCCTTCTAAATCGTTGATTTAGAAGGCCTTTTTATTTCTGCCCGCGCCAGCTTCTTACAGGACGTGCACACCTAACCAAGTTCGAGGTGAGTGAAGATCTGCCATAATTTCCCTGCTGACTCCAAATAAGAAGCAAATATGGAAACTACCAGGCGATTTCTCCAAACCCACGCCGGAAGCTTCTTTCTTTTCGGACCGCGTGGCACGGGCAAGTCAACTTGGCTTCGCTCTCTCCAAAGTAATGCCCTTTGGATCGATATGCTCGATCCGGAAACCTTACGCCTGTTCCAAGCCAGGCCCGAACGCCTGCAGGAGGGTATTGAGGCACAGCCATTAGCCACCGACATTGTCATTGACGAGGTGCAGAAGGCTATCTGGAGATTCTGGAAGATTTGCTGCTTTCGTTTCGAATTCCGGTGTTTACACGCCGAGCCAAACGCCACCTGGTAGCGCACGACAAATTCTTCTATTTTGATGCTGGTGTGTACCGATCCATTCGACCTAAAGGACCACTGGACAGTTCCGAAGAAATTGAGGGCATGGCATTGGAAGGTCTCATTGCCCAGCATTTGCGGGCCTGGGTGAGTTATCGCAAAGTTCCAGCAGAGCTTTCTTACTGGCGCACAAAGTCAGGCAGCGAAGTTGACTTCGTCGTGTACGGTGAAGCCGTGTTTGTTGCCATCGAGGTCAAGCGCTCGCGCAATGTGCACCACACCGATTTGCGCGCCCTCAAGGCGTTCAAGGAGGATTACCCGGAGGCACAGGTGTTGCTCCTCTACATGGGCCCGGACGAAATGAAGATGGGTGACGTAATGTGCTTACCCTGCGTTACCTTTCTGAAGCGGTTGCACCCGAATGCCCCCATCATTTGAATTTTTGCCTGTTCAATATGTTGCTTCCCGTTAGGCACACCAATTGCGATTCCCTGGTTTTGCGAAATAGAATTGCTGGATGGGGTTCAGATCTATTGATTGGAGAAAAATTGCTGCCGCACTTCAGTTGTAACCGCTGTATGGGGCAGGCAAAGGAGCCGACCGGTGCAAACAGGGCGCTGTATTGGGTTCCCGGATTTGTGGCATTGGCCCTCATTGTTTTTCAGTTACTTTTTTGCCCGGCTGCCCTGGCGGCAACGCTGGAGGACGGTGTGGCTGCCCACGCACGCGGTGAATACGAGCTTGCGCTGGATATTTTTCTACCTTTGGCGAAACAGGACAATATGGCCGCGCAATACAACCTTGGGCAGATGTACCGCAAGGGGAACGGGATGGCCGTTGATTTCGTCGAGGCGGCACGCTGGTACCGGCTGGCGGCGGCACAGGGGGATGCCCAGTCGCAATACAACCTCGGCGTGATGTATTACAACGCGCAGGGCGTCCCGCGAAGCCTTGTTCTATCGCACATGTGGTTAACACTGAGTGCGCCCGGTGGGGCCGAGGGTGCGGCGAGAAATCGGGCCTTGCTCGCCAAACAAATGACCCAGGAACAAATCAGTGAAGCGCTGCAGCTATCCAGGAACTGTCTGCAACGGAACTTCAGCAACTGTGATTGAGATCCGTCCAACCATGGCCAGTTCGTCATCGGTTTCGCGTCCAAATTGGTCTTTGGGAAGTTTTTTGTGCTGCTATTCCGTAAATTGAGTAAGGGATTTACAACGACTATGTCTGTCCATGACCGTCAAAAACTGCGAGAATGGTGTTTTATTGTCGCAACGAATGTGGCGGTAATCGGAGTTTTCTAGGTTGTCGTCTTGGCGGGTGAGCCGGATTGATGCCAAAATGGTGCGCGTAAGGGCGGTTCGCTTGTCTAGCGGGCTTTTCAGTGTTTTCAGGGAAGTTCTATGAAACAAAAATATCTGTCTTTTTGCATGGCTGCCGTCTCCGCTTTGGCCGTGCCATCCGTGTTCGCGCAAACGCAAACGGGCGGTCCGTCTTCAAGCGGACCGTCTTACGAGCTCAGTGGCACCTCAATCTCTGGTAGCAGTGGGTCGTCTGAAGTGATGCTGACAGCGCCAGTTGGAGGTGCGGCACCTTACAAGACAGAAAGCGGTATTTACCTGTACCCCACCGTGTTTGTGGGCATGGGTTACAACGACAATTTGCAATCCAGCGCGACCAATCAGATCAAGTCCAATCTGGTCAACATTGCCCCCCGGTTGGTTGCCGAGCTCAAAAACAAGGGGGACAGGTACACCGCCCTGGCATTCGTCAACAACACGAACTACACCAGCAGTTCGGCCGACAATTCCACCAACTCTGAATTCAAGATTGCTGGCGATAACTACTTCACAGCGCGGGCCCGAGCAGCGTGGTCATTGGGCCAGGTTCGCAGCACCGACCCGCGGGGATCCAACAACCGGCCAATTTCCTCGGAACCGGATCGCTGGACCTCCAATAATGCACAAGGGCTACTCATCTATGGCGCGCCCGAGGCTCAGGGCCGCATCGAGGTGGATCTGGGCAGTCAAAACAAGACCTACGACAACAATCGCGCCAACACCGCAATCAACGACCTTTCGACCAATGGGTTCGGTTCCCGCTTGTTCTACCGCATCGGTACACGCTCCCTGGTTCTGGGTGAATACCGTGTTGCCAAAGCCGACTACGCGTCTGCACTGTCGAAGGAAGACAACACCGATCAACGGTTTTATGTCGGCCTGACCTGGGATGCCACAGCAGCCACCACGGGCATCGTCAAATTGGGTCGCATGACCAAAGACTTTGACGCCGCAGGCCGCGACACTTTCAGTGGTGAAAGCTGGGAAGCGGCCATTCGCTGGTCGCCGCTCACCTACAGTGTTGTCGACTTTGAAAGCAAGCGATCCATTGCTGACGCAGCAGGGTTTGGTATTTACCAGTTGACCAGTGGCACCAATGTCACCTGGAACCACCAATGGTCGCAAGTGCTCAGCACGCGTGCCGGGGTCGGTCTGTTGAAGACTGACTTTGGTGGCACAAGCCGTACTGACAACGCCACGAACTACGGCCTTGCGGTTGATTATTCGTTATTGCGTTGGCTGAAAGTGGGTCTCGATTGGTCTCTTACAGACAACAGCTCCAATGTGCCCACTTCAGCCTTCAGGCGCAATGTCACGATGTTCACCCTCAATGCATCGTTGTGATGCGAAGAAAAACCGTTCTGGAGGGCATGAGCCCTCCAAAGCCGGAAGTTAATCCATGATTCGACCGTACCCACACCTGTCAGAAGAGAAATGCCTTCGTGGCATTTTTTCTTTTATTGCTCTGGTAATTACTGCTTTTTTCACGTTGGCCTTTTCGGCACACGCGCAAGAGCCACTGCCCAAAGACGTGGCCTCGTTGTTGTCAACCTACAAGCTGGCGGCGGGTGATGTCATCTCCATCCGTGTTTTTGGTGAAGATGATCTCAGCCGTGAAAAAATAAGACTCACAGATGCAGGCACCATTCCATATCCGGTGCTGGGCGAAGTGCGCGCGCGCGGGCTGACCATCGGCGAAATCGAGAAAAGCGTCACCAGTGGCCTTAGCGGGCGCTACCTTGTGAATCCACGGGTCTCCATCACCATTGATGAGTACCGGCCTTTCTACATCAATGGCATGGTTGAGAAGCCGGGAGGTTATCCGTTTCAACCGGGGCTAACGGTTCTCAAGGCCAGTTCTTTGGCGGGCGGCTTCAAAGAACGTGCTTCATTTTCAAAAATAACCATCATCCGTGAAGGTGACCCTACCAGTCGCCCTCAAAAAGCCGAAATCAACAGCCCGGTCAACCCTGGCGACACGGTGTTCATCGAAGAGTCATTCTTCTAAACACGCAATTTTCCTATGTCTGAACAAACGTCTGAACCCACAAAAGTTGTCCCTCATCTCGAGCAACAGCACTTTCTCCACGATCCGGATGGCCAGGAGACCAGTCTTGACTTTGTGGAATACTGGCGCACGCTGCGCAAGTACAAATGGGCCATTTTGGCCCTTGCGCTGGTCGTCGCGCTGGTTGCGGCCGTCGTAGCCTTCTCGACTACGCCGATTTATGAGGCGAAAACCACGATCCTTATTGAAACCAGCAAACAAAAGGTGGTCAGCATTGAGGACGTCTACTCAGGCATGGGTGCCAGCCGCGAATATTTTCAAACGCAAGTTGAAATCATCAAGTCGCGCGAAGTGGCCCTCAAGACCATCGCCAAGCTCAAGCTTTATGACCATCCCGTCTATGACCCGCGTGCACCCAAAAAAGGCATTGCTGAAATAAAAGAGCAATTGGGCTTTGCCGTTGAAAAGGCCCCAACCGAATGGACCGAAACAAAACTTACTGAAGCTGTATTGGGAGCCTTGACCAGAGATCTCTCGATCGAGCCCATTCGCCTCAGTCAATTGGTGGTGATTCGTTTTCAGTCACCCGACCCAGTGCTGGCCGCTCAAGTCACCAACGCCATTGCCGACACCTATATTGAAAACGACCTGGATGCACGTTATCAGATGACCCGTACCGCGTCGGTCTGGTTGCAAGAACGCCTTTCCGGTCTTAAAGAAAAACTCAACCAATCCGAACAGGTCCTCCAGGGCTACCGTGACAAGCAGGGCCTGGTCACCATGTCCAAAGACTCGCAAGGCGGCACGGGCCAGCAAATGGAGCAGCTGCAGTCCCGACTGATCGAGGCCCGCACACGCCGTGCAGAAGTTGAGGCAACTTACAAAATCATCAAGGAAGCGTCCACTGGGGGTGACCTGGCGTCACAACCCGCCGTTCTGAACAGTGCGCAGGTGACCGACGCCAAACGCCAGGCGACTGAAGCCGCGCGCAAGGTCGCCGAGGTTTCCCAGCGCTACGGAAAAGAGCATCCCAAATACCTGCAAGCCGAATCCGACGCAAAATCTGCAAGTGAAAACTTGCAGCGGCAGATTGAGCTGGTCGTCGGTGGCATCAACAATGAATACGAGCGGGCCCGCAGCACCGAAAAAATGTTGGAGAGTGCATTGGCGGTCGCGCGTGGCGGCGTACAAAACGTTAACCGCAAGGAATTCGCACTGGGCCAATACGAGCGCGAGGTCGAGTCCAACAAGCAGATGTACGACATGTTCATCAAGCGCGCCAAAGAAACCAATGTGGGTGGCGACCTGCAAACTACCGTGGCCCGCGTGGTAGACCAGGCCGCATTGCCACGGTCACCGATCAAGCCGCAAAAGTCAATGATTGTCGGCGTGGCGTTTGTAGTGGGTTTGCTCGCAGGCATCATGCTGGCATTGTTGCTTGAACTGCTCGACAACACGTTCAAGACCACGGGCGACGTCGAGTCGCGCCTCAAGCAGCCCTTGCTGACCATCATGCCCAAGTTGGACAAGAAAGACGCCGAGCGCAAGGTCAGCGGCCGCATCGTCATGGACCATCCCAATGCGTTGTACTCCGAAGCCATTCGAACCGCCCGCACCGGTGTTTTGTTGTCGTCGGTGGACATGCCTTCGCGCACCATCGTTGTCACATCCAGTGTGCCCGGTGAAGGCAAAACCACCTTCTCCAGCAACCTGGC
>CAZMXB010000323.1:0-5529 GCA_964569855.1 uncultured Rhodoferax sp.
GGAGCACAAGCTCGAAGAATTCGGCCACACCCTGCCCAAGATCTACTGCGTCAACTGGTTCCGCAAGGGAGATGACGGCAAGTTCGTCTGGCCCGGCTATGGCGACAACATGCGCGTACTGAAGTGGATAATCGACCGCCTGGAAGGCACGGCCAAGGGTAACGAAAACGGTTTCGGGGTCAGCCCCACCTATTCCGAAATCAACTGGACCGGTCTGGACTTCAGCTTGGCCCAGTTTGAGAGCGTGACCAGTTTGGACCGAAGCGCCTGGAAGCAGGAATTCGCTCTGCACGACGAGCTGTTCACCCAGTTGGCCTATCGTTTACCCCCGGCCCTGGTCGAAACCAAAACGCAACTTGAGCAACGTCTGACCGCTTGAGGAGTCGCTCCGGCGGCGGGCGCCACCCGCTCCTGGAGCGTGCCAAGCGACGAAACCCGTCTCCGGGTTTGCGCCAGAACGCTTCGCCGCAAATCGCTAAAGTCCGCCTCATAGACACTGGGCAGCGGAGGTTACCTGTCCGCCAATGGTTTGCAAATTGGCGGAAACAAATAACCCTATGCGGCGACGGCTTCGCTATGCAGCTTGGCCATTTGCAAGTCGCGCATGATGCGGTGATCGTGTTGTGCGAGTTGCCACAACTGGGCTTCGTCACGTCGCGCCGCATTCAGGCGTACACGGCGGGACCAATCTGCGGCAAGAGTGCCGCTAAGGTGTCGCAATGGCGGCGCCAATACAGCCAGAGCTGCGAAAGCTACAGTCCATAGCGCCACCCAGACCACCAAAAGGTGTCCATCGGCCCAAGTTTCGATCAATTGGTCTGCAACCACCATCAGGGCCGCGACGACGGCAGCCAACAACATGCCCGCCAGCGTCCGGGAGGTGTCCTGGGAGGCACCTGCCCCGTTTGGAATGAAATAAGGCTGGGCCGAACGGGACGTGGCAGGCGCTGTAGGCAAGTGGGGAAAAGGAGTTTTTTGGATTTTCATGGATGGATATTAGGGTTTATACTAATATTACACAACTTTATGTTAGTGATTCAACCCATTCACAAGACTTATGATGGGGAATGCCGCCCACCAGCCTGCGCACCTTCGACCTCAATCTGCTCAAGGTGTTTGACGCGGTCATGGCAGAGCGCAGCCTGACCAGCGCCGCCCACCAGTTGGCCCTGACCCAGCCCGCCGTGAGCAATGCCCTGCGCCGGTTGAGAGAAACCTTGGGCGACGAACTGCTGGTTAGACAAGGGCGCAACCTAGTGCCGACAGCCCGCGCCCAGGAACTGTGGCCCGCAGTAAGGGACACGCTGCTGCGCCTGCAAACGGCGATAGCGCCCAATGTCTTTGACCCGGCAAACGCATCCACTACTTTTGTTCTGACCATGGCCGACGCAACGGCTGCGGAACTGATGCCACCCCTCGTCGAGCTCATAACGCAGCGCGCTCCCGATGTTTCTTTGCGGGTGGTTCCCCTGACCACACGCGATCCGCGGCGGCTTCTCGACGAAGGGCACGCCGACCTCGCAATTGGCAACTTTCCAGCCGTCATGGCGGATTTGACCGCACGAGCCCAAGCGGGGGAGAGCGTGCCGTTTTTGCACCACCGCCTGTTTCAGGGAGACTACGTCTGCGCCATGCGCAAGGGGCATCCTCTCGCCAAAGGGCGGCTCACACTCGACCGCTACTGCGCCGCGCGTCACATGTTGGTCAGCTTTTCAGGACGGGCCTATGGCTTCATGGACGAGGCCTTGGGCGCGCTCGACCGCAGCCGGCGTGTGGTGCTGACTGTCAACCAGTTTTTCACGGCTGGCAAAATCGTGGCCCACTCGGACCTGTTGACAGTGCTGCCCCGCCATTTTGTAAATGTGACCGGATTTGCCGACCAGTTGGTGTTGCGCGAATTGCCCTTTACGCCACCCACCATCCAGGTCGACGCCTTGTGGCACCAGCGCAAAGATGCATCAAGCGCCCATGCGTGGTTACGCGCACGGGTTGCAGAACTTGCTGCCAAAGCCTTTGACGCATGAAAGTGCAACTGCTATCGGACCTGCATCTGGAAGCACATCCACATTGGATCCCCCATGCAGCGCCCGGCGCGGATGTATTGGTATTGGCAGGGGACATCGGGTCTTATCAGGCGGGTTCACAACTGGCCGACAGCGACTTCGGCCTGGCGCGTTTCTCCCCGTTGGCCGGTTGGCCGACGCCGGTGCTGTTTGTGCCAGGCAACCATGAATATGACGCATTCGACTTCGACATTGCCCATGCGCGGCTGCGCGAGACTTGTGAGCGACTGGGATTGGTCTGGCTGGAACGGGAGAGCACTGTGCTGACGGGCGTGCGGTTTGTGGGCACAACCCTTTGGTCCGATTTCGATGCGCTGGCCCCGTCCTGTTCTGCTCCAACAACCGATCCCCACCATCCCTGTGGCAGCAATCCCTTGGCACAACAACTCAAAGCGCGCGACAAAGCCTTTCGGGCCGCCAACTACTACCTGCGCAAGACCCAGACGACCCGCCAGGGTGAACCCTGGTTGGCAGAAAGTGTGCGTTTGCAAGCGCTGGAGTGCCAGACGTGGCTGCGTACGGCACTAGAGGTTCCGTTTGATGGCCCCACGGTTGTCATCACCCACTTTGCGCCCAGTTTGCGCAGCGCAGACCCGCGTTACGGCCTCACCCCGGGCACCGCCGGTTTCTGCAACGCCCTGGAGGATTTGCTGCCATTTGTCACCGTGTGGATGCACGGCCACTTGCACGCACCCAGCGACTACGTACAACGAGGGTGCCGTGTCGTCGCCAATCCTATGGGGTACGCACGCAAGAACGAACAAGCGGCCTTCCAACCCGGCCTGTTGATTGAAATCTCCAGCTAGCCCTCGTCAATCCTGTATGTAGTGCTCCTATAACGAGAGCATACCGAACCAGCCGGACCACTGCGACACTGCCTCAATTTGCGCCCTTGGGTTGGACCGTGGTTACACTGGACGTATCGCACCAGGAGCAGTTCATGAAGATTCTTTTGGCAGTTGATGGCAGCCCTTACAGCAAGAAAATGCTGGCGTACCTGAGCACCCACGAGAGCCTGTTCAGCAGCACCAACAGCTACACCATTCTCAATGCGCAACCGGCGTTACCGCCAAGGGCACGTGCAGCCGTTGGCAAGGAAATTGTCGAAAAGTACTACAGCGACGAAAGTGAAAAGGTGGTCGCGCCGGTCAGCAAGTTTTTGCTACGCCATGGCATTGACGCCAAATCCATTTCCAGGGTGGGGCCTGCCGGCGCTGCGATCGCAAAAACTGCGACGGAGGGCCGGTTCGACCTGATTGTGATGGGGTCGCATGGGCACGGTGCCGTGCTCAACATGGTCATGGGGTCGGTGGCCAACCAGGTGCTGGCGCACTGCAAAGTACCAGTGCTTCTGGTCCGATAGACCAGGCCTCGGGCAGACAGGCCAATCAGCGGGCGTTCAGACCATCAAAACAGGTCGAGAGCACCAGCTCCACAATTTCGGCATCGGTGTGCTGACCACCCATTTTGAGAAACTCCAGCACCGGGTCGCAGGCTCTGGCATACAGCGTGTAGAGCACCGCAATGGCCGGTAGTGCCGGGTTGATACGGCCCTGCGCTTGCGCCGCTTCAATCCATCCGCCCAACTGGTCACTGACTTCGATCAGACCATTCATATAGTCCGCGTTTGCGATCAACGTAGCCCGCAGGCTGGAATTCTGACTTGGCAAGGACGGCATGCCACCGGCCAATTTCAGTTCCATCGTCCAGCGCACGATGGCGCGCAACTGGTCCAGCGGTGCCGCTGTAGCAGGCAATGACTGCAAATAGGCCTGGGCATTGCGCATCACACGCACCATGGCTGCGGCAGCCAGGTCTTCCTTGCTGGGAAAGTGCTTGTAGAGACTGGCCTTGGCAATACCCACCTGTGCTGCCACTTCATCAACCGTCATCGCTTCAAAGCCTTTCTCTGCGAGCAAGCGGTTGACGACTTCGATGATTGCGCCTTCGCGCGCTTGCAACATTTGCGCCTTGAAGGAGACTTTGGCTATGGTTTGCGATGACATTCGAAGATTCTATCCGTCATCGTCAAAAAATAGAATTAAGGGCTATTTTATGACCGTGGCGTTTTCAATGCAGTACGTGCAGCAGTGGACAATGCCGCGGTCAGGCGGTCAATTACCACCGAGTCGAGGTTCCAGCAGTGCCAGTACAGGTTCACCGGCAACGTAGTCGCGGGTGACAGGTTGACCAGTTCACCATTGGTAAGCAGGCTTTGAACCTGCATACGGGGCACCACGCAAGCACCCCAACCGGCTAAAACGGCGCGCACTTGCCCTTCCGAACTTGGTACAAATCGCTGGCTCAGGGTGACTCGGCGCAATCCGCATGCACGGCTCACAAATTCGGTCTGTAAATCGTCCTTTCGATTGAAGGCGATGAAAGGAATCTGGCGAAAATTATGGGGTGTCAACCCCTGCGGACAGTGTTTGGCGGCGTAGGCTGCGCTGACCACGGCGACATACGGCATGGCACCGAGGGGCAGAACTTTGCAGCCCCGCAGGGCCTGCTTGAGGGTGGTCACACAACCCAGCACTTGGCCCTCGCGCAACCACTCATGTGTGAAATCCTGGTCGTCGGTGATGATCTCCAGCGGCAAGCCTTCACTGACCAGGGGTCCTAGCGCTGGCAATGCCCAGGTGGCGATACTATCGGCATTGATAGCGATGGAGATGCGGTCCTCTTCGCGCATTGCACCGGCACCCGGTGTCAGATCCTGCAAATCCGTCTCAAGGTCAGCACGCAACAAGCGCATTTGCATCGCATGCTTGATCAGCAACCGTCCGGCGGATGTAGGTTTGACCGGACGACTGCGTACCAACAACACCGTACCAACTTGCGCTTCCAATGCGCGCAGGCGCTGTGAGACAGCCGACTGTGTGACCGACAACCGGACGGCGGCGCGCTCAAAGCCGCCTTCTTCCACAATGGCGGCCAGACACTCCAGGGCGTCGTTATCAAAGGTTCGCATGCTGTTTTCGGTCAGAAGGGTGCCACACGCGAGACTGCGCTGATGGCACGTCCCATTTTATAAGTCTGTCTAATATTTTCCGCAAATGATTGCGACTGCCAAATCTGAGGCGCGAAGTCACACTGGATTGGCTCCTGGTTTTTGGATCGTTCCAGACTTTATGGCCTAATACTGCCTTCGCAAAAAACTAAATCGTGTGGGTCAGACCACTTTGCGAAGCCAATGTGCCCTGACCCCGACCAATTTCACCAGAAAGCAAATCATGGGCAATAAGATCGTTACTGAAGCAGACCGCAAAGCCACTCCCCGCCCCGCCACCCTTCCAGGCTTCACCCTGCCAACTGGCGGCCGTGGACAAAAGGTCAGCCTGGAGCGTGGCGTCGCCACCCGCAGTAAGAAGAACCCCGGCAAGCGTTCCAAAAAGGGCGGCTAATCAGACCAGCCCCACGCTCCGCCGCTGCGCGGGTCGCTGCCCCCCGGGGGCTAATTCCCCTT
>CAZMXB010000324.1:0-5509 GCA_964569855.1 uncultured Rhodoferax sp.
CCTGGACATCAAGCCCGCCAATATTTTCATCACGGATGACAATAAATCGGTGTTGATCGACTTTGGCGCTGCACGCGAGGTGCTGAGCAAGGAAGGCAACTTCATCCGCCCGATGTATACCCCGGGCTTTGCCGCACCCGAGATGTATCGGCGTGACGCATCCATGGGTCCGTGGACCGACATCTATGCCATTGGTGCCTGCATCTACGCCTGTATGCAGGGGTATCCACCGAATGAAGCGCCGCAACGGCTTGAAAAAGACCGTATTACCATTGCATTGGCACGTTTGCGCGGCGTCTACTCCGATAATTTGATTGAAGTTGTGGAGTGGTGCATGTCACTGGACCCCCTGTCACGACCCCAGTCCGTATTTGCCCTGCAAAAGGAGCTCAGCCGCGAAGGTGAGCGCCGCTACACCAAGCTCACCGTTGGCGAAAAAGTCCGCATGCAGTTTGACACCATGGTGTCCGAAACCAAGCGCAGCGTGCTTGGGGTTTCTAACGTGGACGCCAAACCAAAATGAAGTTCTCCGTATTTCAAATCAGCCGCAAAGGCGGGCGTGACAAAAACGAAGACCGCATGGGGTATTGTTATACGAAGGCATCCGGCCTCTTTCTGTTGGCGGATGGAATGGGCGGTCATCCGGAAGGGGAGGTGGCTGCACAAATCGTGTTGCAGTCCATTTCTGCCCTGTACCAAAAAGAAGCCAAACCCGAGATCGACGATCCCAAGGCGTTTTTCAACATGGCCATCATGGCTGCACATCGCCAGATCCTGCGGTATGCGGCAGAAAAGCACCTGATGGACACACCGCGCACAACCCTGGTTGTGGCATTGGTGCAAAGTGGAGTCGCCCACTGGGTGCATTGCGGCGATTCACGCCTCTATTTTGTACGGCATGGCGAGTTGGTGGTGCGTACCCGGGACCATTCCTATATCGAGCAGCACCAGGACGCCCACCCTGACCAAGCTCTGCCCGGGCGTTTCAACCGCAACGTGCTGTACACATGCCTGGGGTCCCCCACCAAGCCGGTGTTTGACATCACGGGCCCGGTTCCGCTTCAGCAAGGTGACAAGATTTTGTTGTGTTCGGACGGCCTGTGGGGCAGCCTGGACGATGCCGACATCGTTCAACAATTGGGACAAAAACAAGTGGGTTTGGCGGTACCGGAATTGGTGGATCGCGCATTGACCAAGGCAGGTCCCGGTAGTGACAACGTAACGGTCATTGCCATGGAATGGGAAACGCCGGATGTATTTGTCTCGACGCGCGGCAGTATCACCACAGAAACCATTGAGGAAGGCGTATTTGCGTCGACCGTGCAAGCCGGTTGGCTTGATTCTGGTGTGGACGATCTGGACGATGCCGCCATCGAACGCTCCATCGCAGAAATCAACGAGGCTATCCGCCGCTCGGCGGCGCGCAAGACCTGAATGTGACAGGCGTCTCGGCGCGCCACACTGTGTATCGACTTTCCAAGGAAATCTGATGTCTGAATTTGTTCGCGCCAAAGCGCGCGCCGCTGACGCCCTGCGCGCCGTGCGGATCACCCGCGGTTACACGGTCCATGCGGAAGGGTCGGTCCTGATCGAGTTTGGCGACACCCGCGTTCTGTGCACCGCATCGGTGGAAGAGAAAGTGCCCCCGCACAAGCGCGGCAGCGGCGAAGGCTGGGTAACGGCCGAATATGGCATGTTGCCTCGCGCCACCCATACCCGCAGCGACCGCGAAGCTGCACGCGGCAAACAAACCGGGCGCACCCAGGAAATCCAGCGCCTGATCGGCCGTTCCTTGCGTGCGGTGTTCGACCTGAAAAAGCTCGGGGAGCGCACCATCCAACTCGACTGCGACGTCTTGCAAGCCGATGGCGGCACCCGAACCGCCGCCATTACCGGCGCCTTTGTGGCGGCGCAGGACGCCGTCAACGGCTTGTTGGCTGCGGGCAAGATCACGGTGTCACCCATCATCGCCCAAGTTGCCGCAATCTCCGTGGGCATTGTGCAGGGCACCGCCCTGCTGGACCTGGAATACACCGAAGACTCGGCCTGCGACACCGACATGAACGTGGTGATGACTGGGGCAGGCCATTTTGTCGAAGTGCAGGGCACAGCAGAAGGAGCCGCTTTTTCGCGCGCCGAGATGGACCGACTGCTGACGCTGGCCGAAAAAGGTATCGCGGAATTAATGCGGTTGCAGCAACATTCACTATCAAAAATATAGCGCCTCACGCAATGTTTTAGAGGGCTAGAGGCCTTTTTTGCTTAAGCCCTTGGCGCTGCTGGGGCCTTGGGCTGGAATCAGGAAAATGATGAAGATTGTTCTCGCCTCCAACAACCCGGGCAAACTGCTTGAGTTGCAAACCATGCTCACACCGTTGGGTTGTACCCTGGTTCCCCAGGGTGAGTTGGGTGTGCCCGAGGCACCCGAACCGCACCGAACGTTTGTGGAAAATGCCTTGGCCAAGGCGCGCAATGCGGCTCAGTGCACCGGCTTGCCTGCCCTGTCCGATGACGCCGGCCTGTGTGTTGACGCTTTTGGCGGCTTGCCGGGAGTGGACACCGCGTACTACGCCACCCAGTTTGGTTATGCCAAAAGCGACGACAACAATGTGCGGGCCCTGCTGGAGCAAATGCGCGACATAGGCAACCGCCGCGCTGCCATGGTCAGTGTGCTGGTGGCGGTTCGCAGCGCCGACGACCCCGAGCCGTTGATCGCCATGGGCCGCGTGGTCGGCCAGATCGCCCGGGAACCGGCGGGTAGCAATGGTTTTGGCTTCGATCCGGTGATGTGGATTCCTGAATTTGGCCAGACCTTTGCCCAGTTGCCCAATGAAGTGAAAAATGCCAACAGCCACCGGGGGCGTTCGGCCAAGGTCATGTCGGCGTTGATCCGCGAGCATTGGCTGTCGGCATGATGCACATCGGCAGCTCCATGCTGGGAGCCTTGCGCTCGCGTGGAGTCTTGGCGGCAGAGCGCTCCGCTCCGTGTCACCCGCCCGCTTTGCGGGCTCCTCCCTTTACCTGCGCAGAACACTTTGCGATCCGGACTCCCGGGGGGTTGGCATGATTCCAATCAAGCCCGCCCAAGCCATGGTGGCCCTGATGCGGGAGCGCTGGCTGTGATACCGGTGGTGCCCGCTGTCGAGACGGCGGTGGTGCACGACGTGCAGCATTACATGCGCCCTGGCACTTTGCAACTGGCCGCGTTGCCGCCGCTGTCGCTGTATGTGCACCTGCCATGGTGTTTGAAGAAGTGCCCGTATTGCGATTTCAACTCACACGAGAAACCCGGTGGTGAACTGCCCGAGCAGCGTTATGTGGATGCGGTCATTGCCGACCTGGAGGCCGCGCTGCCACTGATCTGGGGCCGCACCATCCACAGCATCTTTATCGGCGGCGGCACGCCCAGCCTGTTTGCTCCGGCCACGATCGATCGCTTGCTGGGCGACATCCGCGCCCGGCTCAAGCTGGAAGCCCATTGCGAGATCACGATGGAGGCCAACCCCGGCACGTTCGAGAAGGACCGTTTCCGCGCCTACCGCCAGGCGGGTGTCACGCGCCTGTCCATCGGCGTGCAGAGTTTCAACAATGATCACCTGACGGCCCTGGGCCGTGTGCACGACCGGGCCCAGGCGCTGGCGGCGGTGGAGGAGGCGGCACAGTCGTTTGACACCTTCAACCTGGACATCATGTACGCGCTGCCCGGCCAGACGCTGGAGCAGGTGGGTGAGGACATGGCCACGGCGCTGCAATTTGGCCCGCCGCACATTTCCATCTACCACCTGACGATTGAGCCCAACACCGTGTTTGCCCAGTTTCCGCCGGCGATCCCCGAGGATGACACGGCCTACGCCATGCTGGACCTCATCACCGATCTGACCGGCGCAGCGGGGCTAGACCGCTACGAGGTCTCGGCCTATGCACGGAGTGGTCACCGCTGCAAGCACAACCTCAACTACTGGCAGTTTGGTGATTACTTGGGGATTGGCGCGGGTGCCCACAGCAAGCTCAGTTTCGCCCACCGCGTGGTGCGCCAGGTGCGTTTCAGGGAGCCGCGGCTGTACATGGACCGTGCCCTGGCGGGCAATGCCCTGACCCAAAGCGACGAGGTGACACGCAGTGATCTGCCGTTTGAGTTCATGCTCAACGCCTTGCGCCTGCGCCACGGTTTTGGCTTGCGTGATTTCTCCGAGCGCACCGGCTTGCCTGTGACTGCGATTGCGGCCGCCTTGGCCGAGGCTGAGCGCAAAGGCCTGATCGAGCGCGACTTTTCCCGCGTACGACCCACTCAAAGGGGTTTCGATTTTCTAAGTGACTTGCAGGAAATTTTCCTGCCGGACGCGAGTTAGACCGTGTACACGGCCTGGAACACGCTAGCCGGTAGAACCCTGCATCGATATCCGCCATGTCGCCCGGGCATCGCGCAACACCGGGTTGCCGGATCTTCCTGTTTTGGGTAACAAAAGAAAACCCGGCCTTGGGCCGGGTTTTTGCCCTGTTTCCAGGGGACGCTTGGCGTCAGGCAATCGCCTGGATGAACTATGAATTATTTGCAAAAAACTTCTTTGCGATAGATCAAAAAAGTGGTTTGAACAGCGGGGTGAAAGCCGGTTGTGGCGCTGTATGGCGAGACGAAAACCGAAGCTCTCAAGCGTCTGTGCCTGCCGCCTGATGCTCGTGCCTTGTTCCTCACGGAACAAGACGAACGGCTTTAGATTGACGTTAGACCTTGCGGCATTCAGTTACCGTTTCAACCGTCGTCTCGATCTGCGCAGGCTATACCTGCGCCTTTTGATCGCCGCCGCAACAGCAACGCCGCACCCACTTCGCATCATCCGAGGCACGGTAGCTGACGTTCATTGCTGATCAGGAAAATTTATTGCGGAATGGCAATATAAATAATTCGGCTAATGTCCTGTGTACCTGTATAGGTATAAAACACGAGAATTCCTGGTAACGGTCCACCAATCGGACAGCTCAAGGCACTAAACCCGACAATCTTCGCACATCCCACATTTGTTGCAAGATTGTTGAGCGCATCAACCGTGAAAATCTGCCCCAACGATGAGCCAGCCGAGCATGTATATCCGCCAGGGAAATCGGCCAATGCACATTGCGAGAACTGCGTTGGCTCGCCGATTGCTCGTGTTTTGACATCTGATGCAATAGCGGACGCTGTTAGCCCGATTGAAGCAAAGGCAAATACAAAAAGCTGTTGCATGAGGGTACGCATCTAAGACTTCCTTTTCAAAAAAAAATGAAATAGACAAACGCGACAAAATGGCCGCGCATTGGCTATTTCACGAGACCATTCTAAGCTTACGCCCACCCCGCGTTCGGAACGATACTGGTGTGTCTCGCATGAACAACAAATAGGAGATGCAAGTCCAAAGCTGGGGCCCTGGCAGATGGAACCTAACACTGAAGGACCAAGTTAAATTTGGATTTGTTGTGCAACGCCCCGCGCAGGTGATTGGTGCGTTGCTAAGGGCTCATGAAGTTGAGCATA
>CAZMXB010000325.1:0-5491 GCA_964569855.1 uncultured Rhodoferax sp.
GGTATGGTGTATTCTCGTCGATTGTTACTACCAATTCTTTTTTAGAAAAATTAGTACTGATTGTTTCTAAAGCACCTATTAGGTGTACTGTTCCTGTTAATTCTACGTTCATTGTTTTAGTTGTTAGTTATTAAATTATTGATTACTTGTTTTTTAAATGCTTTAAACATTATATGCTTACATTTAGCTTGATTCCAGTTAACTACTTCGTTTATTCCGATAGTCTTAATGAAGGCTTTGATTAGTGGGTTCATGATAAGTCTAAGTTTGGTTCTAAAGTTTCACTCATTAGTAAGGCACAAATAGCCTCTTTTTCTTCATGTTTAGGCGACCAACTGCCCATAAAAAAACGGCAATATCCCCATGCTTTTTTTATAAAATCTTTATCTACATTTTCCTTAAATTTTACCTTCCCACCACTATAAAACAAAGTAGAAAAAAGTTTATTGTAAGGAGTATGACCATTGTAAAATCCACGTTCTTTTGCTTCAGCTAATAAATCTTTATTAGTTAAATCATTCTCAGGAAAATTAAATTTTGTTAAGTCCATTGGTTATATGTTTTTATTGGTTAATATTTCTATTTCTTCACTTACTTTATTATACTCTCCAAGCTCAGAGTTTATGTAGTGCATTTGTAAATACTCATCTATACTATCAATACATACCCATTCACGTTGAGATTTGATATAAACCATTTCTGATTCCGGGCATTCAGTTTGCTTAATACAGCAGTATTTTTTTGTTTCTTCGTTTGGTAGGCTATCCAAATAACTTATAAAGATTTGCGCTTGTTCAAATACACTCATGGTTTATTTTTTAGTGGGAGGTTGAAAAGTATCTTCTAAAAATTGAATCATAGTGCTTTTACCCATTCCATTATGCCAAAGACCTTCAACTAACGCTCTCCATTCAATTTGTTTTGTTTCATCTTTTGGTTGAGATAAAGCCCATTCTGCACCATCAATAAATCCCTCCATTACTTGGTCAGTTAATGAATTACGAACAGCATATTTTTTTATTTTAAATAAATAATCTATTGCCTTATCTTTTATTTTTGATTTTTCCATTACATTACTATTTTTAAATGTTTCAACTTGTTTTCGATTATCCACTTACTTAGAAGTACTGTTGTAAATAGATTAGTTCCAATTATCCTACACATATAAGCCTCTACTCCTGCAAACTTTAAGTCTGATAATTCAATAGAAGCATCCTTATAAGTTTTACCGTATGTTTTAGGGTCTTTATAATCGACCTCTGATTTGATTGTTGTTTGCATGGGGTTAAAGACTTAACGTTATTATTACTCCAAAAACTATTAGCATAGAAACTACCCAGTAAACGAATAGCCCTTGTATTTTGTCGATTTTATCGCCTTGAAAGAGTAGGCTACGGATTATGAAATTCATATTTGTTTGGTTTTATAGGTTTTTAATTAATTGTTAATTCACTTTTATTTATCCCTAACTCCTCACTTATATAACCTAAACAATCAGGGCGTGTTAATTCAGTAGATTCGTTATCCAACCATCTTTTAATTGTAGTGGAATGTTTAAGAAATTCGTAAGCTAATCTACTTTTAACTTTACTGCTATCTTTACACTTTTGTAAAATTTCGGGTTTTAGTCTTTTCTTAATTGTCATTTGTTTTTATTTACCCTACAAATATACAACTATTATTTACATAAATGCAAATATTTTACAACATATTTTGCAAGTATTTTGCAAGTATTTGAAAATCAAAGCAATTAATTTTTTGTATATCAAATATTTTATTTAACTTTACATCGGGTTAATATGATTTGAGTATGGGGTGTTATTGGTTTGGCACTCCTTATTTTTTTTAAACTAAAATATTTGTCAAAACAACTCATAGATGAACATATTGCAAGTAATTACGATTATTACTTACAATATTGCCACCGACTGTTTAAAGGCAGATATTTAAAAGATGACCTAATGAGTGAGTTTTATTTGGCTATGCTTAACAGAAGTGAAACCGAAATAAACAACTACAATAAAAACGGCAAACTAAAAGTTCTTTGCATTTATACTATTAGAGGATTACACCGAAACCGTAAGCGAACTAAAAAAAACAAACACGGTTATACTTCAACTCTTAATGAACTAAACGATAAACTTAGTTTTGATATGCTTGACAACTTTGTACTTGATGATGTAGAGCCTATTAAAGAAATTGAGTTAAAAGAGCAGGTAGAGGAACAAACATTGGAAATAGTTAAAAACATAGTTTTTGATTCAATGAATAGGTTTTATACAGCTAAAGACCCTAAATCAATATCAACTAATGATTTCGATATGGCTGTATTTGTTTGCTCTCAGAATGAAAGTATTAACTCTATTTCTAAAAGGACTAACATTAACCGGGTATCGCTTACAAAATCAAAACAACGTGCAGAGCTTAAACTTAGAAAAATTATAACAAATGATAACAGAAACAGAACGCAAACATATTGAAACCAACCTAGAGCAAATAAATGCTTGGATTGGAGTACACGCTAACTTACAAGTATCAGACATTACTAAACCAATATTTGACGCTTATGAGCGTGAAACAGAGTTTAAAGTAGAAGCGTGTAATGATTGTAAAATTGATGCCCTTATTTGGGCAAGGTTGGAATTGAAGAAATTACCAACTTATAAAGCTGTTGACGGTGAGATAAATTCAATATCAATTACTAACGATGGTCTAAACCCTAATTTTATAAAAACCACTAAAAAAAGTAAATAAATGTCAGAAGTTACAGAAACAGTACAAGAGCAATTAACAATAACTATTCCAGTAGAACGTTTTGAGGAATTAGTGAAACACGAATTAATGCTTAAATCCTATCAAGTAGGTAAATCAATATCATTACCTCAGGCTTTAGATATTGATAGTTATAATATGTTAGTTCAGTATTTAAACGCTCAACGTGTTAAAATATTAAATAGTAGCCCTAAAATACCTAAAGAGATTAAAAAGGCTAAAACAAAAAACGAAGCGTAGATTAATTATGGCTTGTTTAATCAGAGGTAGTTATAACTCTCCAATTTGTGTAGGGTATGGCAATAAGGACGCAGGTAAAATAATTTTTGTTACAGAAACCGAAAAACCAAAAATAACTAATTGCAAAAACTGTGGAGCTAATCAATTCAAAAATAATCAATGCGAATATTGTAAAACTAAATACTAATGGCAAAGGGTAATCATAAATCAATTGAGTTCATTACCTCACTTCCTGAGTGGGCAAATAAATATATTGATGAATGTTTATCTCACACAAAAGAAGTTGCAACAGGCTCAGGTAAAATAGTTGAGATTCAAGATAGGCACATACCCACAATAGCATACTTCCTTAATATTTGGATGCCTAGAAATGTTGGAGATACTGTAGCTAGAAAAACATATTACGAGTGGTTAAATAGTGATGATGAAATTAAAAGTAACACTATAAAAAGGATTGACGATTTATTTTCTTCCCTTGCTACTGATATCGTGGCAAACGAGGGCAAAGGAATATTTTACGCTAAGAACAAATTAGGTATGACAGATAAGATAACTAATACAAACATTGAACAGCCGTTATTTCCTGACATAACAGAATGATAGATTACTTTCCATACGAATACATACAAGTTAGAGGTGTTTCAATAAAAGTTTTTTTAAACTAAAGTGCGATTTCGCCACCGATGAAACAAAGGCTATCACTACAAAACTATAAAAAGTGTTCCAACGAACCACAGCTATAAACAAGATACTCCAAATGAAAGCCCGTAAAAAGGTTATTCAAGGAGGCTCATCTGCCGGAAAGACATTTGGAGTTTTACCCATACTAATTGATAAATGTTGCAAGTCCCCTAACTTAGAAATATCGGTAGTAGCTGAATCAGTGCCTCATTTAAAGAAAGGCGCTTTAAAAGATTTCATTAAGATAATGAAAGCAACAGGCAGATGGAATGAAAACCGATACAATGCCACGGACCGTAAATATACTTTTGCTAATGGCTCATACATGGAGTTCTTTTCTCCTGAGAGTATTATCGGTTCAAGACGTAATATCTTATACATTAACGAAGCACCATTTATAAAGTATGAAGATTACTACCAAATGGCTATTCGTACAAGTGGTGAGATATTTATGGACTTTAATCCGTTCAATGAGTTTTGGGCGCATACAGAAGTATTAAAAGAAGCAGACAGCGAACTATTAATATTAACTTACCGGGATAACGAAGCATTGCCAGTTAATGTTATTCAAGACTTTGAACAGGCAAGGATAAAAGCGGATGCAGAGTTAAAAAGTGGTAAGGCTGGTTATTGGTGCAACTTTGTTAATGTGTATGTTGATGGTAAGGTAGGAACGTTACAAGGTGCAATCTTTAATAATTGGTCTCAAATCGATACTATACCTAAAGAAGCTGAGTTTATAGCTAATGGTTTAGATTGGGGCTTTACTAATGATGCCACAGGATTAATTGAGGTTTACAAATGGAATAATAAACTAATTGTTAAGGAGTTAATTTATGAAACAAGGTTAACCAATTCAATGTTATTTAACAAAATGCGCGAATTAAAAATACCACTCGACAACGATATTATCGCCGATAGTAGTGAACCTAAATCAATACAAGATTTAATTAACTTTGGTTATTACAATATACGAGGCGCAAATAAAGGGCAGGATAGTGTACGCTCATCAATCAATAAACTACAGGAATATGAGATACTTGTTACCTCTGACAGCCTTAATTTAATAAAAGAGTTGAGGGGATATGTATGGCTAGATGGTCAAAAACCTATTGATAAGAATAACCACTTAATCGACCCATTACGATATGTGGCATTAAATAAGTTAATGGTAGATAATTACTTTGAGATAAGTTAATAAAATGATAATATTATCTGCATTGGCTGGAATAGGTGGCGCATTTGTTGTGCTTTGCTTATCAGACCTTTTTACTAAAGGTAAATAAACTAATTTTTACAACGGTCAAAAATAGTGCTTAACTATTATGATGACTATTCCTAAAAATATAAATAACCTTACTCTTTCAGATTATGTAAAGTTTAAGGCAATTCAACAATCTAAGGTAGATTTTAGTATTGATAAGAATATCCAATACTTAGAATACTTTACCGATAAACACGCTTCTTATTTTGAAGTATTAAGTGAAAACGAATTAAAAGTATGGCTTAATAAGATAAAACCTTTAGTTAACTCGTATGAAACAACCCAAATTAAAAAGACCTTTTGGATAGGGTTTAAACGTTTTAAGTTAGCTAAAGACGATAAAGACTTTAATACAAATGCTTGGACTGCTTTACAGTCGTTTGAGCAAAACACCCTAAATAACTTACATAAAATTATAGCTGTTTATTACCAGCGCACTCCATTATTTAAAAAGTGGAAGTTTAACGATTCTGAGGTATTAGATAATGCTAAACTATTCAAAGACAGGCTAAAGGTTAAGTCCTTTATAGGTGG
>CAZMXB010000326.1:0-5490 GCA_964569855.1 uncultured Rhodoferax sp.
CATCAATACGGCCATGTCTTTTTTGGGGCCGCTGATCCCCAAGTGCACGCCGTAAATCAGGCCGTAGAGTGAGTGGGCAAAGTCGAGTTCACCATTGACCAGTTTGTCGCGCACGCCGGCCCACGAGGCCTCTTTGCTGGGCACGATCTTCACGCCGTATTTCTTGTCGAAGCCCAGTACCGAGGCCATGACCACGCTGGCGCAATCGGTCAGCGGGATGAAGCCAATCTTGACCTCGGTTTTTTCTGGCGCGTCAGAACCGGCAGCGTAAACGGCAGAGCGTAACGCCGGGGTGATGCCAATGGCCCCCACGGCGGCGGATTGCAAAACAGCGCGGCGGCTGAGCTTGTTGTTCAGAAGGTTGATCATGGCAAACATCCTTTAAGTGAAATCGGTTCGCAAACAAAAAAGGCGTCCTCACGCTGCACAGGCTGTTGATCAGCTGCGTGCAGGTGGGGACGCCTTTGTCCGGGTTGCCGGTTCCGCCCGCCGTTGGGTGGCTCCAGCTGTTGACCATCATTGGTCTTGGATGAACATAAGCAATGAGTGTGCCAACTTAGACAGCGACGCCCTGGACACCCCAAAACGTAGCAGGCGCTATGTAATGAATAGCAGTTACTCTAGGTAATTCGAGGGTTAGCGCTGTTTTTAGTTCAGACTTTGGCGCAGTGCGCGAGTGGCACCAATCTTGTGCGGTGCACCAATTTCAGTGCGAGGAGTAAGAGTAGGCAGGTGTTGGGAAGAAACCGGTGCGCAATCCTCGGTCGCAGCGAAAAAAATGCGCACCAGCCGCATCTCCGGCATCGGCAATCGCGGCCGTTGGCCCGCTAGCCCATCAGATCAGCGACATCCAGCATGCGCTGGGCGACTTCCACCACTTTGAGGCTTTTGTCCATGGCGGTCTTGCGCAATTTTTCGTAGGCCACCTGTTCACTCAGGCCCTGGCGCTGCATCAGCAGGCCCTTGGCGCGGTCAATGATTCGGCGATTCTTGAGTTCGGTGCTGAGGTCCAGGACCTCGGACCTTGCGTCGGCCAGTTCGGCGCGCAACGCCTGCTCGTGTTCAAAGCGGGCCAGAGCCACATCGAGAATCGGGCGAATGCGTTCGGCTGACAGGCCCGCCACGACGTAGGCTGACACCCCGGCCGCCACGGCGGCGCGCGCGTTGGAGGTGTTGTTGTCATTCGTGAACATGACGATGGGGCGGCGCGCGTCCCGCGTGGCCATCACCACGTGCTCCAGGGCATCACGCGCCTCACTCTCGGCATCCAGAATGATCAGGTCGGCTTGCAATTGCCCCAAGCGTTCGTGCAGGAAGGTGTCGGCGGGTAACACGGCTACCAGGTTAAAACCGTTTTCCAGCAAGGCGATGCGCAGGCTGCGCGAACGTTCAGCCTGTTGCAAGGCATGGGTGTCGTCCGGATCGGCAATGTCCAGATCAGGGGCGACAACAACAATTCGCAGGGCTTCAGACATGGATAATTTCACGCAATATTCACGCCAGTTCAAGGCTTTCGCCAGTAGTGGTAGCGCCACGCGCTCTCAAACCCAGCGCGGCCATACAGTGCCAGCGCCGCGCTATTGCCTTCCTCGACCTGCAGGAAAACACGCTCCAATGGATGCTGGGAGGCCGATTCAGCCAAACCCGCCAATATTTGCGTGGCCAACCCGCGCCCGCGCCACGCGGGGATGGTGCGCATGCCATGGATGCTGCACCACCCCTGACTGAATGCCGCTGCGCCTGCGGCGACGGCTTGGCCGTCTTCTTCAACCCAGGCATACACCATGTACTGGCTGCGGCTGAGTGCCGCAATGCGGTGGGCACCATCAACAGGGTCAAAACCTTCGGCCAGGTAAACCGAAGCCCATGCCGCTTCGGGTCGGGTACTGACGCGGGCAGGCGTGCCTTGGCAAAGGGTGCGCAGATTCGCCAAACGGCCAACCTGCACCAGTGTCGGTTGGTACGCCTGATAGCCCCTACGGGCCAGCGCGGACCTGACCGAAGCGAGGTCCGGTACATCGGCCACCCGGTAGGCTGCCTGGAGGCCCCGGGCTGCGTACAACGACTCGATGATGGCAACGTCCCGTGCGTGGGTGTGCGCATACCGAATTGGAACGGCGCTTTTGGCGCGGCCAATGGTGCTGTGGTCAAAAGGGAGCAGCCAGCCGTCGATTTCTGCCACGGCCGGTGGCGCCACTGCATCCAGTGTGGCGCGCTCCAGGCTGGCAATCTCTTGTGGGTCCAACGGTAGTTGAAGTCTTGGCATGGTGGCTTGGGGGTGTTTCAGCGCGTATTGTGCCGATGGCCGACCGGGTGCCTACTCTAAACTCGTGGTCTATTGGGGGAAGTTATGCTGGTTTTGGGGATTGAGTCGTCATGTGACGAAACGGGCGTAGCCCTGGTCCAGTGGGAAGGCGAAAACTTGCCCACGTTGCTGTCCCACGCGCTGTACAGCCAGGTCGACATGCACCAGGCCTTTGGCGGCGTGGTGCCTGAGCTGGCCAGTCGCGACCATATCCGGCGCGTGTTACCGCTGACCCAAGAGGTTTTGGCGGGCAGCGGACGGGCCCTTGCTCAAGTCGATGTAGTCGCCTACACCCGCGGCCCGGGCCTGGCCGGCGCCCTGTTGGTCGGCGCCGGCGTAGCCTGCGCGCTGGGGGCGGCCCTGGACAAACCGGTCTTGGGTGTCCACCATCTGGAAGGCCACTTGTTGTCACCGTTTTTGAGTGCCGATCCGCCGCAATTTCCGTTTGTGGCATTGCTGGTTTCGGGCGGGCACACACAACTGATGCAAGTGGATGGGGTCGGGCGCTATGCGTTGTTGGGCGAAACCATTGACGACGCAGCGGGTGAGGCCTTTGACAAGTCGGCCAAGCTGATGGGGCTGGGCTACCCCGGTGGGCCAGCTTTGGCCAAAATGGCGGAGCAGGGTGACCCCGAAGCCTATGCTTTGCCGCGACCTTTGCTCAAGAGTGACAACCTCGATTTTTCCTTCGCTGGGCTGAAAACCGCTGTATTGGTGCAGGCCCAGCGCATGCTGGCAGCAGACTTGGCCCAGTCGCGGGGGCAGCCGGCCCCGCACGCGCAACCGACTGGAAGCAGCACAGCAGGCTTCGACGCACTGCCACGTCAACGGCAGTGTGACTTGGCTGCATCGACCCAGGCTGCCATCGTCGAGGTGCTGGTGAAGAAATCGATGTTGGCGCTCAAGCGCACCGGGGTGCAGCGTCTGGTGGTTGCTGGCGGGGTTGGCGCCAATCATGCGTTACGCGAGCAGCTGAACGCGGCTTGCGCAAAACGCGATGTGCGGGTGCATTACCCCGAGTTCCACTTGTGTACCGACAACGGCGCCATGATTGCCATGGCGGCTGCCATGCGTTTGCAAAGTGGTCTGCAACAGGCCAGCAAGAACTACGCCTTTGACGTCAAGCCCCGTTGGCCGCTGGATTCTTTGTGAGTTACTGGATGCTGAGTTCCGTGGCATTGCTCATCGGCACCTTCTTGACCAGTTTCAGAGTCAAAACCCCGTTTTCTAGTTTGGCTTCACTGGTCGGCGCGTCGATGTCCTGTGGCAACTCGTAGGCGGCGCTGTAGCGCCGGGCAGCGCCATCTTTGCTGCTGATGCGCACCACAGCGCCTTCGATGGCGATGGCCAATTGGTCTTTGGCAATGCCGGGAATGTCCAGGCTCAAGTTAAACGCAGTCTCGTCCTGTGTGTAGGCGCACGAATTGTTCGCCGAGGTGCGCAGCGTGTCGTCCATAAAACGCTCCAGGGTTCGACCGGCATTGGCAAAGGCTTGGCGGCGCAGTTGAGGCTGAGCGGTGGTGGCAAAAAACATGGTGAGTCTCCTAGTACACTGCGCGGCTCTCACAGCGAGCGCCGCATGGACAGAAGCTGCGACTCTTATTGCAAATTTCAAGAAATTTTTCCATGTTTATTGTTTCTCGTTGGCTCTTGAAAACCTGCGCCACGGCGCTATGTGCCTTGCCGTTTTTCAGCACGATTGTGCACGCGCAGATCGTGTTGCCACCGGTGAAACTGGCCATGATTGAAGGCCTCAGCGGCCCCAACGCCAACGCTGGTGAGGCGGTCTACCGCAACCTGGCGTGGGCCGTAGAGCGGGTCAATGCGCGTGGGGGCGTGAAGGTGCTTAGCACGGCTGCCAGCAACCCCATGTTGCTGCTGGAACGGTACGACAGCAAAGGCCAGAATGAAGAGGCCCTGTCGGCCCTGAGGTCTGCCATTGACAATGGAGCCCGCATCATTTTGCAGGGCAACTCTTCGGCCAATGCGGCAGCCTTGCTCGACGCAATCAACAAGCACAACGAACGCTTTCCGGCGAGCAAGGTGTTGTTCCTGAACTATTCGGCGGCGGATCCCACACTGACCAACGAAAAGTGCAGTTTCTGGCACTTTCGCTTTGACGCCCATGCGGATATGCGCATGGCCGCCTTGATGGATGTGATCAAGGATGACAAGTCGCTCAAGGGCATTTATCTGATCGGTCAGGACTACAGTTTTGGCCAATCGGTGTTGCGCGAGGCACGCCGCCAGTTGGGTGTGCAGCGACCGGATGTACAAATTGTCGGTGAGGAACTGCACCCCATGGCCCGCGTGAAGGACTTTCTACCCTATGTCGCGAAGATCAAGGCCAGTGGCGCACAAGCGGTCATCACTGGAAATTGGGGCAATGATCTGAGTTTGCTGATCAAGGCAGCGCGCGAGCTCGGGTTTGATGGCAAGTTCTATACCTTTTATGGCAACGCCCTGGGAGCACCCGCGGCCATCGGTGAAGCCGGTATTGGTAAGGTGATTGCCGTGGCGGATTGGCTGCCCAATGTCCAGACCGCGGGTAGCGATGCGTTCTACCGATCATTCAAGGTGCGTTTCCCGCTTGCGGCCGATGATTATGTGCACATGCGTATGCAACTGCTGATCGAAGCCTTGACGCAAGCGATTGAAGCTGCCAGCAAACAGCGTGGTGCAGCGGCGGTGGACGTAACGTCCATTGCACTGGAGTTGGAGCGGGCACAGGTGTCCATCGCCGGGCAGTCGGGCGCGATGCGGGCCGCAGATCACCAGTTCCAGCAGCCGTTGGTCGTGGGCATTATGGACCGCCAAGGTACCCCTGGGGTCAAATTTGACGTAGAGGGTTCCGGTTATGGGTTCCGGGTCATCAAGACACTGGCTGCGGACGCAGCCGAGTTGCCATCCTCCTGCAAGATGCAGAGGCCCTGAAGGGTTCCTTCCTTCAGTCAATCCCTGGCCTCCGGCCATCCCTGTGGCGGCCTGCTGCGCAGAGCAGGGACAAGGCAGGCTATAATCTCGTGGCTTTGCACACGGCAGGGCGCACGCCAGGAGCAGTTCCAGCACCCGGCGCAAGTACAGAAACCAGGGGCGGCACTGTTTGCAGGCCCCGCACATCAGGAAAATCAACATGATCGCATCCAGCATCAAGGCCGCTGTCGTCAAAGACAACGCCCGCAGTC
>CAZMXB010000327.1:0-5428 GCA_964569855.1 uncultured Rhodoferax sp.
GTCATGGGCAGCGAAGGCCGGGGCGAGCAGTTGCTCAAGACCGACCAGGACAACGGCCTGGTACTGCGCGACGGCTACGTGTGTTCGGTCGACCTGGCCGAGGTGTGCCAGCAGTTCTCGGCGGCGCTGGCCGACTTTGGCTACCCGCCGTGCCCTGGCAACATCATGGTCAGCAACCCGCACTGGCGCCAGAGCGTGTCGGAGTTCAGCCAGATGGTGCGCCTGTGGTCGGTCACCGCCAGCCCGGACAGCCTGATGGAGCTGGCCATTTTTCTGGACGCCCATGCCGTCAGCGGCGATGCCAGTCTGCTGGAAAAAGTGCGCTCCGCCGTGTTTGACCTGACTGCGGGCAACGACGCCATGCTGGCGCGCTTCGCGTCGGCCATCAACTTCTTTGGCAGCAGCCATGGCTGGTGGAACCGTCTGCTGGCCTTGGGGGATAAGGAAGGCGAGACGCTGGACCTTAAAAAGGTTGGCACCTTTCCCGTCGTTCATGGCATTCGCAGTCTTGCGCTGGCGCAGCGCCTGACCGAGGTGACGACCGTGGGCCGTATTGAAGCCCTGGTCGCGGCGGGCAAGTTGCCCGAGAAGCTGGCTGGGGACCTGATCGACAGCCTGCATTTCTTCATGGGGCTCAAACTCAAGGTCGGCCTGCAGGAGCTGGACACGGGGCACGGGGTGTCGGGCGGCATCCAGATGGAAAAGCTCAGCAGTCTGGACCGCGATTTGCTCAAGGACACGCTGGGCGTGGTCAAACTCTTCAAGGTGCTGCTGAACCAGCGCTTCCATCTGGAAGTCTTGTAATGGCGGCAGACTATCCGCTGGCGACGTGGTTGGCCGCCCTCAAGCGCGGCTGGATGCTCTACCACCTGGGTGATCCGCGCTTCCGCTTCATGTGGGACACACCCCCCAAGGACGAGTGGGTGGCGCTGGACTGCGAAACCACGGGCCTGAACACCAAGACCGACGACATCATTGCCATCGGTGCAGTGCGCATCTGCGGCAACCGGGTCATGACCAGTGAGCGTCTGGAGTTGCTGGTGCGACCCGACAAGAAGAAAATTTCTGCTGACAGCGTGCGCGTCCATCGGCTGCGCGAACAGGATGTGGCCCACGGGGTCAGCGCGGATGAGGCCATGGTGCAGCTGATGCACTTCATCGGCAGCCGACCGCTGGTGGGCTACTACCTTGAATTCGACGTGGCCATGATCAACCGGGTGTTGTTCCCCATCCTGGGCATGGGCCTGCCGCAGGAGAAGGTCGAGGTCTCCGGGCTGTACTACGACTACAAGTACCAGCAGTTGCCATCCGCCGCCCGTGACCACCCTGCCATCGACCTGCGCTTCGACACGCTGATGCGTGATCTGGACCTGCCGCTATGGCCCGCCCATGACGCTTTAAACGATGCGGTGATGGCGGCACTGGCTTTTGTGAAGCTGCGCGAATTGCAGCGCTGACCTCATTTACTCTTCCTGGCCGGAGAAAAATACAAAATCAGGCCGTAGCCCTCTAAAAATATGCCTGAACAGCTACAAAGTTGATAGCAAATTCGTCCTTTTGAATTGCCACTCAAACTCCGCGCCAATGAGGTCAGTCCAGAGATCATGGGAGCCAATAACACTGTAAGGCTGGCGAACCGGGCATCCATTCCCTGGCCTCAGTCGCAGGCGCGCAGGTCGGGTTGGCGGGCACCCTTTTGTTAACGCTGTGGTGAGTACGCAAGTGCTGTGGCAAATGGGAGTCGAGGCCAATGAATGGACACCCGGCCCGCCAGCCGGTCGGCGTGGTTTGGGCAAGTGCGAATGGGGGATGCACTAGCTGTTCGGCGGTTGTGGGGCGGTAGCTGCCGCTGACGACGGTCCGGTATCGGGTACGCCAGTTTTATGAATTCCGAGACCATTGAACCGCCGTTCGCGTCGGTCGTCTACGTGCCCATTGCCGACAACGGCGACTCAGGTGAGCCAACGTTCGCGAAAACTGCCGGCAGGCAGCAGGCTGACGCTTGGCCCGCGACAGTGTCTTTCTCCTGTGGTCGGATCCTGTACTGCGCAACCTGCCGGTCACGAACGACCGCTGGTGGTTTCCAATCCCTTTGGTTTGGCCGTGCTACCTGGGCCATCGTAGAAAGAAATCGGGGACGTTGGGACCGTGTGTGCCTTGCCGCTGCAGTTCTCAGTTTTGGGGGTGAACCGTACGTTCGCGACAGCCCTCTGGCTGCGAAAGAAGCAGGCTGAATCCATTTCGCAGCGTGACTGGCAACGAGTTTATCGAACGTGGATAACGAGCCGAATTCGTATGCACCGATGCAGCATTACATTGATGGACCTAACGCTACCCCGTTCGAAAGATTGCCATATTTTCGCCAGCCCCGCGTGCACCTTTTACTGAGCGGTCAGAGGCTGCTGCATGCGCGTGTAACTTTTAGGCCTGCGTAACCTATTGACATCATTGCCCTGATGTTTCTCGAAAGCGCTGTGCTCAAAGGTGGCGTATCCACGCCTATTCAGCACACACTGCAATCTCCTTGCTACAAGCTGTTTGCCAAGCCGGCCTATACGACTACCGAGGATCGCAAGCCGATACTGAGTTTGGCTATAGCCATGCAGCAAAGACAGTGGATGAAGGGTTTATGGGATGAGGCCACCAAATTCGATTTACCGGTCAAATTCGCCACCTATCATCCGCCCGACGGGGGGCTAATGGAAAATTTGGGCTAATCCCTCTTGGGAACAGCGCCTTTTGGCGGTGGATCGGCCAGGCACGGCCGTACTGCGGGCGCGGCGCGGGTTTCTTCGTGGGTTGAGGGCTATTCCAAGGGGCTACACTTGGCCTCATGCGCTTGAAATGCCGTGGGAAATTGCGGGCTATACGATATTTCCAAAGCTACCGGAAATATAGTTTCCGCCCACCAAGTACGGTAGCAGCGCAAAGTATGATGGCTGGCTTTGTTCATGTACTGAACTCGAACAGTTAGCGATAATTCAATTGGAGAATATTTAGTGAACAAATTTTGGGTTGGATTGCTGATTTCATTGGCTGTTTCCGGAACCGCCTCGGCGGCAGGCGCGATTGCCGTCATTGATGAGGAAGGAGTCGGCGCGAAAGATGTTGGTTACGCGGTGGGTCGTGGTGAAACGCAGGATAAAGCTGTCAAGGATGCATTCGCCGAATGCAAAAAGCTCAACATGAAAGGCTGCAAGGTCGCTGTGAAGTACGACGAGTGTGGAGCGTACGCCGCCAGCAAAGAGCGTTTCGGTATTGGCGATGGCGACACGGACGCGGAAGCGAAGAAAGCTGCATTGAAGAACTGCGGGAATACATCCTGCCGGATTGTGATTTCTGACTGTTCATGAGATTTTGAACGTACGAACATTAGGGCGGAATACCTGGTTGGGTACTTTGTAAGCCCGGCCTTGATTGAGCCGGGTTCTTTTACGGTGCGCCTGGCATCGCGCGCAGCGCCGTGACAGGCGCTATCTGACTCGCTATGGTAGTGAGTCGGATGGTAGAGTCGGGATGTGGCGCCGTAGTTCTGAACGTCAGCATTTCTGTTGTCCGGCTCGTCGCTACGATTCGGTGCCTTTGTTGCCAGCGTCATTGCCCCGTTTCCACACCCCTCTCATCAGTCGGGTCGAAGTCTGGCGCGGCAATGCATCCTTTCAGCGTGTTCTTTCCGATTTGATGTCCAACTGGTTGAGGTTACGTCAGTTTTGTCTGATCGACATATGACGAAAGCGGCGGTTCGGTTGGCTTTCTGATCAAGCGCAGGCTATAGAATTGGTCGGCTGCGGACGTGGTGGCTCCGACTGGACAGTCCATCTGCCCTTTCTTGAACACGTGCATCGTTTCAGTTCCGGCGATGATGGTTCGCGCGCTCCAGAGGAGCGCTCCTCGTCAATCTGGTGACCCCTTGGCTACGACTCCAAGACGCATGCCGGTCACTCAAAATGGCATTGAACCGCGCGTGACCGCCAAATTGTTATCCCTAGGCTCGGACTCCAAAACACTTTGGAAACAAGTGCATTTCAGAGGCACTGAGCATCAAACCTTACGATTCCAGAGATCTTCATCTTGTCGCAGTACTCTTGGCTTGCATAGTTATCAGGCAAGGTGACTTCGGAGACTCCAAACTCGGCCAATCGATTCCCTGTTAGCAACCAGTAGCTGACAGATCTACCGGGTATGTACCCTAGTCGAGTAATGCGCATATCAACTCCAATCTTGGTGAAGTAGTCTTCTTCTGCTCCTACCCACCTTCGCCCTGCATAAAGGGCCTGCTTCTCTTCCCTGCTCAGCGCAGAATCTCCATCTGCCTTTTGCTTTTCCGATAGCTGGACTAGGTTCTGAACATAGTCGTGGTAGCTTTGATGCTCACTAAACATCACGAACGCATCTGGTTCTATTCGTTTCTGTTTCGCGGCAGTGAATATGTATCTCGCACACGAAGATGCGCACGGTCCAGTGACGACAACTGTCATTTGATGCTCAAACACAGCAACCCCTATTGATCGGGCAGTTACGACATCACCGTCATCGCTCTTTAGTTGCAGGGTGTCATATTTATTGCTCCGAATTAAGTCCACTATCGTGGTCGCAACCACTGGATCAATGTCCCCGGCGAAATGAATTTCAGAGCCAGAGGTTGTCACCATTCCCGGAATTGTTGGCGTCGACCAGAATATTCTTTCTGCAGGCATTCCCGCATTTGCCAAAACGCAAAACGCAAATGCCAGGGCGGTAATCGTCGATCTCATAGAAGGTAAGTCAGGGGCTATTTCCCACCCCAACGCCAAGCTGTTGGTTCACCCTTGGCCAAGCAAACTATAAGAAGCGCTAAAGCAACGCCCACCATACACATTACGTAAAGTAGCGGCTGATCGTCGCGAGGGATGAAAACGCCACAAAGTACGCAAAGCGACAAAGCAACTGCCAGCGTGGCCCATCCCTGCCAAACCATTGGCAAGCCCCAGCCCCAACCGTGGGTCTTCGCAGGAAACCAATACGTAACTTGCCTTGCCATCATGAACCTCCCTTGAACGGGATAGGTGGGTAGAACTTCACCCCAGCCGAACGGGTTGCAGTTTAAGTTTACGCCGGATTGTGGCTTGGCAGACAACGTTTCTGAGTGACTGCTCTTGCGCCCACTGGAGCCGCTGGCCGAGCCTCCAGAAACCGCCAACTTTACATAAGCCCTGTTGCCTCAAGTGCTGTTGTTAGGGCACCGGCAAAGCCCGCATTAGTGGTGGCAGAAAGCAATCTGCAACGATTGCAAAGCATCTGCAAACGAGTCTGATCACCAAGCCCGTTGCAGTTCATGCGGCAGTTAGTGAAGTTGGCAACCGATAAGCAGTCGATCGAATTGCACAGAAACAAAAAAAGGCCGGGTCACCCCGGCCTTCTTGCTTGGAGAGCGCGTGGCTTAGTGGCC
>CAZMXB010000328.1:0-5420 GCA_964569855.1 uncultured Rhodoferax sp.
GCTGGAAGCCATCACTGGGGACAAGGATGTTTTTGGCGATGGCACGGTGGTGGCCATGAACACACCCGGCCATACTCCGGGGCACCACAGCCTGCTGGTCAAGCTCCAGGGCATGGGCAATGTGCTGCTGACGGGCGACCTCACGCACTTCCAGGAAAACTACGCGATCAACGGCGTGCCAAGTTTCAACTACCACCGGGGGGATTCACTGGCCTCTCTGGACCGCTTCAAGACCGCCGCGGCCAACCTGAAGGCCACGGTGATCATCCAGCACGACGCACGTGACGTGGGCAAGCTTCCGGCCTTCCCGGCGGTGGCGAAGTAGTGGTGGTGGACGCGAGTCTTAGCCCTTGACCTTGAACGCCGGCATCTTCTCCGCCAGCCGTGCACCCATCTCGGCACCCAGCGCCTGCAAGCCGCTCAAGGGGCGCACCATGACTTCGAATTCGAGGATCTTGCCGGCTTCGTCAAAGCGCACCAGGTCAATGCCCTTGAGCTGCTTGTCGCCCACGCGGGCGCTGAACTCCAGCACCACGTTCAGACCATCGTCGGAGGCCAGTTGGCGGTGGTAGGTGAAGTCTTCAAACACATTGATCACAGTGGAAAGCGCAAGAATCAAGGCCGCGGCCGGTTGGTACGGGTGGATGGCCATGGGCGAGCGGAACACGGCGTCAGGGTGCACGATGGACGGCAATGCGGACAGGTCGCGCTTGGCGACCATGTCGTGCCAGACGGCGATGGAGGCCGCAACTGCGGGTTTGAGGTGGCTAGGGGCTGCTTGCATGAAAGTATCTCCTGTGTGTTTCCGTTTGCGGCTGGTTTTAATACTGGCCGCGTTGGCGATGTGGTTCGTAAGTTGATCAGATACTGGCCGCCAGGCGCGTACCCTGGTTGATGGCACGTTTGGCATCCAGCTCGGCGGCCACGTCGGCGCCGCCGATCAGGTGCACGGTGCAGCCGGCGGCCTGCAGGTCGGCCAGCAGTTCGCGCTGCGGCTCCTGTCCTGCGCACAGCACCACGGTGTCCACGGCCAGCACGCTCTCCCGGTCGCCGACTCGGATGTGCAGACCGGCATCGTCAATGCGCTGGTACTGCACGCCGGGCGTCATGCCCACGCGCTTGGCCTTGAGCCCGGTGCGATGGATCCAGCCGGTGGTCTTGCCCAACTGGTCGCCCACCTTGCTCTCCTTGCGCTGCAGCAGGTGCACCTTGCGCGGCGAGGCCTCCACATGCGGTGGGGCCAGGCCGCCGACATTGGCGTAACTGGTGTCAATGCCCCACTCCGCATAAAACTTGGGCGCGTCCACGCTGGGACTGGTGTCGCTGTGCGTGAGGAATTCCGACACGTCAAAGCCAATGCCGCCAGCGCCGATGACGGCCACGTTTTTGCCCACGGGCTTGCCATCACGCAGCACGTCCAGATAACCCATCACCTTGGGGTGGTCCACACCCTCAATGTCCGGTGTGCGTGGCGTCACGCCCGTGGCCAGCACGATCTCGTCAAAGCCTGCGGCCTTGAGCGCGTCGGCGCTGACGCGGGTGTTGAGCGACAGCTTCACGCCTTTCAACTTCAACTGGCGGTCAAAGTAGCGCAGCGTCTCGTAAAACTCTTCCTTGCCCGGCACCTTTTTCGCGATGTTGAACTGGCCGCCGATCTCGGACGCCGAATCAAACAACTCCACCGTATGGCCGCGCTCGGCGGCGGTCACTGCAAAGCTCAGGCCAGCCGGGCCGGCACCGACCACGGCGATACGCTTGGTCTTGGCGGCCGGTGCAATCACCAGCTCGGTCTCGTGACAGGCGCGCGGGTTGACCAGGCAGGACGTGATCTTGCCACCAAAGGTGTGGTCCAGGCAGGCCTGGTTGCAGCCGATGCAGGTGTTGATCTCGTCGGCCCGGCCCTCGGCTGCCTTGCGCACAAAGTCGGGGTCGGCCAGGAAGGGCCGCGCCATGGACACCATGTTGCAAAAGCCGTCGCGGATCAGCTGCTCGCCCACCTCGGGCGTGTTGATGCGGTTGGTGGCAATCAGCGGAATCTTGACCTTGCCCATGAGGTGCTGTGTGACCCAGGCAAAGGCCGCGCGTGGCACTTTGGTGGCGATGGTGGGGATGCGCGCCTCGTGCCAGCCAATGCCGGTGTTGATAATGGTGGCGCCGGCCGCCTCAATGGCCTGGGCCAGTTGCACCACCTCGTCCAGCGTGGAGCCACCTTCCACCAGGTCCAGCGCAGACAGGCGGTAGATGATGATGAAGTTCGCCCCAACCTTCTCGCGCACCCGACGCACGATCTCCACGGGAAAACGGATGCGGTTGGCATAACTGCCACCCCAGGCGTCGTCGCGGTGGTTGGTGCGCGCGGCAATGAACTCGTTGATCAGGTAACCCTCGGAGCCCATGATCTCCACACCGTCGTAGCCCGCGAACTGCGCCAGGCCGGCGCAACGCACAAAGTCCTCAACCGTCTGCTCCACCTCATCCGTGGTCAGCGCATGCGGCGTGAAGGGGTTGATGGGCGCCTGGAGTGCGCTGGGTGCCACCAGGTCTTTCTGGTACGAGTAACGCCCAAAATGCAGGATCTGCATGGCAATCTTGCCGCCTTCTTTGTGCACGGTGGCCGTCACCAGCCGGTGGTGTTCTGCCTCGGCCTCGGTGGTCAGCATGGCACCACCCTTCATCGGTCGCGCACGCTCGTTGGGGGCAATGCCGCCGGTCACAATCAGGCCTACGCCGCCCCGAGCACGCTCGGCATAAAAGGCGGCCATGCGCTCGAAGCCGTTGGGAACCTCTTCCAGCCCCACGTGCATGGAGCCCATCAGGACCCGGTTCTTGAGGGTGGTGAAGCCAAGGTCGAGGGGCGCGAGCAAATGTGGATAGGCGTTCATGGAAGCGGTCATGGAAAGTCCTTTATGCAACTGGTTGCACAATTCTAGCCAAATTCTCAACAACTCTGCAACTGGTTGCATAAAATCACGCCATGTCCCTACCCCACGCGCTCATTACCGCCCTGGTCGAACAGCCCTCTTCCGGCTCCGACCTGGCGAGCCGCTTCGACCGCTCCATTGGCTATTTCTGGCACGCAACGCACCAGCAGATATACCGTGAGCTGGGTCGCCTGGAAGAAGCCGGCTGGGTGCAATCCCTGCCACCCGAGAGCGGACGCGGGCGCAAGAAGGTGTACCGGGTGCTTCCCGCCGGTCGTGCGGAGTTGCAGCGCTGGGTAGCCGAAGATCAGGACCCAAAACCCTTGCGTGACGAATTCATGGTTCGGTTGCGCGCCGAGGCCGTGGTCGGCCCAACCGGCCTGGCTGACGAGATCCAGCGTCGCCTGGAACTGCACCGGGAGAAGCTGACGCTATACCGTGACATCGAAGCACGCGACTTTGCTCGCGAGAGGGCCTCCCGCAAGGCGCAATTGCAGCACCTGGTGCTGCATGCGGGCATCATGCAGGAGACGCTGTGGATTGAGTTTTCGGAAAAGGCACTGAAAATCCTGGCTCAATCAGATGACCCTCAAGTTGGCTAACATCAGACACACTGAGGACAGAAAGTGCTCAGACCAAAATCGACAGGAGCTTAAATGACGCCCTCGCCACCTTCCGAACATACGAATGTTTTTGCAGACATCGACATTGCGCAGGCAGCGTCTTTGCAACGCATCGCAGATCTGGCCCGCAGTCGCCTGGGTATCGCCGATGACCACCTTGAGTGTTTCGGGCATTTCAAGGCAAAACTCTCACTGGACTACATCGACAGCTTGAAGGATCAACCCGATGGCAAGCTCATCCTGGTCACCGCGATTAGCCCCACGCCAGCGGGTGAAGGAAAAACCACAACGGTCATTGGTCTTGGCGATGCATTAAACCGTGTTGGCAAGAAGACCATCATGTGCCTGCGTGAGCCTTCGTTGGGGCCAGTGTTTGGAATGAAGGGCGGAGCGACCGGTGGCGGGTATGCACAGGTGGTGCCCATGGAGGACATCAACCTGCACTTCACCGGCGACTTTTCGGCGATCGCACTGGCCAACAATCTATTGGCCGCCTTGCTTGACAACCACATCCATCACGGCAACGCACTGAACATTGACGTGCGCCGCATCACCTGGAAACGGGTGATGAACATGAACGACCGCGCGCTGCGCGACATTGTGGTTTCGCTGGGCGGCCCGCTCAATGGTTACCCGCGCCAAGACGGTTTTGACATCGTCGTGGCATCGGAAGTAATGGCTATTTTCTGCCTGGCGCAGTCTCTGGACGACCTGAAAGAACGCCTGGGCAATATTGTGGTGGCCTACACGCGCGACCAGAAACCTGTCACGGCGCGCGATCTGCAGGCGCACGGCGCGATGGCTGTCCTGCTGAAAACAGCGTTCGCCCCGAACTTGGTGCAGACCCTGGAAAACAACCCGGTGTTCATCCACGGCGGCCCGTTTGCAAACATCGCCCACGGCTGCAACTCGGTGATTGCCACCAAAGCCAGCCTGAAGCTGGCCGACTACGTCGTCACCGAGGCCGGCTTCGGTGCCGACCTGGGCGCCGAAAAATTTATCAACATCAAGTGCCGCAAGAGTGGTTTGCGACCAGCGGCCTGCGTCGTAGTGGCAACACTGCGCGCGCTCAAATACCAAGGTGGTGCGGAACTGAAAAGCGTCACTGCAGAAGACCTGATCGCACTGGAAAGAGGATTGGTCAATTTGGAGCGGCACGTAGACAACGTGACCCGCGTCTATGGCATCCCGTGTATCGTGGCCATCAACCACTTTTCCACCGACACACCCGCCGAAGTCACCTTGCTGACCCAGCATATGGCTGCTCTGGGTGTCAAGGTGTTGCTCACCACCCACTGGGCTGATGGAGGGCAAGGGGCGGAGGATCTGGCCCACGCAGTGGTGGAGTTGTGCGAACAGACGTCCACACTCCAGTGGGTCTACGACAACAACGACTCACTGTGGGAAAAACTGACCAAGGTTGCGACTTCCGTCTACCGCGCAGCTTCGGTCACCGCCAATAGCAAAGTTCGCAAACAATTGACCCAGCTGGAAGCAGAGGGCTACGGCCACTACCCGGTCTGCATCGCCAAGACGCCTTACTCCTTTTCAACGGATGCGCAGGCCTTGGGCGCACCCCATGGGCACGTGATCGATGTCCGCGACGTTCGCCTTGCGGCTGGCGCCGAATTCGTGGTGATCATCTGCGGCGACGTGATGACCATGCCAGGCTTACCCAAACAGCCCGCGGCACACCGCATTGATTTGGTCAACGGGCGAATCGTCGGCTTGTCTTAGACTGGCGTAGGCATCGCTGAACTGGCGGTAGCAAAAATAAAAAGACCTGCTATCTTTTCGGAAGCAGGCTTTCAATGCCCAAGAGGGCTGCAGGCTGGTGGGATCTGAGAGATTCGAACTCTCGACCTACGGATTAAGA
>CAZMXB010000329.1:0-575 GCA_964569855.1 uncultured Rhodoferax sp.
CTTGTTTGTAGGTAATGGCGTTGTTGCTGCCTTCCAGCAGGGCCAGCGCCCGTGATATGCCGTCCGCAGACTGCGCATCACCCGGCTCAAACAAACCGCCGCTGTATTGCGGCACGGTCAAGGCCTCGTGGGACGAGCCTTGGTAAATCAGGTCAAACAGTGCAATCAAACGCGGCCAGGCGCTGCGGCCCTGAGCCAGACGCTCGTTGCCACGGCCGCTGGCACGGCGGTCCAGGCTTTGGCGTAAGCCTTCCAGGCTATAGGCACGTTGGTAGACGGTGTTGTCTACCGGCAAGAGGCTGCGCGCCTCGGCAAACAGGGTGATGATGCAACGCATGACGATGCGGGAACCAGCAACATACAGGTCAGCAAACGCGGGGGCAGTGCCCGCCAACTGCGCCTGTTCGATGGCACTGTGCGAGGCGGTGATCAACTCCTCCACGCCCTGGCGGACGCGCTCGAGCGCCTGCTGCGCGACGACGCGCTCGCCACGCGCCTGGCCGGGGCCGCGCACGCGCGCGCGACCTCGCACTTCAGCCGCGAGCGCATGAATGCCGACTACGAACGCCTGCTGC
>CAZMXB010000329.1:585-5400 GCA_964569855.1 uncultured Rhodoferax sp.
TCGCCCAACACGGCGGAAAGATCAGCCTGACCTTTGCGCGAGGCAAAGATGGCCGCTAGCAACGGGCCCTGGACTCCGGCAGCAGGGCTTGAGAGTGCGCCCCGGTTGAGCAATTGCAGCCAGGCCAGAACCTGGGGGCCAGGCTGGCCTTCCACAAACCACAGATCGATGTCCCACTCACACCAGGCGTCATAGTCTTGCCCGGCATGCACCAGGCGCCATTGGCGGCCGTTGGTAACCAATGCAAGTGGCTGCTGCTTCTGACGCAACCATTCCACGACCCGACTGAGTAGTTGGCGCGAGCGCCCCACACCAAGTCGGCCAGCGAACTGGCGAGAGGCGCCATCTTCAGGCACAAAAACCGGCAGCACCGAACCGTTTGGCCCCAGCCAAATTCGGCGCGGCTTGACCAACGCACCGGTAAAGCTCTTTAAGGTCCAGCGTGCATCCACGCCCTGGGCCTTCTGCCACTCGTCCGACGGCAGGCCCGATAGGTCTTGCAGCATGAAGTCCAACAGGGCAGCCAGGCTCTCGTTGCTGCCGTCAAAGGCGGTGAGCGAGCGACGCAGTTTGTCGGACTGCCAGTTGGACAAGTCGGCAATATGGTCCGTAAAGCTGGAGGCTATCTTGTCAGGGCCGATCAGCAATCCGTAGTGATTGAGGCTGCCCCACCAGTTGATTGGCTTGGTCATACGATGACCTCCGGAAGGCGAATTTCAATCGTCACGGGGAATACCTGGACACCACCACGGAGAGAGAAACGTTGTGGAAGCACTTGTTCCAAAATGCGCTGTTTCTCCAGCTTAAGGCGCTCCAACAGATCGCCAAATTGGCCTTGGCGGCGTTTGAGCTCGTCTTGCAAATCACGCAGCTCCCGGTCGGCACGCTCGTTAACGTCCTCCAGAAGTGAATACTGCAAAGCAGTGTTGCGATGCTCTTCGATTTCCCGCTTGAGCTTTTCAATGCTTTGGTTTCTTTGCAAAGATGCAACCTCGTTGATGCGCAGTTCAAAGGCTGCCTTTTCGTGATCTTTCGCATCTTTGCCAGCGGTCTTCAGCTCACTGACGACGGTGCCGGTTAGCTCGTTGCGATAGGCCCCAATCCAGCTGCGTACGTCGCCATCAATTTCGTCCCAAATGGCACGGGCCTGGTCGGCGCTGGCGGGGTCTTCCGCACCCGCATGCTCGGCAGCGTAGGGGCCGCTGTAAGCCAAAGCGGTGCCCAACACACCTTTTGACACAGGCAGTGCCACGGTGCGTACCCAATGGTGAAAGGTTTCGCGCAATTCGTTAACCGCCATCTCTTCAACCGTAAGCAGCACCAATGCGTCGACACCTTGCGGGACCGGGCCACGGGTAACCACCCAGCGGCTGGGGGGAGTGAACTCGCTTTGCCCACCCGGAAAGCGCAGGCGCGCAAATGAGGTGAGCGCCTGACGCATGACCGGATGCCCCAAATGCAGGAGAACCGTGTCCAAGGAGGGACGGAACACCTGACGGCCATTGACGACATGTATGAAATGCTGGTTATCAAACACCAACCAGGGCATAGCACCGGCCACACCTTTGCGCGAACCCAGCCGCAGGCTGTCATCCACAACGGCTTGCCAACGAACTGGCAGGGGCGCACGAAGGCGCATGCGGCCCTGTGCGTCCGGGCCATCAAGTGGGTCTTGCGTGGCTCCCATGCCCAGCGCAATGCGTAAGGTGTCTTGCAATGTTTGCGGATTCAGATCCAGATCCACCAGCAGTTGCTCAAGCCGGGCGCGCTCCTCATGGCCCTGCTCCACCGTGTGGACCTTGGCATCGTCTGAAGCGCGCTGACGGGTGCTGATTTCGCGCTCCAGGTCATTCAAAACGTCTTTGTCTTCGTTGAGCTCCAACATGCGGCGCTGGAAGGCAGCATCGAACAATTCGCCCACCGAACCGAGGTCTTCGCGAATTTCATTGACCTTTTGCAGGACCCTGGCAACAAAGGCCAAGTCGGCATCGTCGTCGCTGGCGAAGTGGTAAATGGTGACGTCACGGGCCTGGCCGTGGCGGTCGATACGGCCGTTGCGCTGCTCCAGACGGGATGGATTCCACGGTATCTCGAAGTGCATCAACAGGCGCGCCGTGTGCTGCAGGTTCAAGCCTTCAGAGGCGGCATCGGTCGCCAGCAGGATCTGTACCGGCGAGGTTGGGTCATTGAATGACAACTTGATGCGCTCGCGGTCGTCGTCATGCATGCCGCCGTAGAGTTGAATGATGGCGCCCGTATCGCCACCGAACTCCGCAGCCAATCGCTGTGCAAGATAGTCCAGGGTGGTTTTATATTCGGTGAAAACAATCAAACGCTCGTCACGATTCCAGGCATCCGCGTTGCGCAGGCGCTGAGCGATCAAGTCTTTGAGCCTATCAAACCGGGCATCCACCGTTGGCACCTTGGATACCACGGGCAGCTCGGTCAACTTGAGAGCACGCAAGGCGGCATCCACGGCTTCAACCTCAGGTGCCAAGGCGCCAAGGTAGGGCCTCATCCAGGCGCCGACCACGCGGGTGGCATGCAGACTGCGGCTGTCACGCTCCTGGTCGTCGTCAATGTCTTCTTGCACCGCCCGACGGGCGGCCAGAACTTCGCTGGCGGTAGTAGCCTCGCTTTCAGCCAAACCAACTTTGAAGCGCAACCAGCTGTCTGCGAAGGTCACCGAGCTTGAGAGTAAACGCTTGCGAAGCACTTCGATGGCGAAATTCAGCACCATGCGGGCCTCTGGGGCGGCAATGATCTGCCGCTTGAGGGCTAAGCAGAAGGCGCGGACCGCTATGGACAGATCCTTTTCGGGCTTGGCAAAGTACAGGGGCAAGGGCTCTAGGTAGCGGGTGGCGAAGCGCTGTGGGCGACCCGCCTCTTTGTCCTGGGTGTTGATCTCGCTTTGGAGGCGGCGAATCAGCACATCGCCAATCATTTGCCGCTCTTTGTCAGTGAAGGCAGGTGTCCGCGTGAAGCGGACCGGGTCAAGTTGCTCCAGCAGGCCGGAAAAGCACCGGGTATGGCCGTTGTGCGGTGTGGCAGTCAAAAACAGCCGATGTTCAAACCACGGCGTCAACAAGCGAAGCATTTCCGCCAGGTCACTGTCCTCACCGAAATTGGACGGCATGAGGTTGTGCGCCTCGTCAACTATGAGAAGGTCCCAAGGCAATTGGGCACCCTGAAGGGCTTGGGTGGAGCGGCAATTGGCAATGAACTGCTCCAGTACATCGGGTTGGCGCAGGTAATGGTAGGAGGTGATGATGCGCGGCAAGGCGCGCCAAGGATTCGCGTCCAGGCCCATCTCTTTTTGCAGTTTGTGGGTGGCTGCCTTATCAACAATGTCAAAGCCAAGAGAGAACTTTTCATCCATTTCCTGCTGCCACTGCGTGCGCAGTGACGCCGGGGTGATGATCAGCACGCGCCGAATGCGCCGCTGCCGCACCAACTCAGCCAGGATCAAACCCGCCTCCACCGTCTTGCCCAAGCCCACGTCGTCGGCCAACAAGAGGGAGACACGGGGCATACGCATGGCCCGCGCCAAGGGCACCAACTGAAAGTCGTCAGCACTCACGGCCCCATATACGGGCGCTGTGGGCACCAGCTCACCCCGCTTTTGGGGCGACTCAGCTGAAAGAAAGGGGGTGATCGCCGTCCAGCGGGTGGCGCGTTGCAAAGCCAAAAACTCCCGCATTCTCATGGGCGCATCGACATCCACGCGTGGAAGTGCGTTCGGCTCCAGCACCACAGGCTGACGCTCGCGCTCCCATAGCAAGGTTTCCTCTGCGTCGCCGTCCGAGTCACTGAACTCAATGGTGACCAAATGGAGCAAGGCAGAGGTCTTGCTTGCAAAGGGCGCTACTCCAGAAATGACGCCACGGCGATTGCGAACTGTAGCGAGCATGCCCACTCTAGGGACATTTACCAAAACCGTTTCAGACATCAGGTACCCAGTGAAAATTGAACGTAAGCGAGGGTGCTTGGTGAGAGTCAGTCCAAATAGAACAATGCGCCAGATTGGTTCATGGTTGCCGATTCTCTTGCGTGCTTTGCTGCTGAAAGCTGGTACGAGCAATAAGCCGTACACCGTGAACCTGATCACAGCACTTTTCGATGAGTGTGTAGCAGTGCCGGACTGTTGTCACCATGAACCTATGGGGATTGCCTAAAGCAGAGCGTCTATACGGCGCCCGCTGGGAATCACATTGCAAGCTTGAAGGATCACCGAAATACTCGGTGATCTTGGCAAATTGAATTTTCGACACGATGCTCCCCTGATTGGATGGAATTCATGCCCAACCGCCTTGTTCGAAGTGCAATGCTAGTCCGGAGGGTAATTCTGCCCTGAAAAAGGAGCATCACTTTGATGTGACTCACCGATTGCCAAAATCAATTTGGCGTGTCGTCAGGCCCTTTGCGCCCCTTCCCCTCTTCCGACTTCTTCCGCAGAAACGCAGGCATCTCCATATTGGTTTCGTCCCCCGAGAACGCAACTTCGAAGTTGGCCACAAGCCGCTTTGACATCTTGCGCGAGCTGAAACGCGCTTCTTTGCCCATCATCTCCGGATCCCGGTCCGCCAACTCGCGCAGACGCATCAGTTTGGCCTGCAGCCAAGGGTGCTGCCCGAAGCGCTTTTCCAGATCTTTCACCAGCGTGCGGGCTGCGGTGACGTTGCCGGCATTGACCAGACGGGAGAGTTCCAGGCTGGATTTGGCAAATTCCACCTCCTGTAGTCGACGTTCCATCGATTCATCGGCAGGCAGCGCTTCATAGGCGGCTTGATCCAGCGCAGGCAGACTGAGCATTGC
>CAZMXB010000330.1:0-5377 GCA_964569855.1 uncultured Rhodoferax sp.
AACCAACACTACCTGCTTCTACTTTTGGCTGTCCCGGTAATTCATATCCTTCCGGTAATGTAGGGTCAAGTTCAATAGGCTGTGATATTTGTTCGGGTTCTCCTTTTACGGAGGCTTCCTCAATCTTTCTTAAAGCATCTTCGTGTTTCTGCTTTATTTCTTCTTCTGTTTCTTTAAAGTACTCCCTGTCCCCATCTGTCGGGTTTTCTATTTCTTCAAATTGTGCTTGGTTGTCAGCCAATTCTTTTTGAAGGCTTAATTGGACTGCTTTTGTCACATCCCATTTACCAAATACTTCTACCGCACGTTGGATATGATTGCCGTCATTTACCACCATTTCAGTTCCGTCCTGACCCATTACCGGGGCAACCTTATTTAATGCTTGGGACGCTATTTCAAGTAGTCTTGTTTCTTCTACTGATTTTTGGTCATCTTTATCAACCTTTTCTTGTTTGGGTAATCCGGTAATAGATTCCCCTCCAAATATCTTTCTTTTGATTTCTTGTGCTTCTTTAGCTTTTTCTTCAAGTGGTTCCCGCTGAACTTTGTCCTCTTGCTGTTCTGCACGTTCTGTATAAATCTGTTCAACAGTTGATTGGAAAGCGTACTCCATTTGTCTTTCCATTGAAATCAACTCACCTTTGCTATCTCTCTTTGGTGCGTTATCTATGTTACCTTTGTGCTTTTGGAGTATCCCCATTGCTAATTGGTAGTCTTTCTCCGATAATATTCCATCAACTACCGCTTTGCCTAATGTTTCTTTGTATGAATCAAGGTTTATAGCAATCGTATGAAGCCCTTCCCTTGTCAATTTTTTCTGTGCCTTAGTAGTACCACCACCGCCCAATATAGCCGGAATAACGGTAGCTAAAGCCGTTTCCTTTGTTGTGTTAATCAACTCTTTCCCTAAGTTCCTATCTTCAACCGTTCTCGGAGAAAAAACACCTTCAACTAAAAAGTTTTCAACTTGCTGTAAATCCTCTTGTGCTATCTGTCCGGCCATAATACCACTTGATTCGCTTACAAACTTTTTGATAATCTGACCTGCTGCAACACGCCCACCCTTTCCTTCTATTACGGAAGCCAAATCTTTTACAAAATCAACTTTTTTACTCTTTAATAACTCAGCTGCTTTATCTGCTATTTTAACATCGGGTGACACAAATGATTCAAGTGCAGCCGTTCCTAATCCATCAATAGTAGCCATTAAAGCAGCCTTGTTAGGGTCACCTGTCTTTTCCAAAAAATCAATGTAGCTATTCCCGTATGTCTGTAAATATGTAGAAGCAAATGTACCGCCAATATTAACGATATTAGCCCCTTGTTTGGCTGTCAATGCAGCCCGTGGAACCTGACTAAGCCCAAAAGAAATAGGGGCTTTCAATCCAGTCCCAATGCCTTTTGTAAGCAATACTTGGGATGCAATCTTAGCCGCCCCGTCCAATATCTTATCAAAAGTACCGTAACTATCTGACGGCAACCTATCTACTATGTTTCCTTCGTTATCAAGTAGTTTCTGATCTCCGTAGTCAAGTCGTTTTGAATTGTAGTATGTTTCAGCGGGGCTATCAACAATAGAGTTATAGAACCTATTCAAGTCCTTAAAAGGTTCCGCAATAGCGTTCATTCTTTTGTTAAGAAACCCTGACTTAACTATCCCGTACCCACCCGCTGCTTCATCTTTTGCAATGTCATTTACTATTTCAGCGTTATCTAATTCAGGGTGTAACCTCCACGCATCTTCTATGGCTTTTGTTGGGACACGGCCCTTATTTCCATACCCTAACCTTTTTATTTCTTCGCTTAATACTTGTGAGTATTTTTGTTTTTCGGATTGGTATGAACTGTACTTAATGTCAGTTTGTTTACCTACAAGTTCTGGATTTTGTGCGCTTTGTAGGTATATTTTTTTATTGTAAATATCTTGACCAAGTGAGGCTATCCCTTCGTAATCGGTGTCAGGAATATCCCCTAAGTCACGGATAGAACGCATTACGTTTGCGTAAAGTGCAGGGTCAGAATCCTTAACGTAGTTAAGCCCCAACTTAAAGTGTTCTTCGTTTATTTTGTCGTTAGTCTGAAACTGTGACTTCCCTCTTTCAAGCCTTCTATTTACATTCAATACCGCACCTGAAATGTTTGCATTGTTTATTTCTTCTGCAATAGGTTCTTGTGTCTTTAAGAGGAATAGCTTCGACTTTATCTTACCAATCAAATCGGCTTTACCCTTACCAATAATATTACCATTATTATCAACTACTTCATCTGACTTTGACACTTCTTGTAAAAGTAATCCCAAGTCTTTAGAATTGCCAATTCTTATTCCGGGCAACTTTATTAACTCATTACCGCTTTCCCTTGAAACTATGCCCGTTGTTGGGCTTACACTACCTTGATAGCTTCTTTTGGATAATCCATATTTTATTGCGTCATATATATCACTATCAATTCCATCATACTCTTTCATATTTAACTCAATGCCTGTACCAATGTTTTTTACATTTATAGCATGAGCAATATTTTGCCACTTTTGTTCATTACCATATACGTCACTTTCCAAAGCCATTGACCCAAGTTCGGGTACTTGACTATTGATAATGTCACCCACTATCTTTTTACCGTATGGCTTGTTGTATAAATCGGAAAGTTCAGACGGCTTAACCTCTCCTGTTACTACTTTTAACTTTAAGGGGGTAATTTCTTTTTCTTCAACGTCCCTATACTTCTGCATTTTCTTTAACTCAAAGTCCCCTTTCCTTTTGTCATATCCTATTTGACCAAGTACAGACTTTGGTTTTACGGGAGCATTAAGATTAAGTTCCCTATGCCCTGTTTCGTCCTCAAACTTTTTGTTGTATTGTTCGGCGTATTTTTCTACCCCTTCTATGCTATAATCTGTCAACCCGCCGTATTGGGCTTTGGAACTCCCAACTTGACCACCACTTTGAGAAGGAGGCGGAACAGCTTTCGCACCAGCCGTAAATAACGCTGAAACGCCTTTTTTTTTTATTGGAACAGGCAACCCTTCATCGTCAAATTGAATCGAATCAACCTGTGGTATTGGAAGCCCATCACTATCAAACTTTACTCTTATTGGAACTTTGCCCATAATTATTGTTCTTTAGCACCTATGCTTTTTAAATACTGTTCTTCTGTCATTTTGTACTTTGCTGCACCTTTCTTAATTTGGTCTGCCGTAAGTGTTTTGTCGCCTACAACCCAACTCTTACCTTTTGGCTTATCTGGAGTTGGTGCAGCTCCCGTAATTGGATTGCGAAGCCCTTCTAAGAACTTCATATCTGTTCCGGGGTTATTTGTCTTAATATTTTGCAAAAAAGTAGTAAGTCCCATTGTTTTTTCAGCACCACCTGTTATAATTTCCCCTTTTGCATTTCTTTCAGCATATTCCTTAAATGTTACTTTTTGTGTTACGGGGTTGAAAACAACCTTTTCCGCAAGCAATGTTTTCCCTGTTGGAAGCCCTGTAACTTTAATCCCTTGCATTAAGTTGGTAATATCCTTTCCCCCACCTTCTACATCTGGGTATTCAGTAAGGTCTATTTGCTGTGGTGTTTTTGATGAACTTCCGCTACCGCTATTGTTAATAATTATAGGTGCTGCCTTTTGTACCTGAACCTCTTTGAGTGTAGAGTATTGCTTCCCGGAATTTTTCAATTCATCGTAAGCCAATGCCCTTGCTAAGTTTTCGGCTTGTGCGGAATTTAATTCTACACCTTTTTCTTTTGACAACTTACGAACCTCTTGACGCAGGTATGCTTTTGCGCTTACAGGGAGGTCGTTAAATACATCATTTGTAACCATTCTTACGGGGGCTTTTGTTGGCTTCCCGTCCTGTCCCATAAACTCCCCCATTACTACATTTTCACCGTCCGTTGCTATCTCGTATTTGGGGACAAAATCAACGTGTGCGCCTCTTTCGTCTTTATCACTTATCATAAATGAAGGGGCTGTCATTTCAGCCTTAGTCCTTCTCATTGACTTGTCTTTACCATAAACAGATACATCTTCCAATGAAGTGTTCTTACCCGCTTTGGCTACATATTCGTCAAACCCTTCCGGTGTATAAATATCCCTGTTTTTTAAAACAATGTCTGCATAATTTTGTGACGGGTCAATCGTTCCTATATCCCTCATTTTCTTAACCCCTGTCTTTGGGTCTGTTTCCATAAATACTTCATCATCAAATTCGCTTGAAAATTTAATCTGGTCAACCCCCGGTATCTTACCAACAACATCTGACGCTTGTTTCTTTTGAGCCTGTATCTGTTTAACTTTTTGTGTATAGTCATTAACCCTATTTACTCTTGGGGTTATAGCCATGAATATTTCGTTGTCAGTAGCCCCCTTTGAAGATAACATAAACGCTTCATCAAGTGCTTCCCCTAATTGTTTTGCTATTTCAGGGTCAGCCATTGTCCCGGTAAATCTGTCTTTTGGGTCAAGGTAGTTCGCAAAATATTTATCGGACGCAGCTTTCCTACCCGCAGCGGCTTGTTTATCTTGCTCTTTACGCAAACGGTTTTGTTCAAGCCTTCCGCTGTAACGGTAAAGACCGGCGAAGTCCTGAGAAGGGTCAACAAATCTATCTACTGGTAGTGCCATTTTTAATTGTTTTTCCAATTTCTTCCTCGAATAATATCACCTATTGACTGAGGCTTCATTTTGTATAACTGAGATATTTCAGAATAGCTTTTCCCTTCCGAATGTAGTTTTCTTATGTTTACAACATCATCATACTTTAAAGAAGTCCTTTTATTTATTGCTATGCCCAAATGCGGCCATTTTTTGCCGGAAAAAATGCTACTTAATAAAGAATGCGCAACGCCTACACTTTTAGACAATTCATCAAGGGTGTAATTACCTGTTTTATACTTATCTAACAACGTAAAAACCAATTCTTCCGTTAACTTTGATTTACTGTTTTTAGAGCCATAAATTTGTTTTGTATGCCTATTCTTTTTCCTCGCATCTTCATAATTATCTTTTTTAGTTCCTAAAAACAAATGATTTGGGTTAACGCATTTTCTATTATCACATTTATGACAAACCATTAGTTCTGCTGGTTGAGATTTGTAAAAATTGAAATAAGAAACCCTATGCGCCCTTTCACTTAATTTATTAATAGTAAAACTACCGTAACCGTAATCATCTACGCATCTTTGCCACTCCCAACAAAAATCTGGATTAGCTGTAATATTAACCTTGCTCCAAAATCTGATGTATTCTGAATCACCTACAAGTTCTGCTACATTTCTGTTTTTAGCCATTGTTTAACCTCCTATTGAGTTCCAATTTAATTGCGGTCTGTTATACGGGTATGGTGAATTAGTTCTTATTTGTGGTGATTGAACATTAA
>CAZMXB010000331.1:0-5356 GCA_964569855.1 uncultured Rhodoferax sp.
AGCTTCCCCTGACGCAAGCCGACGTCAAGCGTGATGGTTGGGCCATGGAGTGCCGCATCAACGCCGAAGACCCATTTCGCAACTTCTTGCCCTCGACCGGTCGTCTGGTGCGCTTTCAACCGCCCAAGGAGACCATGTTTGCCTCGGATGTCAGCCAATGGCAGGGCGTGCGTGTGGACACCGGTGTGCAGGACGGAGGTGAAATTCCGATGTTCTACGACTCGATGATTGCCAAGCTCATTGTCCACGGCAAAGACCGGCTGGAGGCGATTGCCAAGATGCGCGAGGCCCTCAACGGCTTTGTGATTCGTGGCGTTTCGAGCAACATCCCGTTTCAGGCTGCGTTGCTGGCGCACCCCAAGTTTGTGTCAGGTGATTTCAATACCGGTTTTATTGCGGAGAACTATTCCACAGGCTTCCGTGCAGAAGACGTACCGCACGCCAACGTGGAGTTCCTGGTGGCGCTGGCGGCGTTTGTGAACCGGCGGTATCTGGCCCGTTCTACCGCCATCAGTGGCCAGATGGAAGGCCATGAGTTGCGTGTTGGCGCTGACTACGTGGTGGTTGCCATGGGGCAAACAGGCAATGGAGCGTCTTACCCGGTGCATTTTGCGGACTTTCACGACAAGAAACGCACCGGCCAAATCACCGTGGGCCAAAGCAGCTACGAGATTCATAGCGAATCCAAGTTTGGACAGGTTCGCATGGAGGGTACTTGCAACGGCGAACACTTCACAGCCCAGGTCGAACGGGGCATTCCCAAGAATCCGTTGGCCATTCGTGTGATACACAACGGCACACAGCTGGAGGTCATGGTGTTGCTTCCACGGGTGGCGCAGTTGCATGCCCTGATGCCCTACAAGGCACCGCCCGACATGAGTCGTTATGTGCTGTCTCCCATGCCCGGTCTACTGGTGCATGTGGCGGTTGTGCCAGGGCAAAAGGTGCAGGCTGGCGAACGTGTGGCGGTGATCGAGGCCATGAAGATGGAGAATGTGTTGTTCGCAGCTGCGGACGGTATCGTAGGCAAGGTGCTGGCGGCCAAAGGGGAATCGCTGACCGTTGACCAACCGATAGTTGAATTCGCCTGAGCGCGAAGTTGGAGATACTGACTATGCAACGTCCTTTTCACGTGTTGGGCATCCAGCAAATCGCCATTGGAGGCCCCGACAAAATGCGCCTGCAGAAACTGTGGGTGGAAATGCTGGGGCTGGAGGTTACCGGCACCTACCGCAGCGAGTCCGAAAACGTGGATGAAGACATCTGCGCCATCGGCGCCGGACCCTTCAAGGTCGAGGTGGACCTGATGCAGCCGCTGGACCCGGACAAAAAGCCGGCCGTGCACACCACACCGCTCAACCATGTGGGTTTGTGGATTGACGATCTACCGGTTGCCGTGGAGTGGTTGACGGCCAATGGTGTGCGGTTTGCGCCGGGAGGCATCCGCCAGGGCGCGGCGGGTTTTGACATTTGCTTTTTGCACCCCAAGAGCAATGACGAATTTCCGATTGCGGGCGAGGGCGTGCTGATTGAGCTGGTGCAGGCGCCACCCGACGTGGTGAAAGCGTTTTCTCAACTGGCGCACCCGGGGCAAAGCCGCTAGGTTGGAACGGCTCTGGTTATGACTGTTCTAGAAACCGTACTCGGCCGGCAACAGGACTTGTGGTTGGCTCTGGCAGGTGTTGCGGTCATTGCCCTGGCGTTTCGTTTCTTGCGTCCGGGAGAGCGGCGCGCCCTTCGGGTAACCTGGGTGCTGGCTTGCCTGTCAGCGGTTGCGCTGGCCGTTGTTGCGTTTGGAACTTTGCATCCGTTGCTTGCCAACAGTGCTGCCGGAGCCGCCATTGTCTTGTGGGGATGGGCAGTCACCCATCTGACCGCCACCCTGGTTTTTCGGGGGCTGCTGCCGGCAGTCGGGCTGGCGGTGCCCCGCATTGCGCACGATTTGACGTTTACCGCTTTGGCCCTGGCCTGGGGTATTTTGTGTTTGCGCTTGTCGGGTGTGGACCCATCCCAATTGTTCACCACTTCGGCACTGATTACCGCCGTGGTTGCATTTTCCATGCAGGACACGCTGGGCAACGTGCTGGGCGGCGTGACCCTGCAGCTCGACAACTCCCTGCGTGTGGGTGACTGGGTGCAAATGGAGAACGTCAGTGGCCGGGTGACCGACGTGCATTGGCGTTATACGGCCATCGAAACTCGCAACCGGGAGTTGGTCATTGTTCCCAACGGTTGGCTCATGAAGAACCGTTTCACGGTGCTGCGTGACCCGGTGGACAGTCCGTTGGCATGGCGTCGCGCGGTGCAGTTCAACGTGGAAGCCGCAGCCGATCCGGACACGGTGATCCGTGCCCTGGAACGCGCTGTCGTGGACTCCGAAATTCCCAACGTGCTGACCGATCCGCCGCCCAGCGCCATCCTCAGTGAGGTGGCCTTTGGTTACAGCCGCTATACGCTGCGCTACTGGCTTGCCAATCCACGTTTTGATGATCCCAGCGATTCGGCGGTGCGCGTTCACGCTCTCTCGGCATTGGCTCGTGCAGGTGTCATGTTGGGCCTGCCGCAAGAGGAACGCCTGACCGTCAAGGAGAACGACACCTGGCGCGTAGCCGCAGGCCAACGTGAGTTTGAGCGGCGCCTCGATGCCATCCGTCGTACCGACCTGTTTGCCCGCCTGCCGGAACCGGAGCAAAAAACCCTGGCGGGCCACCTGGTCCATGCGCCGTTTGCTACCGGTGACATCATCACCCGCCAGGGCGCGGTGGCCCACTGGCTGTACCTGATCATCAAGGGTGAAGCACAAGTGGTTGTCGAGGGCCCCAAGGGGCGCTTGCCAGTGGCGACGCTGCGCGATGGCGCCATTTTCGGCGAGATGGGCATGTTGACAGGTGAGGCTCGCAGCGCCACGGTGATTGCAGCAACCGCCGTCGACTGTTACCGTCTGGACAAGGAAGGCTTTGCCAAGGTGTTGCAGCAGCGTCCCGAGATCGCCAAGGAAATGTCTGCCATTGTGGAGGCGCGCAATGCGGAGCGCGGCGTGCGGCTGGCTGCCGCCGGGCAGTCCATGGCCAATCAGGGGGATATGTTGGCTCGGATACTCAATTTCTTTTCTTTGCGTAACTGAACTTTCGATACGCGACGCACTTGATGCAGATCATAAAAAGCACAGATCCAGTGCCAAATAAGGGGTTTCCCGACCCCAAGGTGGTGCCTATGGCCGTAGACTGCACCTCACCGGTGCGGCTGCTCCTGAAGGCCCGCTCCGCTATAGGAGGCAGCTTTGCAACCCGTCGATATCTCTCAGCCATCGTACTTCCACAAGGTCGTTGATTGCCAATGGGCCTGTCCGGCCCACACTCCCGTTCCCGAATACATCCGTCTGATCGGTCAGGGCCGCTACAGCGACGCCTACATGGTCAATTGGGTCTCCAATGTGTTTCCGGGTGTTTTAGGTCGAACCTGTGACCGCCCCTGCGAGCCCGCCTGTCGGCGCACCCGGGTCGAAGAGAACAATGGCGAGACCCCGGAGCCGGTTGCCATTTGCCGGCTCAAACGTGTGGCGGCGGACCACAAGGACGACGTGAAGTCACGCATGCCAAGCGTCGCGCCCAGCAATGGCAAACGCATCGCCTGTGTGGGTGCGGGCCCAAGCGCTTTGACCATTGCACGTGATTTGGCGCCGTTAGGATATGAAGTCACGGTGTTTGACAGCGAGGCCAAGGCGGGTGGCTTTATCCGCTCCCAGATCCCGCGCTTTCGCTTGCCCGAGTCCGTGATAGATGAGGAAACCGGGTATGTGCTGGATTTGGGCGTCAAGTTTGTGAGTGGTCACCGGGTCGAGTCGATGAAGGCATTGCTTGAGCAAGACTACGACGCCATATTTGTGGGTTGCGGCGCTCCCCGTGGTCGGGAACTGAATATTCCGGGCCGCAAGGAAGCGGCAGCCCATATTCACATTGGTATCGATTGGTTGGCTTCAGTGTCTTTTGGGCACATCACCGAAGTTCCATCCCGGGTCATTGTGTTGGGTGGCGGCAATACCGCCATGGACTGTTGCCGCTCCGCCCGGCGTTTGGGTGGAACCGACGTCAAGGTGATTGTTCGCAGTGGATTTGAGGAAATGAAAGCCTCTCCCTGGGAAAAAGAGGATGCGCAACACGAAGGCATTCCCATCATCAACTTCCACGTGCCCACGGCTTTTGATCACGACAACGGCAAGTTGACCGGTGTGCGCTTTCAAGTCGTGCGCGCCGTCTACGACGAAAAAGGCAACCGCACCTTGGTTCCGACCGGCGAGCCTGAAGTGTTCTTTGCTTGCGACACGGTGCTGCTCGCCGTCGGACAGGAAAACGCCTTTCCATGGATTGAGCGTGACTGTGGAATTGAATTTGACCGTTGGGGTCTGCCGGTCCTGGGCAAAGACAGTTTCCAGTCCACACACAACAAGGTCTTTTTTGGTGGAGACGCGGCCTATGGGCCCAAGAACATCATCACGGCGGTCGCCCATGGCCACGAGGCAGCGGTGTCCATCGACCGGTTCCTGCATTCGGAATCCGTGGCCATCCGTCCGGCACCATTGACCAGGCTGATGTCCCAAAAAATGGGGATTCACGAATGGAGTTATCGCAACGATGTGTCCAACGACACCCGGTTCAAGGTGCCATGGGCAGACGCCGAAAAAGCCCTGGCCAGCATTCGGGTCGAAGTGGAGTTGGGCTTTGACGCTGCGGTGGCTTTCAAGGAAGCAAGCCGCTGTCTGAACTGCGATGTGCAGACGGTGTTTAACCGTGACACCTGTATCGAGTGTGATGCCTGCGTGGACATCTGCCCCATGGACTGCATCACCTTCACGGCCAACGGTGAAGAAGCGGATCTGCGGTCCCGCCTGAAGGCGCCTGCTACCAACACTACGCAGGACCTCTATGTGTCTGCGGAACTCAAGACGGGTCACATCATGGTCAAGGACGAGGATGTTTGCCTGCACTGCGGCCTGTGTGCCGAACGATGCCCGACTGGAGCCTGGGACATGCAAAAGTTCTTGTTGAATACAACACAAGCCGGGGCACTTTGCCGTGATAAGAGCGCGGGAGTACATGCATTATGAAACGCCTGGAAGCCATTAACGATTTCGTCATCAAGTTTGCCAACGTCAACGGCTCGGGGTCCGCTTCGGCCAACGAGCTGTTTGCCAAAGCCGTGATGCGCATGGGCGTGCCGGTGAGCCCGCGCAACATCTTTCCGAGCAACATCCAGGGCCTGCCGACCTGGTACGAGGTGCGGGTGACCGAGCGCGGCTACCTGGGCCGGCGCGGCGGCGTCGACATGATGGTGGCGATGAACCCGCAGACCTGGGACG
>CAZMXB010000332.1:0-1120 GCA_964569855.1 uncultured Rhodoferax sp.
CACCAATCGCCTCGAACGCCGTTACCAAAGGCTGCACCATGAAAGGCAGGGAGTAGAAAACGGAGCCAATCACCAGGCCCCAGAAGGTGAAAGGCAAAAGCCCGATGCCCAGCGCTGTGGTGAATTGCCCTACCGGGCCGTTCGGCCCCATGGCCAGCAGCAGATAAAAACCCAGCACGGAGGGCGGCAGCACCAGTGGCATGGCGACCACCGCGCTCACCGGACCTTTCCACACCGCCTTGCTGCGTGCCAGCCACCAGGCGATGGGTGTGCCGATCAGCAGCAGGATCAGCGTGACGATGCCCGCCAGGCGCATGGTGAGCCAGATTGCTTGCAGATCACTGTCATTCAATAACATGTTGTGATCTTAGTTGCACGCCCGGACCGACTAGGGCAGCGAGTATCCGAAGGATTGAATCAGCGCCCGCGCTCGGTCGGATCGCAGGTATCTCATCAGGGCCTCTGCCGCAGGTTTGTTCCGGCCCTTTGCCAGGAGGACTGCGTCCTGACGGATTGGCAAATACAAACGGGTGGGGACCATCCACGCCGAGCCTTCCATCTTTCCATCCTTCAACACTTGGGACAGTGCCACAAATCCGAGCTCCGCATTGCCCGTGCGGACGAACTGGTGGGTCTGCGCAATACTTTCGCCGGTGACGATCTTGGGCTGCATGGCCTCGTACAGGCCCAGTTGCTTCATGACCTCCACGGCGGCTGCACCATAGGGCGCGAGCTTTGGGTTGGCGATGGCCAGGTGATTGAAGCCACCGTCTTTCAATACGGTACCAGCACTATCCACGAACGCGGGCTTTGCCGACCACAGCACCAGCCTGCCAATGGCGTAGGTGAACTGGCTACCCGCCACAGCGGCGTTTTCATGGATCAGTTTGGCCGGGGTTTCAGCGTCGGCTGCCAGTAGAACCTCAAACGGCGCGCCGTTCTTGATCTGCGCGTAGAACTTGCCCGTGGCGCCAAAGGCGACCTGTACCTTGTGGCCGGTGTCCCTTTCAAAGCTGGCCGCCACGACTTGCATGGGCGCAGTGAAGTTGGCCGCGACGGCTACGGAAATCTCGTCGGCCTGTACGCTCGATGAGACGCCCGCCAAAGAGGCGATCAGTAG
>CAZMXB010000332.1:1220-5354 GCA_964569855.1 uncultured Rhodoferax sp.
ATCAGTAGGGCACGGATTTGCATGGGCATTCTCCTTGCCACCAGTATCGCTTCAGCTCGCCATCATCCATCGTGCTGCGTCCTGCTGCACCATTCACGGGCTTTGAACTGATACCAATAGTATCTAATAGAGCTACTTTTATAGAACAATAAAGTTTACAAGTAGCCTATGTCTATACTAATCGAACGCAATAAAACTGCCACCAACCGGTGGTGCGTTGCGTGTTGGTTCAACCTGCAAAGAGGAGTTAGTCATGGGTCGCATTTGGAGTGGATGGTGGATCGGTAGCGTGCTGTGGCTGGGTGTTGTCGGTGTCGGGTTATGGCTGTTAGCGTCGTGGTTTCAAATGCCGCTGGCACCCAGTCTGGATGCGGTCATTGGGCTGTTCACCCTGCTGTGGTTGTTTTTCATCGTTACGGTGCCATGGAACATGGTCTTCCAGGCGCTCCAGGTATTGTTCGAGGCCAAGGTCTCGGCGGCACGGGGTATTCGGGTCGACCCGGACGCCCTGGCCTACGCCCGCCGCTGGAGCCGTATCGCGCTGGGAATTGCCGTTGGCTTGCATTTGCTGACAGCGCTGGCCTTTTGCGGGGTGGCGTTGAGTGGTGTCGGCTTTATCGGATGGTTTGGAGCCATCGCGGCTACGGTTTTGACGCTATTGCGACCCGGAGTTCGGGCCTATGTCCACGTGCGCGATCGCCTGAGCCGCCTCGGACGCGAGATCGAGGTGCCACGGGAGGACGCGGTTGAACTGCGCCGGCGCCTCCAGCGCCTGGAAGAGCAATTGACCGCAGTTGCGCAGCAGCACCACAACCTGGCCGAACAGACGGCGCAGCATTTGCACCGCTTGGACCAAGGCGCCAGCGCCAGCGGTGACCGGCACACGGACCTGGCCGAACATGTGCGCCTGGAACTGGTGCGCGTGGAGCGTGAGGCCCGGAACACGATTGCGCAGGTTCTGGGTGACGCCGCTGTGGTGGGCCATGTGCGCGAACTGGTGCGCTTCTTCAAACAGGCGTGAGCGGGCTTTATTGGCGAATTGGCAAATAGGTGACCGACGCCTATTTGAACTGTAACTTTGCGCCGTTCAAAGGCACGGCTGTCAGGCTGTTCTTGGGCGAGCCGTCAATGAGCTTGTCCGAATAAGTGAGATACAGCAGCACCTGCCGCGCCGGGTCCACCATGCGCACAATGCGCATCTTCTTGAACAGGATCGAGCGGCTTTCGCTAAAGACTTCTTCGCTCTTGGGGATCGGCACTGTGGATGAGATGGGGCCAACCTGCCTGCAGGCGATGGAAGACTCCGACTTTTCCGTGGCCAACCCCAGCGCACCTGACAGGCCACCCGCCTTGGAGCGGGAAACGTAGCAGGTAATGCCTGCGACCTTGGGATCATCAAACGCCTCCACCACGATCTTGTGGTCCGGGCCAATCAGCTTGAACGCGGTATCCACTTCGCCGATCTGCTGGGCCAAGGCAGTGGAGGCGAAAGGGATGGTGAGTGCGAGCGCGAGGAGGGAAATGGGCTTCATGGGGGTCAGGTGGGGATGATGGGTGAGCTTGCAAGGGGTCTGGATCTGCTATCACAAGCATAGCTGGCTACGCATATTCCACGAGGGCCAGGAGCATATTCGGCACCTATCGATTCCGCCCCCCCCCGCTTGTTGCTGGGCCATCGACGTGAACTGTAGCTTGGAATCCGGACCAAGGTCTCCAGTTTCGATCGAAATTGAGTCATCGACGTCGATCGCCTCGCTTTGGCCGGGAACGGAGCACCAGCTTCTTCAAGCGAACTGGCGTTTTAGACGCATTGCCGTCAACCAGATTGCCGAAATGCCGTGCCGAAACCGGTGGCGAAGATATCGACCATGAAAACATTGCGCTGATGCAGACTTCGTTCGGTGGCCCACAGACAACATGTCCGCAAACGGACAGACAGAAACTGATCCTGAAAATAGAGTACGGCAATAAAGAATGACGCCATTGCACAATTCGTGTGCGGTTGGCCGTCAATACAAATGCGGAGCGCTGCTGTGGTCAAGTTTCAAAACACCCATCCAAATTCGGAATTGAGCGAAACGCCATCCGAATTCACGATACTTCAGGTCGAAAATTGTCAAGCGAACGCTGAGTTGGTCAAGCAGATAGTCGCTCGACGAGTTGGTCTCAAGCTCTTAACAGCTACCGGTGGAATTCAGGGGCTTGATTTGGCAAAACGATTTCAGCCAAGCTTGATTTTGATGGATTTTATGATGCCTCAAATGAACGGTATTGAAGCCATTACCCGGTTGAGTGATTGTGCTGATACTTCGCATATCCCGGTGATCATCCTGTCTTCCAACGCGTTTGCTGGCATTGAAGAGAAGTGCTTGGCAGCCGGTGCATTTGCCTTTTTGACCAAGCCCTACAAGATTGAAGACCTTTTAACTTTGATTGATGCCGGTTTGAAATCGTTGGTTGCAACGCGATAGCCGCTCTATTGCGCAGAGATTTTTGGAATAAGTCGATCGTATTCGTCTTTGACGACTGCGTAGCATTCGCATACACGCGCCTCCAAGCCCTCACGATCCAGCACAGTGATCCGACCGCGCGAATACCGGATCAATCCGGCATCCTGTAGTCTGACAGCGCATTCAGTGACACCTTGCCGGCGCACTCCCAGCATGTTGGCGATCAGTTCCTGCGTCATGACGAGTTCGGGGCCTGGTAGGCGGTCTAGACTGAGTAATAACCAGCGGCACAGCTGCTGGTCCAATGAATGGTGCCGATTGCACACAGCAGTTTGAGCCATTTGAGTGATCAGCGCCTGTGTGTACCGTAGTAATACGTGTGTTACGGGACCAAAAAGGTCGAAATCTCTTCTCAGGATTTCGGCTTCCAGCCGATAGCACGAACCTGCACTTTGCACGACCGCACTGCTGGGCGTTGAGTTACCCCCCAAAAACAGTGATACCCCGACGATGCCCTCGCAGCCGGTCACTGCTATTTCAGCTGCATCCCCGTTCTTCATGACATAGAGCAGGGAGACTATCCCCGAGGTCGGAAAATACACGTACTTTTCTATCCCACCTGCCGCGTACAGTACTTTGCCCAAAGGCAGCTGGGTGTATTCGAGGTCAGGCAGCCAACGCTTGATATTTTCAACTGGCAATGCGGCGAGCAGGTGGTTTGACTTTATGTCGTGTGCGTTGAACGTCGGGGAGATGTAATTTTTGGAAACTGACATTGAGTCCATTCAGGTTGCGAGTCCAGATGAATCTACGACTTTCACCGAGCGTTGTATGTTCGTTGTCGAACTTTGCCGTGACATGTAATCGGTCCCATAGCCGTTGAGCCGACGAAGTCATCTGTCTGCTCCGAACCAGCTACTTATCTCGTCGCAGCCAACGGAAATTAGACAACGCCACCCGCCATACTCCATACTCAAGAGCCGCGTAGGCCCAGAAACCTGCGGCTTGTTGCGAATGGCGGCAAACCGGCAACAGAAATCAAGTGATTGGACATCCAGATACCGGGCACTCGTGAGTGACTCCTTACGCCAGACCAGCAATACGAGCCAGTCCTGCGGAAGGCCGCAATGTGTCGGACGCGATCGGCAAGCAATTCACTCGCAAAGAAACTCACTCCAAGTGAGCCACCGGATGCTACAAACGTTATAGCTTATGACGCATATTCCACGAGGGCCAGGCGCACATTTCATCACCAAGACGCACTCCGCAAATCCTCCCATCACCTAAACTACCGTTCCCTTTCACTCCGAGCCCTCCCTACCTATGCACCACCGCACCCTTGGCCCCTTCCAAGTCTCTGCCATCGGCCTGGGCTGCATGAACCTCAGCCATGCCTACGGCGCGCCGGTGTCCGTCGAGCAGGGCGAGCGCGTGCTCCTGTCCGCCCTGGATGCTGGTGTGACGCTGTTCGACACGGCGGCGCTCTATGGCTTTGGCGCCAACGAGACGTTGGTGGGACGCGTGCTCAAACCCCACCGCCAGCGCATTACGTTGGCCAGCAAGTGCGGCATGCAGGGCGTGGATGTGAATGGCGATGGCAGACAAGTGCGCGTGATTGACGGCCGACCCGCTACGCTGCGCAAGACCTGCGAAGACAGTCTGCGGCGCTTGCAGACCGATGTGA
>CAZMXB010000333.1:0-853 GCA_964569855.1 uncultured Rhodoferax sp.
GCACGCGACAAGAGCCGCTTGTCTACCAAGGTGAAAGCCTTGGCCGTCGCAGCGTAAAACCTGCACGCCTGATTTATCAGGCAACTCGCACGGTCATCTTTGATCAGTTGAGGACAGAGCTAGCGGCCTTGCCGCTGCGGTCTGCCCCGCAAAGTCTCAGGTAACCGCCGTTTGCACCGGGTGCGCTGCCAGCAAAGCAAAAAAGCCGTTCATTGAACGGCTTTTTTGTTGCAGCTCGCGCGCCATCAAGGTTTTACAGCAACGGGGGGTGCGTCCGGTCGAATCTCGCTGACCTGCAATTCGTTGTCTTTGGCGAAGTTGAGGCAGAAGTCCCAGGCCATGACCTCGTACTCGCGCAGATCGCTGTGGACGATCACGCATTTCACATTGCCGATGGAGGTCGGCACGCACCAGGGCGAGTAGGCCAGATGGCTGCCAGGCCGGGGCCCACCCGGGCGAAATTGGCTCATGACACCGGCCAGGCGCTCGGCCCAGTCGCTGGGGCGAAACGTCTTGCCGCTGCGGGTCACTCCCAGGATGTAGATTTCTTTGAACGACGAGAAAGGCATGGTTTGGGTGGTGACAGGACTTCGGTACCGGGATTCTTGTTGCACCGCACAAGAATTCTATCTGAGCAAGATCTGCGGTTTGCTGACACCAACCGCATCACAGTGATGCCAAATTGTCAAAGATGGGCAATGCTCCTCCGCCTAGAATTGTGGCTCAGCGGTCCTTGCCGATCCCGTTGCCCGCGTTATGGTGCAGCGGAGGGTGGACCGCCTTGTTTTTGCGTTGACCCTGGAGCCAATTTCATGACCGCTGCTGCGACACCTGCCCTGCCCTCTTCTCCTCA
>CAZMXB010000333.1:863-5354 GCA_964569855.1 uncultured Rhodoferax sp.
ACCTATGGCCGCTTGGCGATAGCCATGAGCCATGGTCAAGGCTGCCGCGTGTGGGACGTGAACGGTCGTGAGTACCTGGACGCGCTGGGTGGCATCGCCGTCAATACGCTGGGCCACAACCACCCCAAACTGGTCGCTGCACTGCAGGACCAGGTGACCAAGCTGATCCACACCTCCAATTACTACCACGTGCCGTTGCAGGAAGAACTGGCCAGTCTGCTGGTGGAGCGCTCCGGCATGACGAACGTGTTCTTCTGCTCCACGGGGCTGGAGGCCAACGAATGCGCCCTCAAGCTGGCGCGCAAGTTCGGCCACGACAAAGGCATTGAGCGCCCCGAGATCGTGGTCTATGAAAAAGCCTTTCATGGCCGCTCCATCGCTACGCTCAGCGCCACCGGCAACCCCAAGGTGCAGGCCGGCTTTGGCCCGCTGGTGGAAGGCTTTATCCGGGTGCCCATCAACAACATTGACCAGCTCAAAGCGGCCACCGCCAACAACCCCAACGTGGTGGCCGTGTTCTTCGAGGCCATCCAGGGCGAGGGCGGCGTCAACCCTATGCACATGGACTACCTGCGCGATGTACGCGCCCTGTGCGACGAACGCGACTGGCTGCTGATGATTGACGAAGTGCAATGCGGCATGGGTCGCACCGGCAAGTGGTTTGCCCACCAGTGGGCCGGCATCACGCCCGACGTGATGCCGCTCGCCAAAGGCCTGGGCTCCGGCGTGCCCGTCGGCGCGGTGGTGGCCGGCCCCAAGGCCGCCAATATCTTTGCTCCCGGCAACCACGGCAGCACCTTTGGCGGCAACCCGCTGGCCATGCGCGCCGGTATCACAACGATTCGCACCATGGAAGCCGAGGGCCTTCTGGCCAATGCCGCCAGGGTAGGCGCACACCTCAAGGCAGGTCTGGAAAAGGCGTTGGCGGCCGAGTTGGCCAGCGGCGCGGTCAAGGAAATTCGCGGCATGGGCCTGATGCTGGGTATTGACCTGTCCAGGCCCTGTGGCGCCCTGGTGCAACGCGCGGCCGATGCGGGGCTCTTGATCAGCGTCACCGCGGACAGCGTGATCCGCCTGGTGCCACCGCTGATCATGACCGCCGCCGAGGCCGACCAGGTGGTCGCCATCCTGTGCCCGCTGATCGGCGCCCTGCTCCAGGAAGCCGCATGAATCCAGCACCCAAAGCCATCCCCAGCACCCTGCCCCAGGGCGCGCCGCCGGTGCGGCATTACCTGCAGTTTGCCGATTTCACGGCCGACGAATACCACTACCTGTTCACCCGCGCGGCGCTGATCAAGAAGAAGTTCAAGACCTTCACCAAACACCACACGCTGGTGGACCGCACGCTGGCCATGATCTTCGAGAAGGCCAGCACCCGCACGCGCGTAAGCTTTGAAGCTGGCATGTACCAGCTCGGCGGCAGCGTGGTGCACCTGACCACCGGTGACAGCCAGTTGGGCCGTGCCGAACCCATTGAAGACAGCGCCAAGGTCATAAGCCGCATGACCGACATCGTGATGATCCGCACCTTTGAGCAGACCAAGATCGAGCGCTTTGCGGCCAACTCGCGGGTGCCTGTCATCAACGGCCTCACCAACGAGTTTCACCCCTGCCAGATACTGGCCGACCTGTTCACGTTGCTCGAGCACCGCGGCACCGATGCCCACGGCAACCTGAACCCCAACTACCTGCAGGGCAAGACCGTGACCTGGGTGGGGGACGGCAACAACATGGCCAACACCTGGTTGCAAGCCGCCGCCACGCTGGGCTTTCACCTGCGGGTAAGCACTCCCAGCGGCTATGAGGTCGATGAAAAAGTGGCTGTTACCCCTCGTGGAATGGGCGCGGGCAGCTACAAAACTTATAGCGACCCGCTGGACGCCTGCGCCGGTGCCGATCTGGTCACCACCGACGTCTGGACCAGCATGGGTTATGAAGCCGAAAACGAGGTCCGCCGCAAGGCTTTTGCTGCCTGGTGCGTAGACTTCAGCATGATGGCGGCCGCCAAGCCCGACGCCCTGTTCATGCACTGTCTGCCCGCCCACCGGGGCGAAGAAGTGCAGGCCGATGTTATTGATGGCCCCCAGTCGGTGGTGTGGGAAGAGGCAGAAAACCGCATGCATGTGCAAAAGGCGCTGATGGAGTACCTGCTGTTGGGGCGCCTCGCCTGAGTCCAATCCTCAGACACCCCGAAAACAATGCCCCACCAATTTCACATGCGCGCTGCACCCGACCGCACCGGGGCACGATGCCACCCGGGCGACAGCCTGCAGGGAGGCATTGGAATGCAATGCCGCGCCCGACCATCGACTCAAAAGATGGGCTTGAGCATGCTGTTTTTGTTGGTTGGGTTGTGCTTGAGCAGTCTGCTGCAAGCGCAAACCCTGGAGTTTGCGGTGTCAGAGTGGCCACCCGCCGAGTACTCGGTGAATGGACAGGCCCGTGGCTACCATCCCGACATCGTGCGCGCCGCGCTGAAGTCGCTTGACATGGAAGCCAAGTTCACTTTCTACCCCTGGAAGCGCAGTGAAATGCTGGTGGAGCGGAAGAAGGTGGCAGCCATCCTGTCGTTGCACCCCACCAAGGAGCGTCAGAGGTTTCTCTATTTCCCCAAAGAGCACCTCAGCACCAGCGAGAACGTGCTGTTTGTCGTGAATGGGCGGGAACTCAGCATCCCCCGCATTGACGCATTGGCCGGCAAAACCGTCGGCACAACCTCGGGGTATGACTACGGGACCGAATTCAAACGGGTCGTCGCCACAGGACTGGTTCAAATTGACGTCGGCAACACAGACGAGCAGGGTTTCATGAAATTGTTGGCAGGTCGTTTTGACGCCTTCGTCTGCGACCGGGCGGTCGGAAATACACTGCTGAAGGCGCTCGGACTCAGCGCCACCGTCCACGCCTTGCCGCTGGTTATTTCATCGGTCAAGCTGTATGCGGGTTTCGCCAAAACGCCTGAAAATGCGGTCCTCGTCGACAAATTTGACGCGGCGCTGCGCAAGCTCAAAGCGTCCGGAGAGCACCAGAAAATCATGGATGCGAATCTGAAGTAACCGCCCGCAATGGTTCCTGCCCGAAGGCTTCAACCCCGATACAGCCACGGAACGTCCAGCAGCCGTGTACCGAGCACATCCATGGCCGCGTCGCGACCCCAGCGCATCAGCCCTTTGGCATGGAAGATTTGGCCGTTTCGAATGGAGCGGGCCTGCACCCGCGCATTGCGACGCCAGCGTTCGTTGGCATAGGCCAGCAGCCGTTTGGCCATGGGCCGCTCAGAACCGCTCAACACGGCCTGCAGGCAGGTCGCGTCTTCGATTGCCATACCCGCGCCCTGCGCCATATAGGGTCGCATGGGGTGGGCCGCATCCCCCAGCAAGGCCACCCGCCCCTTTGCTTGCTCACCCGCACCTGCCATCGGTGGGCGGTCACACAAGGCCCACAGACGCCAGTTGTTGATCGCGCTGACCAGGTCCTGCAGGCGGTTGCAGGTCCGACCCATGGCAGCCTGCAAGTCGCGGGCGTGGGTTTCCTGGTCCCAATCGTCCACATCGCCGATAACCTGTCCCTTCACAATGGCCACCACGTTGAGCCAATGGCCACGGCGAACCGGGTACTGCACCACATGCAAATCCGGCCCCATCCAGACTGTCACTTTTTGGCTGCGCAAATAAGCCGGCAATTCACGCTGGGCGATCAGTGCCCGATAGGCCAGGTGGCCGGTGATTCTGGGCTCCGCATCGTCGAGCAGATTCTGGCGCACGGTGCTCCACAAGCCATCGGCACCGATGAGGGCCTGTCCTTCCATGTGTGCTCCATCCAGGGCCTTGACCTGTACGGCATTTCCGGTATCGACGAAGGACTCCAGCCAACGACCCAGATGCAGTTGTACGGTGCCTTCCTTCTGAACCGCATTGAGCAGCAAGGTATGCAAGTCAGCACGGTGAATCGTGGCATAGGGGGCTCCGTAGAGCTTGCGGGCACGTTCACCCAGCGGCAACCGGCCCAGCACATCGCCTGTTTCGGCAGACCGCACCCTCAACATCTCGGGATACGCGGCCACCTTTTTCAAATCCTCCTCCAAACCCCAGGCATGCAGACGTCGCACCACGTTTGGGCCCATCTGGATACCCGCCCCTACCTCGCCAAACTCGCGGGTGCGCTCCATCAGCGTGGCCGGCCAGCCTGCACGGGCGCAGGCCAGCGCTGCTGCCAAACCGCCAATGCCGCCACCGGCAATCAGAATCTGTTTTTCCATGCCGCTATTGTGATGCCACCGACCGGGCATTTGCAACGCCGAGTCGCGTCGCCAGACCCGGTGCCTTGCGGGACAATAGAGCCCATGAGCCCCCAATCTCCCGAACTCCTCCTGCCTGCCGGTTCCCTGGACAAGATGCGTGCCGCCTTTGACTTTGGCGCGGATGCCATCTACGCGGGTCAGCCCCGGTACAGTCTGCGCGCCCGCAACAACGAATTCAAGCTGGAGCAAAT
>CAZMXB010000334.1:0-5317 GCA_964569855.1 uncultured Rhodoferax sp.
GCGGCCATCATGAACCAGATCCCGCTGTGCCGCTGCTCGTACGGCCCGTATGCGCGGGCCATGATCCGTGTCTGCAAGGAAGAGTCTTTTCACCAGCGCCAAGGCTACGAGGCTCTGCTGGTGATGATGCAAGGCACCGCCGAGCAGCGCGCCATGGTGCAGGATTCAGTGAACCGCTTCTGGTGGAAGTGCCTGGCGATGTTTGGGCCGCCGGACGCCAACAGTCCGCACAGCGAGCAGGCCATGCGATGGGGAATCAAGCGCATCAGCAACGACGATCTGCGCCAGAAGTTTATTGATGCCACAGTGCCGCAGGCGCGTGTGCTGGGCGTGACATTGCCCGACCCGGACCTGAAGTGGAACGAAGAGCGCCAGCACTACGACTACGGCCAGATCGACTGGGACGAATTCTGGAACACGGTTAACGGCAACGGCCCGTGCAACAAAGAGCGCCTGGCGACCCGCGTCAAAGCGCATAACGACGGCCAGTGGGTGCGCAATGCGGCCCTGGCCTACGCCCAAAAACACCAATCCGAAACGAAAAAGGAAGCAGCATGAGCACCACCGCATTAAAAGACTGGCCCCTCTGGGAAGTATTTGTTCGCAGCAAGCAGGGTCTGGAACACAAGCATTGCGGCAGCCTTCACGCATCGGATGCCCAGCACGCACTGCAAATGGCGCGCGATGTCTACACCCGCCGCCAGGAAGGCGTCAGCATCTGGGTAGTGCCGTCCAGGGCCATCACCGCCAGCGCACCGGAAGACAAGGACGCGCTGTTCGAGCCGGCAGCCGACAAGATCTACCGTCATCCCACCTTTTACGACATCCCTGAAGAAGTGGGGCACATGTAATGGCCAGCTACCAAGACTATCTTTTGCATCTAGCAGACAACGCTTTGATCCTGGGCCAGCGCAATGCAGAGTGGTGCGGGCATGGCCCCATCATTGAGGAAGACCTTGCCTTGGCCAACAACGCGCTCGACCTGATCGGCCAGGCCCGCATGCTCTACCAGCATGTGGCCACGGTTCGTAAGGACGGTAAAAGCAGTGAAGACCTGTTGGCTTACTTTCGTGATGTGCCCGAGTTCAAGAACTACACGCTGATGGAACTGCCGCACCGCACCGCCATCTTGCCCACATCCGCTGGCGACCGCGACTATGCCGTCACCATGGCGCGCAACTTTTTGGTCAGCGCACTCATGGTCCAGGTGTGGGCGGGTCTTAGCACGTCCAGCGATGCACAACTGGCTGCGATTGCCTCCAAGTCCTTGAAGGAAGTGCAGTACCACCTTCGCCACGCGCACGACTGGGTGCTGCGTTTGGGTGATGGCACGCTCGAGTCGCACCAGCGCATGCAAGCCGCATTCGATTACCTGATGCCCTTCACGCAGGAGTTCTGGACCGAGAGTGCCATGGAAACCGCAGCGGTAAAGACCGGTGCCGGTGTCGATGTCTGCGCGTTCCGTGCCGAGTGGGAAGCCACCGTGGCCGACACGCTGCAAGCCGCCACCCTCAAGCTCCCCAGCAGCGTCGGCTTTGTCACCACCGGCAAGCTCGGCGTGCACTCCGAGCACCTGGGCTTTGTACTGGCAGAAATGCAAAGCCTGGCACGCGCGCATCCTGAGGCCGTCTGGTAACTGCCATGTCGATAAACGGCCCATCATCTTGCCAAGGCGTGTTGCCAGATGGCCCGCTGGCGCAGCGCCAAAGTGACCAGGCGCACCACGCCATCTGGGAGCTGCTGGAGTCGGTGACCGACCCGGAAATCCCGGTTGTGAACCTGCGCGAGATGGGCATTCTGCGCGCAGTGCGTGAGGGCGCCAATGGCCTGGAGGTGGTGATCACCCCCACCTACAGCGGCTGCCCCGCCATGGGCCAGATGGAAGACGATGTGGCCGCGGTCCTGACCCGCGCCGGTGTGGCAGCACGCGTCATCACGCAACTGGCACCGGCCTGGTCCACCGACTGGATGACGGCCGAGGGGCGCGCGAAGCTGCGCGCTTACGGTATTGCGCCGCCCGTCAAAAGTGCCTGCGCGGCGTCTGCGGGTGCCAACGTTATTGCGTTTGCGCCACGCAAAGGTTTGGTCGAACGGGAAACCGTGGCCTGCCCGCAGTGCGGCTCCGACAACACCACCGAAATATCACACTTTGGCTCCACTGCCTGCAAGGCCCTGTACCGCTGCCTGGCCTGCATGGAACCTTTTGACTACTTCAAACCCTATTAATCCGATTGACCCGTGCGCTCACGCGCGCACTAACCGACGCACTCACCCGCGCACACCACCATGACCGCATCCTCCCGTTTCCACGACCTGCGCATCGCCCGCATTAGCCCCGAGGCAGCAGGTTCGGTCGCCATCGCTTTTTCGGTGCCTGACGATCTGGTCGAGCGCTTTGATTTCCAGCCCGGCCAGTACCTCACCCTGCGCAGCAAGATCGACGGAGCCGACGTGCGGCGCAGCTATTCCATCTGCTCCACGCACAGCCACCTGCGACGCAAGCGGGAGCTGGTGGTGGGCATTCGTCCGATGGAAGGCGGCGTGTTTTCCAACTGGGCGGCCAAGCAGCTGAAGGCCGGTGACACGCTCTCGGTCATGCCACCGGAAGGCCGCTTTGTCTCCAAGCGGCCGCGCGCATTGCACCGCGTGGCCTTTGCGGCGGGCTCCGGCATCACGCCGATTTTGTCGATCATGGCCAGCACGTTGGAGGACCAACTCGAATCCAAATTCACCCTGATTTTTGGCAACCGCAGCATGAACTCGGTGATGTTTAACGAAGCGCTGCAGGACCTGAAAGACCGCTTTGCAGACCGCCTCACGCTGATTCACATCCTCTCGCGCCAGGCACAAGAGGTGGACCTGCTGCAGGGCCGCATTGATGCCGACAAGGTCAAAAGCATCATCGACACCTTGCTGCCGGTGGGCAGCATGGACGAGGTGTTTGTCTGCGGGCCCGAGGCCATGATCGAGGTGACTGAGAAGGCCCTGCTCGAAGCTGGTGTGCCGGCCAAACAAATCCATACCGAGCGCTTTACCTCGCCCGTGCTGGAGACACTGACGTCCGAAGCACGCAAGGCTGCCGTGGCCAACCTGAAGCTGCCCGTCAGTGGCAAGGTGGCACTCACCGTAGTGCTGGACGGCAAGGAACATGCGCTGCACATGAACCCGGATGAACATGTGCTGGACGTGGCCATGGCTGCAGGCCTGGACCTGCCGTTTTCATGCAAGGGTGGCGTCTGCGCCACCTGCCGCTGCAAAGTGATGGACGGCAGCGTAGCCATGGACAAAAACTTTGGCCTGGAGCCGTGGGAAACCGAAAAGGGCTTTGTTCTAAGCTGCCAGTCGCGCCCTACCTCCGAGTCCGTGACCATCAGCTTTGACGAGCGGTAAAGCGCGCGTCACCGCGAGTTCCTCTCTCACCGCGGGAAATACCCTGAGTCCACTTCCCTGGCGCCGCATAACGCGGCGCCACCCCATTTTTTTGTTTTCCCCCGTAAGGCACCGCACATGACCGCCACCATTCAAAGTTACATTGCCGGCCGCTGGCAAGGCACTCAGGCCGCTAGCGCGTTGCGCAGCGCCGTCAATGGCACCACCATCGGCCATACCCATGCCGAAAGCCTGGACTTTGGCGAGGCGGTGGAACACGCCCGCCGCAAGGGCCTACCCGCGCTGATGGCAATGGATTTTCAGGAGCGCGCCCAGCGCCTCAAGGCGCTGGGCAAGTACCTGATGGAGCACAAGGAACAGCTCTACGCCGTTTCCGCCCACACCGGTGCCACCAAGGTGGACAGTTGGATCGATATCGATGGTGGCGCGGGCACCTTGTTTGCCTACGCCAGCATTGGTAGCAACGAGTTGCCCTCGGGCAACCTGGTGCATGAAGGCCCGGCGTTCGCCATCGGAAAAAAAGGAGGTTTCTCCGGCACCCATGTGCTGGTGCCACGTGGCGGCTTGGCCGTCCATATCAATGCGTTTAACTTCCCCGTGTGGGGCTTGCTCGAAAAGTTTGCGCCGAGTTTTTTGGCGGGCATGCCCTGCATCGGCAAACCAGCCAGCGCCACCAGCTACCTTACCGAGGCGGCGATGCGCCTGATCGTGCAATCGGGCATCCTGCCCGAAGGCAGTTTGCAGCTGGTCATTGGCGGAACCGGTGATTTGCTGGACCGACTAAATGGTACCGATGTGGTCACCTTCACCGGCTCTGCCGATACCGCCGCGCGTCTGCGCGTGCACCCCAACCTGATTGCCAACTCGGTGCCGTTCAACGCAGAAGCCGACTCGCTTAACTGCGCGATCCTTGGGCCGGACGTTACTCCCGATGACGACGAATTCGCCCTGTTTGTAAAGGAGGTGGCGCGCGAAATGACGGTCAAGACCGGCCAGAAGTGCACCGCCATCCGGCGTGCCATCGTGCCCGCCAAGCTGCTGGATGCAGTGTGCGAGCAAGTGGCCGCGCGCCTGGCCAAGATCACGGTGGGCGACCCATCTGACGAGCGCGTACGCATGGGCCCGCTGGCAAGCCACGCACAGCAGGTCGATGTGGCCGAGCGCATAGCGCTGTTGCGCCAAGACGCTGAGTTGGTGTTCAACGGTAACACTGACTGGGTGGGTGCCGGTACTGCAAACGGTGCCTTCTGCGCCCCCACATTGCTGGCCTGTCGCAAGCCGATGGATGTGGACTCTGTGCACAACGTGGAGGCCTTCGGCCCGGTCAGCACAGTCATGGGCTACGAAGACTTGGACCAGGCGCTGACACTCGCCGCCAGAGGACAGGGCAGTCTCGTCGCTACGTTGGTCACGCACGATGCCGCAGTTGCCGCCAAAGCCATCCCTGCAATGGCCGCATGGCATGGGCGCCTGCACATTCTGGATCGCGAATCGGCAGTCGAGTCCACCGGCCACGGCTCACCCCTGCCCACGCTCAAACACGGCGGTCCGGGTCGTGCAGGCGGTGGTGAAGAACTCGGTGGCCTGCGCGCCGTCAAGCACTACCTGCAACGCGCAGCGGTCCAAGGCTCGCCCAGCATGTTGTCGGCCGTCACCGGCGAGCATGTGCGCGGTGCCAAGGTCAACAACACCGCAGTCCACCCTTTCCGCAGCTACTTTGAAGACCTGCAGATTGGCGACTCGCTACTTACGCACCGACGTACCGTTGGCGAGGCAGATATTGTGGCCTTTGGAGGTATCTCGGGTGACTATTTCTACATGCACTTTGACGCGATCGCCGCCAAAGACTCACCCTTTGGCAAGCGCATTGCGCCCGGCTACTTTGTGCTGTCTGCGGCAGCGGGCCTGTTCGTATCCCCCGCACCCG
>CAZMXB010000335.1:0-5312 GCA_964569855.1 uncultured Rhodoferax sp.
CTTTTTCCTTGACGTCGTGGAACTGGTCGAACATCAGCAGCGTGTTTTTCAGGCCGCTGGCAGCCTGCGTGGCAACGCTGTCTTCCGCGTCGTCCAGCAATTCCACCATGGGGCTGATGTTGTAGCCGCCCAGCATGGTGCCAAGCAACTGCGTGGCTTTTTCACGTGAGATCAAGCTGCATTTTTCACTGCCATGCGCCACAGCGGCCAGGTAGCTGGCCTTGACCTTGGCCGCTGCGTCCACGCCGGCGGGAACGCGGTGGGTAATCAATTCGACCAAAAACGTCTCTTCGCCAGCAGGTGGCGCCTTCAACAACTCAATCACTTCAGCCGTTTGCTTGGCCGATAGCGGCAGCGGCGGGATCCCCAAAGCGGCACGTTCGGCCACATGGTCACGGTAGGCATTCAACATACATTCACTCCTTCTTATGCAACACAAATCATTCGCCAGCCCTCGTCCAATATACGTTGGCTGCTATCTATTTTGATTTCGCCTTGGGCTTGGCCTTTGGCTTGGGTTCGGGGTTTGGCACCATCTCCTGCACCGCCCCACCGGCACCAATTGGCACCAGAGCGTCCTTGGGGGCATCGAGCAAACCCGGCTGGGGATTGCGCTCCAGCGCCTGGGCCACCAGCAACTGGTCCGGGTTCATGCACTCGTCCGCCAGTCGTTTGCCTTCTTTCTGATTCATCAACATCGACTTGTTGCCCAGTTGCAGCCAGACGGCGCCACTGGACTCTTCTTCCAGGCGCACCGCTCCTGTGCTCGTCACAACCGGCTCCAGGACGTAGCGTTTGTTCCCGGTTTCCAGCAAGAAGCGGCCGGGCGATTGGGCGTCTGGCGACATGGTCACCACCACAGCCAGTTCACAATTGATCTTGCCGGTCAATACCTTGCTGGCAATGGCGAGTTGCTCAGGTGACAAAACAACTGCGGCCAGCGGTGGATGCTGGATTGGCGCATGCACCGCGACCTTGATAGCCGCAGGTTTGGGTTTGGTTACCGGTTTTGCGGTTTCAGCCTTTACAACCTCAGTCGCGCAGGCGGAAATCGCCAGCGTCAACAACACACCCGAAAACAATTGTTTGATCATGAAAAAACCGTACCTAATGGGTCCAGGATGGAAAAAATACACGCATGGGCTCGGGAATGGGGCACCCGGTTCGATTGGCCCGCTCCAGCACCTGCCAAAAAAAACGGTAGCTGGCTCGATCATGCAATAGGCCGCTGACCGATATAGGTGCCCATTCTGCAAGACTGGCGCGCTCAATCACCAGAGCCGCCAGGTCGATATCTTCCGTTGACGGCCTGAAAGCTCGCAAGATCGGCCGGATTTGAGCCGGGTGAATGCTCCACATCCGGGTGTAGCCAAAGGCCGCGGCCGCTGTCTGTGCCGACCGTTCAATAACACCCACATCGTTCAATTCCGTGACCACACAATGGGCGGGCACCTTGCCTGCCGCATGGCATGCGCTTGCGATGTCCAACTTGGCCCGAACGACCAGCGGGTGGTGAAACTGGTCCAGCGTGGTTCCATCGTCTGCGGTGCGCACGCCCATGGCCGTATGGGGAATGGCACCGGCGTGGGACGACACAAAGTCCATCAGCCCGAAACTCACCGACTGCACACGCGGGTGCGCCGCAATCGCAAACGCGCGATGCGCTGCTGCGGGGGATTCGATCAATACATGCAGGGGCAGACTGTCCAAGCGCTGCCCGGGGCGCACCGTGGAATCGATAGCCGTTACCGCTCTTTCGATATCGGCCAGCGACTCCACTTTGGGCAGCATGATGTAACTCAGCGACTGCGCAGCTTCGCCCACAACAATATCCACGTCGTCGCCAAAGGCCGGGTGATCCACGGCATGCAAACGCACACCAACCCGCCGCTGCAATCCATTTGCTATCAATTGAGGAGCATCCTGCGCAGTATTGGCGAGGGCCGAGACCAGATATGCCTGATCCCGTTCACCGCCAATGGGGGCTCCGTCCTCACAATCGAGCGTCACGTCAAACACGCAAACACCGAACTCCTGCGTCATTTCTGCCTGCAACTGCAGGCTTTTCACCATCCGCGCCTCGACACCGCTGTAGTGGTCGCAGACAGGCAACAAACCTGCTGCGCCCTGGGCGCCCATGAGTACGTCTCGCGGATGCATTTACACAGGCGCTTCGGGTTCGCGTCATCTCACAGCAGGTGGGCGACGCCAGCTTGCTCGTCCTGCAGCTCTTTCAGCGTGGCGTTGATGCGTTCTTGTGAGAACGCGTCCACTTCCAGGCCTTCGACAATCTTGTATTCACCGCCTTCACAGGTCACGGCAAAGCCAAACATGGTGTCCTTGGGAATACCGTACTGGCCATCCGACGGGATACCCATCGTGACCCATTGGCCATTGGTGCCCAGGGCCCAATCGCGCATATGGTCAATCGCTGCGTTCGCTGCCGAGGCGGCGGAAGACACACCGCGCGCCGCAATGATGGCAGCGCCACGTTTGCCCACGGTGGGCAAAAAGGTGTTGGCATTCCATTCCTGGTCATTGATCATGGCCTTGACGCTTTCGCCTTTGATGGTGGCAAAACGGTAGTGGGCGACGATGGTGGGGCCATGGTTGCCCCACACCGCCATTTTTTCGATGTCCGCCACGGCCTTGCCGGTTTTCGATGCCAGTTGGCTCAAGGCACGGTTATGGTCCAGGCGCAGCATGGCGGTAAAGTTCTTGCGTGGCAGGTCCGGCGCACTCTTCATGGCAATGTACGCATTGGTATTGGCGGGGTTACCGACCACCAACACACGCACGTCACGGCTGGCCACGGCGTTCAACGCCTTGCCCTGCGCCGTGAAGATTTCACCGTTAACCGCCAACAGTTCGGCGCGCTCCATGCCGGGACCCCGTGGGCGTGAACCAATCAGCAACGCGTAGTCCACGTCTTTGAAAGCAGTCATCGGGTCACTGTGGGCTTCCATACCCACCAGTAACGGGAACGCGCAGTCCTGCAATTCCATCATCACCCCTTGCAGGGCTTGCTGCGCCTTTTCTACCGGCACTTCCAGCAGGCTCAGCACCACGGGCTGGTCTTTGCCCAACATTTCGCCAGAGGCGATGCGAAACAGAATGGCGTATCCAATTTGACCGGCTGCTCCGGTGACTGCAACGCGAACGGGCTTTTTGCTCATGGTGATAACTCCAGGAAGTGTTGTGAAAACGGTGACAGTCCGCAGGGCCCAGGCGAAAGACTGAATCCTTAGGAATCAATTGGAGTTTACCCCTGAATTTGTCGTAAAGTCAATTTGTCTTATGTCTTATATAAGATATGATTGGGTATGAAATCGAGACTGACTCCAAGCTGACTTACGGGCCGCCTTTTATGCCCGCAACGCCCAATTTTCCCAACGCCAGTTCTGCTTCTGCGGACATGGAGACGGGTGGTGCTGCAACCACGTCACAAGTGACCCCGGCATTCAGCCCGTTGTACCAACAGATCAAGGTGTTGATCCTGCAAAGTCTGCAGGCTGGGCAATGGAAGCCCAGCGCCGCAATTCCCAGCGAGATGGAGCTGGCCTCGCGGTTCAAGGTGACCCAGGGCACCGTGCGCAAGGCGATTGACGAGTTGGCCTCCGAAAACCTGCTGGTACGCCGCCAGGGCAAAGGAACGTTTGTCGCAACCCATGCCGAACGCCAGATTCAATACCGGTTTCTCAAACTCATCCCGGACAACGGCGACCCCAACAGCGAGGGGCCGGCCGAGCGTCACATCATCGACTGCAAGCGCACCCGTGCCTCCGTGGAGGTGGCGCGTGCGCTGGCCATACGCGCGGGCGACCCGGTGCTGCAAGTGCGCCGGGTCCTCTCATTTACCAAAATTCCGACCATTCTGGAAGACCTGTGGCTGCCAGCGGCTCCTTTCAAAGGCTTGACGGCCGAGCGCCTGCGAGACTACAACGGCCCCATGTATGCGTTGTTTGAAACCGAGTTTGACGTGCGCATGGTGCGCGCGGAAGAAAAAATTCGTGCGGTACTGCCGGACGCAGAGCAGCGCGAGTTGCTCAAAACCGATGCGCAAACTCCCCTGCTGAGCGTGGAGCGCATTGCCTACACCTACAACGACATACCCATGGAGATGCGACGCGGTCTGTACCTGACCAACAAGCATTACTATCGAAACGCCCTCAATTAATAGGTTGTTGATGCAAGTCCAGCGTCAGCCTGTTGCAGTGCAATAGAATTTTGCCTGCACGGCCATAATTACAAACGGTTACACCCAGAAAGCGCACCCATGTCTGAGCTTAATCAAGCACCCCGGGCCAAACGGCCCGAATTCCGCAACATCAATGCCTTCAACGACTTGCCCGGCTACCGCTGGCCATTGGCGTCCATCGTTTCAGGCATGCATCGCGTCAGCGGTCTTGTCATGTTCTTGTTGATGCCTTTCATCATCTGGATGTTCGACACCTCGCTCAGCTCCGAGATTTCATTCGCCCGGTTTACGTCGGCCTTCAAGAACGGGGTTGGCTTCATGCCGGGATTCTTTATCAAGCTTGTTGCCTTGGGACTGATCTGGGCCTACCTGCACCACTTTTTTGCCGGCATGCGGCACATTCGCATGGATCTCTTTCATACAGTGACCAAAGAGGCAGGCAAGACAACCGCTCAAATCACGCTGGCTCTCAGCTTGGGGCTCACCGTCGTCCTGGGTGCCAAACTATTCGGTCTGTACTGAAGCAGCCTGCCGCTCGCTCCAGATTCCCATCTCATTTGTAGGAACTCAAAATGTCTGTTAACTACGGATCAAAGCGCGTAGTCGTAGGTGCGCACTACGGTCTTCGCGATTGGCTGGCGCAACGCGTCACTGGCCTGCTGATGGCAATTTTCACGTTCATCGTCCTGGCCCAGGTTCTTCTCAACAAAGGCACCATGGGCTACGACAAGTGGGCCGGCATTTTCTCCCCGCAATGGATGAAGACGCTGACCTTTGCCGTCATCATTTCCCTGCTGTACCACGCCTGGATTGGCATGCGTGAGATTTTCATGGACTACATCAAGCCTGTGTATTTGCGACTCGCACTGCAGGTGTTTGCCATCGTTTGGCTCGTGGGCTGTTCGGGCTGGGCCATCCAGGTCCTGTGGCGCCTTTGATCCCATTGAACTATTGAGGCTGATTTCATGACCTACCCCGTTACAACAAGAAAATTTGACGTCGTTATCGTCGGTGCCGGCGGCTCCGGCATGCGCGCATCGCTGCAGCTGGCCCGCGCCGGTTTGAATGTTGCCGTCTTATCCAAAGTGTTCCCCACCCGCTCGCACACCGTAGC
>CAZMXB010000336.1:0-5296 GCA_964569855.1 uncultured Rhodoferax sp.
CGTAGATGGTGACATGGCATCAACGGCGATTGAGTAGGTCGGGTCGAACGTGGGAGAGGAAGGCGGAGGCCCACCACCGAGTACCCTGCGGCTATGGGCGGCGACTGTAAGCTGGGACCACTGAGAGGGGGCCGCAGGGGTAACAAAACGCCCAGCAGCAATGGTGCCACCAGAGGCGCAAGTATAGGAGTCGCCGACCGGAGTAGCCATTACGGGTAAAGGTCTTCCTTGGTAACAATCACGTTGTTACCCTCCTGGTACACACGAACGCCGTCAAGCTCGGCAACCAGCCAGCAAACCTCACTGGCTAGTCCGCTGCCAAAGTTCTTGATGCCTCGCCGCTTGAACATGCGCCCTTCGCCGCGCAGGGTGACGGTGATTTCTCCGTCAGTGCCGTGGCGATGGCCGTGGTCGTCAGTGGTTATTTCGTGAATATATGACATTGTCAGATTTCGTCATAAGAAAACGTCAGAACCTCGCTGGCCGTAATCCCGCCCGACGCCGTCGTGCCAACCGCAAGCATCATGACAAGATGGTCGCCCTTTTCCCCTGTGCTGGTGTAGGGGCCGGCGCCAAGCGTCAGCGGGGAGCCGCTGGTGTAGGTGAAAGCGTCGGCATAGCCGGTGGCAGACGTCGCTTCAGCCGGCGTCGCGTAGGATGCAACCGCCTTGGCGTAAAGCGTGACGCCCGTACCAAGCCCGCTGGCGCCGTCCATATACGCCTTGATGTTGGTAATCTCGGTATAGGTGCCGCCCGTAACATTCAAGCGTAGCCACTTCTCAAACGAATAGTCGGTGCCGGTCCCCGGCTTGACCATCGGGTTCGAGGTGTCGACGGTCGCGTTGTCGGCGTTCTTGAATCGAATTTGTCCGGAAGTCTTGTCAGTCGGCGTGCCGCCTGCACCGTTCTTCTCGATGATCTGTACTGTTGCAGCCATGTTGGTTACTCCTGAGTAAACCGTTAATACACGACAGTATCATTCCTTTTCTACAATACTGTCAAATTCGTTAAACCTATTCTCTGCTGACTTCCGACTGCTCTGTAACCCACCCTTGCAAGGACTCTAGCGTCAGCGTTGTTTCTGCGCATTCGGCTGCAAGAGGTAATGCGTCGACGGGGACTTCATCAATGCTTCTGGGGGCTTCGGGAACGGCGGGCACTGCACCGCCACCGGCACTGGTGTATTGCTTGCGCAACCGCTGATAATCAGCACGCAGGCGATCAAGGCTTTTTGCATATTCAGCATCCTTTGTCACGGAAATATTCTTTGCAGTTGCAATGAGTTCAGCAGTCTTGCGCTCTGCTTTTACGCCTTCTGCGCGTACCTGGTCAGCGAACACTTGCAACTTCTGTTCGGCGATTTCAGCCCGTTGCTTTTGATGGTCAGCTTTCATGGAAGCAACCCACCACCCAGCGCCGGTCAGCACATTGGTAAAGACCAGAAAAACGATAGCGTAGAGAGTTAGAGGGTTCATGCCAAACATCAGACCTGCACCTTTTCAAGGGCGTCAACTGCGAGGATGAGGCTGCCACAAGCTTCTTCCAGACAACCGACCGCATACCTGCTTGAGTCAGAGAATGCTGAGTGCTCAATATTGTCAGGAAGATTTTCGTAAGCCGCTTTCTCCTCATTGAGAATTCGACTGACCGTTCTTTCCAGCGTTTTGATCTGCTCGATAACATCGCGGATGCGTGCGCGGCGGACTGCATTCATGGTTTACTCCCTTCAAGGCATAGCGCCTTTTCCTTCTCACGTCGATTGGTCAGTCCGCGCCATACAACCCCTTTGACCTTATTCCACATCAACATGGCGTCGCATCCGCCCTGCACATCGCCGGCATTCAGTTTCCTGACTACCGTTGATCGGCAGAAAGCATCGACGCCAATGTTGTACGCCAGAGATACCAGAGCAGCGCGGCGCGTGTCAGGCAGTTCAACAACCACGCATGAATTGACGCCTGTATTGAACTCAACAAGGCGAGCAGACAGTTTTTCATCACACTGTTCCTTGGTGTAGGTCTTGCCCCACTCAGCGCCTTTGGTTTCGCCGTAGCAGTAAGTAGGAACGCCGCCCACATCGGGATAGGTCGATAAAACAAGCCCCTCTGCGACAGACACCAAAGCCGCTGCAATGGCAATCGCCCCGGCGCCCTTGGCGGCATTGCGGCGATTAAGTTCCATTCTTCGTCATCGCTTTCTGAACCACGTTGAGCGTGATGAAAGCCCCGGAAGTAGCGATCATTCCGGCCACAAACTCGCCACCAGTCAGCTTCCCGAAAGCGCACAGCCCCGTAATGCAGACTTGCGCCAGCACGGTGACGATGAACTTCCGGTAGCCGACGAGGCTCATTTCTTAACTTGCTTTGCAGCAGCAGCAGCAGCAGCTTCAGTGTTCAGGCCAGCGAGGAAAGCAATCAGGTGCTTCTCGATGAACAGCACCCGCTCTTCATTCAAGCCTGCATACTCCAACGAGGTCTTGTGCAGTTGCTCGCCAGCCGCGTTGTTGAGAGAAAAAGTGATGGTTGCGTTTACGTTTTGCATGTGAATCTCCTTTACTTACTAAGCCCGCGTTGGGCTACCAAACGAAGGCCAAAAGCGGCCATCATTACTGCGAAAATAATCAGCATCCGCGCCCACGTAGGTACGGGTATCCAATCTGTGCCAAATGAGGACAATACTGCCTCACAGCCCGTCAGAACCGACGCAAGCGCTATCGCATACAGCGACCACGATTTGCGCAGGATGCGTTTCCAGTCACTGACCAGCGCCATCGTCATCACCAAATAACTCAGCGCCCACAGCGAGCACCAGAATGACAATGCACACCGCCCCGCCAGCAACCAAAAGGTAATCTGTCCACGCCTCGGTTAATAGGCGTGAAAAGTAAGCACTCATGCTGTAGGCCACGGGCGCACGTCCATCTCAACCCGATCCGACAGCCCAACCGGCCACGCCCACCCTAAAAACGTGAACGAGTTGAGCGCTACGACGCCGTCGTAGCACTCGCCGGCCTCGAAGTCGACATCCTCCATTGCACAAACAAGGTCGTAGTCGCCGTCCGGGCGCAGCGCAACCGCCACGTCCTCGGTAATGAACCGGGGGATGAAGAACAGGAGAATCTGAATCAACGTGCTCACTTGCCTACCTTCACAAACGGGTACTTCAACCAGCGCCACGTCAGCCAGAACCTTCTCCAGCTACCAGATGTGGCAATCAGCCCGAGGTGGCGTAGATTGCCGCCGCCCATCTCAATTCAACTTGATGTGGTCGCGTGCCCAAGCAACCGCAGCCCAGACTGCCCCAGCAAGGGAGCACATCCAGATGACCAGCCGTCCAATCAGCTTTGAGCCATTCAACACGGCGATAAGCTCATCAATGGAAGGTTTAACCTCGGCTGCCATCATCATGTGCGTGTCGAGTTTGCCCCACATCTCCGCCTGGTTCCCCTTGATCTCATCAAGGGTCTTGTCCTGGTGGTTGAGTCGGCTCAAGATGATCCCTAGCACCTCGTTGTCACTCACAATACTTCCCTTTTTGCTTTCTGTCATTTTAGCCGAACCTGATAATGTCCGCCACACCGTCCGCTTTCTTGTTGCCGCCACGGGCGCCGCCAGTCGGGGTGTCGGGGTTCAGGGTCTGATTCGTTGTGCTGCCGCTGTTCGTCGCGCCGTTATAGCCGGTGCCCGCAGGCTGTACCGACGTGTTGGCACGGAAGCCGGTGCCCGAGAGTTTCGGAGCGCCCTTGGCCGGCAGCTTTCCAGTCAGCATGATCGAGGCTTCCTCGTCGGACATGAAGCCAAGGCTCAGGAGTTCGAGCACCCGGCTTTGCTTCATGGCCTTGAATGCCTCGACTTCGTTCTTCGGGCGCAGGTCGATGTCTTCGTAGGCGAACTCGACGTAGCAGTCGACGCCATAGAGGCGGACAGCCAAGGTCATGACGCGGCTGTAGAGTTCGTTGAGCTTCTGGCGGACCAGGCCGTCTGCCGTCTTCATGTACAGCAGCGCTTCGGCGGATGCTATATTAGCAGATGCTGATCCATGCCCTAGGATCGTCGGCATCGCCTTGGTGCCGGTCGCCAACTTGCTGTTGGCGATGTTCTGCAGCGTATCCCACTCATTGCTGAGGTTGGTGTTGCCGTGGTCGACCACCTCGACGCCGATGGTGTCGAAGATAATCAGCGCGTCTTCAGGCTTCAGCCCGTTGATCTTGCTTTCGATCTCGCTGACCACGGACGCCATATAGTCGGCAATCTTCTGCTGATCGTTCTGGAACTCCAGCGGCACGCCCTTGCGGAATTTTTCCTCGTTGATCGTCACGGTGACGCGGGGATGGATGGCGCGTTTGACGACCCGTCTGAGATCGTTCATGAACTCGGTGGAGAACAACACCGCCTGCAGCGCCGGTTCCAGCGGCGACGCCGAGTACGGTTCCAGCAAGTCCTGATCGACCGAGATGTAGAAGAAGGTCGGGATGTCGAGGTCGACCTTGGACTCGCCAATTTCCTGCATCGGCTTGAGGCGGTCGCCGCCGTCAGTCGGATAGAACTTGATCGGCACCACGGACAAGGGTTGCAGGCGCTCCGGCAGCCGCGTCTTGTCGAGCACCAACTCAAGTGAGCAGGCGCCGTACATCATGAGTTCCTTGCCAAGGCTTTCGGAATTGCTCTGGAAGGAGTTGCGGTCGGCGTAGCCAGCCTGGTAGTTCGAGAGGAAGTTGAAGCTGGCGACCAGTTGCTGCGCAAGGGCAGTGCCCTCGACGTTGACGGTGCCGTCCAGATTGTAGGCCACCGCCGTAAACGAACTGGTGATCGCGGTTCTGAGCGCAGCATTGACTGCCGCACTGATGTCCGGAGACGCCGCCGCAAAGTCACGGATAATGGTGCGGGTGTCCGCGCCATTGCGGTAGGTCAGTGTGTCGGTGTTGGCGAGGCGGCGGTCAGTCTGCGGGAGTGAATTAGACTCTGACGGCTTCGCCGTCTTCAGGTACGACGTGACCGCGACCTGATCCCGTGGCAGACGCTTCGGTGGCAGCGGTGACGCTACCTCGGCGGAGATGCCCTTGGAGCGCTTCAGAAAGGAGAGGAACTTGGGCAGCATTGGCGTCGGCGGATGGAGTTTTCACGCTTATACCACCGCTTCCCAAGTTAGTAAAGTGTCACATCAAGCCTTTCCCACATGACAATCGGCCCCTGCACGAGCGGGCGCACTTTCATGCTGAAGTATTCGCTGGCCTCGTCCCTAGATAGGCGCTCGTGCTTGGCAAGGATGTCGAGAATGCGGTCGCCTGCGTAGACGG
>CAZMXB010000337.1:0-5283 GCA_964569855.1 uncultured Rhodoferax sp.
GTGCGGTTCACGTTGTCGGTCAGGCATTCCACCAGCACGGCAACGCGGTGCGGTGCAAAACCTTCGTACATCACATGCTCAAAGTGCACCGCCTCGCCGGTCAGGCCCGCGCCCTTTTTGATGGCCCGGTCCAGCGTGTCCTTGGGCATGGAGACCTTGCGCGCCTGCTCCACCAGCAGGCGCAGGCGTGAGTTGGAGGCCGGATCGGCGCCACTGCGCGCAGCCACCATGATGTCTTTGGACAGGCGTCCAAAGAGTTTGCCCTTGGCATTGGCTGCCAGTTCCTTGCCTTTTGCTTTCCACTGTGCGCCCATGTCGAATCGTCCTTCTCGGTGTTGCTGGTTCAGTCCGCCAGCGTGGCGGTTGCGGCGTCGATTTTCGCCATGATCTCGGGTGTGAGTTTCTCCAGCACGGCGATGGCTCCCATGTTGTCCTGCAATTGCGAGAGTCTGGACGCCCCGGTGATCACGGTACTGACATGCGGGTTGTGGGCTGCCCAGGCAATGGCGAGCTGGCTCAGGCTGCAGCCTAATTCGGCGGCGACCACCTCCAGTTTGCCGACTGCGGCGTTTCTGGGTTCGTCCGTCAGGCCCTTGAGCAAAAAGTCCATGCCCTTGACCGAACCCCGGCTGCCTTCGGGAATGCCGTTGCGGTATTTGCCGGTCAGCAGGCCACTGGCCAGCGGGCTCCAGGTGGTCAGGCCCAGTCCTATGTCATCGTACAAGGTGGCGTATTCGACCTCGACGCGTTTGCGGCAGAACATGTTGTACTGCGGTTGCCCCATGACGGGTTTGTGCAGGTGGTGGCGCTCGGCAACATCCCACGCCGTGCGGATATCGCTGGCCGACCACTCGCTGGTGCCCCAGTACAGGGCCTTGCCCTGGCTGATCATGTCACTCATGGCCCATACGGTTTCGTCAATCGGGGTGTGCGGGTCGGGGCGGTGGCAATAGACCAGGTCGATAAAGTCCAGCCCCATGCGCTGGAGCGATCCGTCGATGGCCTGCATCAGGTATTTGCGGTTCAGGGTGTCCTTGCGGTTCACGGTATTGCCGTCGCGCGACAGCCCCCAGAAAAACTTGGTGGACACCACATAGTTCAGGCGCGGCCAGTTGAGCGCCTTGATGGCCTCACCCATCACGGTTTCACTCTTGCCCAGCGCGTAGACCTCGGCGTTGTCGAAAAAATTGACGCCTGCGTCCATGGCGGCGGCCAGCATTTCGCGGGCGGCGGCCACGTCGACCTGGTTGTGGTACGTGACCCATGAACCCAGGGATAACACGCTTACTTGCAGGCCACTGCGGCCAAGACGGCGATATTGCATAAACTCAACCTTTGTGTGGAGAAGACATCACGATTCAAATGACCGGGTGCCGATGGTGCCATGAAATGACCAGCTCCTTGAACCTCGCCCTCAAGATCAGCGGGCTGGCTGCTGCGCTGGCGCTTGCCGCTTGCGGCTCGGCACCGCCCCTGCAGCCCCGCTCAGATGCCCCAAGCTGGCAGGAGCCAGCGGCCCGCCTGACGCTGGACCAGGCCCACGATGTCACGATTTATGCGCTGAGCCTGGTGGGCACCCCGTATCGCCATGGTGGCAACACGCCCGAGGCCGGTTTTGACTGCAGTGGGCTGATTGGCCATGTTTACAAAACCCGGGGCGGGTTGCAAATGCCTCGCACGGTGGCCCGCTTGCAGGATGCGGGGCAGAGTGTTCCCGCCGCGCAATTGCGTTCGGGAGACCTGGTGATATTCCGCCAACGCGGCGAGGCGACCCATGCCGGTATCTACGTGGGGGCCGACCGTTTTGTGCATGCGCCATCCTCCGGCGGCGAGGTCCGGCTGGACAACCTGCGCTCCAAATACTGGGCCACACAACAGGTGGCTTATCGTCGGCCTTGACACCACTTTTTTGGAAACCTTCATGAACAAACGCAATTTCCTGGCCGCTTCGGCCCTTGCCGGTCTGGTGCCCGCTACCCGGGCGGCTGCACCGAAGAACACTGCCGGCGGGCCGGTATTGCTGACCATCAGCGGAGCCATAGGCAAGGGCAACCGCGGGCCGCTGGACCCCGCGCTGGACCAGATGATGGTCAAGCAGGGCATAACATTTGACCGGGCCATGGAGTTTGACGCACAAACCCTGTACCACATGCCCAGTGTTCAGATCCAGCCAACGCTGGAGTACGACGCCAAGGTCCATACATTGTCCGGGCCGCTGATCAGCACCGTGTTGGCGGCGACGGGGGCTGCGCTGACCAAACCTTTGTCCATTGTTCTGCGGGCGGTGGACGGCTACAACGTGGCCGTCAGTCTGGCCGACCTGCAGACCTACCGCATGGTGTTGGCCACCCACCTGGACGGGCGTCCGTTGGCGCTGGGCGGCCTGGGACCGTTGTGGGCCGTGCTGGATGCCGACCGGGTGGCACCGTTCAAGGACAAACCCCTCAAGGAGCGCTTTATGTTGTGCCCGTGGGGCCTGTATCACATCGGGGTGCTAGCAAATAAGTAGCTGCTCGCGCTTTGTTTTAGAGGGCTGGATGGCAAATGAGGCCCGATCCCCGCGGCACAGGCATAAAACCGGGTCCGACACCGATGAAGGTAGCAAAAGCGACTGTAGACCCTTGTCTTGTGGCACCGGATTGTTGTATGGTGCGTTCTTGGCCCCTTTCACGTTGCCACATAGCACCATGCGGATCTTGGCTTTTTGGTTGTTCTTCATCACGGGCCTGCTGGCGGGTGCGTCAGCACCTGCAGCACAGGACGCCAGACCCGATTGCAGTTCATGCAACTTTCAGGTCAGAACGCTGGAACAACCTTTCAGCCTGATCGGCACCTGGTTGTTTACCCGCGATGACCGGGCGCAGAACAAGGACATTGATCTTGACACCGGTGCATGGACCGTCATCAAGGCCCCAGGCCCCTGGAAGAATGCCTACCCGGATGGAAAGGTTTATCCAATCGGCTGGTACCGGGCGGTGTTTGAATTCTCTCCCGACCTGATCGGGCAAGACGTGGTGCTGCTGGTGTCGCCCTACATGGCCCGGGCTACCGCTTACCTGGATGGCATTGACATCTTCCAGCGCCCCAACGCCACCAGTGACGAGCGTTATTACTCCATTCAACCCATTCCGATTCGCTTCAAGGTGTCCAGCAGCCGGCATGTCTTTGCCTTGCGGCTGGACACCCAGTTGATGACCGGCATTTACCACTTGCCCTTTGAATTGCGTAAGTTTCAGCCGCACGACCCCGGCCTGATATGGGAGCAGTTCCATGGTGCCGAGCTCAGGCTGGTTGCCGCCACACTGACCTTCACTTTCGGCGCGTTCTTTCTGCTGGTGTACTGGAAAACGCGCCACGGTCTGTATGTGTATGCGGCGTTGACCAGCTTGGCCATCACACCTTTCTTTGTGATGCCGACGGACTATATGCTGCGGTTTTTCCCGCCGGAGCCGCTCTTCTATTTGCACTATCCGGGCCTGATTTTTGGCTACTTTATCTACCGTTTCAGCCAATACTTTCACCGGTTCACGCCGCGCATCAACACCGTGGCTGGCGCGCTGTTTGGTCTCACCAGCCTCACCATCGCATTGATGGCTGTCGCGCCCAACCTGGAGCTTTTTCAAAAGGTGCGCGTCGTTCACCTGAGTTTGCTGCTGCTCCATGCACTGGGTGCGGGCTATATGTTCGCTTTCGGGGTTCTCAACAAGAGGCCGGGCTCCAGAATCATGTTCGCCGGCATGCTGATTTTTCTGGCCACCGGAATCAACGACTACCTGCTCGCCGTGGGACAGATCAACTCGGTGGTGACCATGGTCGGGGGAATTTTTGCCTTTGTTTCCGCCATGCTGTTTGTCACCGGCGTCATTTTTTCCAACACCTTTCGCGAAAACAAGCGCCTGGTGGGCACCCTGGGAACACTCAACAAGCACCTGGAAGACCTCAACGCCCATCTTGAAGAAATGGTGGCCGACCGGACCCGGGATCTGGACGTGGCCAACAAGGACCTCAGCACCTCGTTCGAACAGCTCCGCATGGCCAAGGACGAATTGGTACGCAGCGAGAAACTGGCCGCGCTGGGCGCGCTGGTGGCCGGCATTGCACACGAGCTCAATACACCCATCGGCAACGGCTTGATGGCCATCTCCACGTTGCGCGATGAACTGCTCTCGTTCCGAAAGGACATGGCGTCAAAGGGACTGCAGCGCAAGATGTTTGACAATTTCCTCATCACCATTGACACCGCGTCCGACATTACCAACCGCAGTTTGAGCCGCAGTGCAGAACTGGTGCGAAGCTTCAAGCAGTTGTCCATTGATCAGGCAACGGACGCCCGCCGTCGCTTTTCCGTGAAGGAGCAGGTCGCTGGAGTCTTGCTCATGCTCAAACCCACTCTGAAGAGAACCCCCTACCAGGTGGAGACCTTCATCGCCGAGGATATGACGATGGACAGTTACCCCGGCGCGTTGGTGCAAGTCGTCACCAACCTGGTAAACAACGCATTGGTGCATGGATTTGATGGACGCGACCATGGTCATATCCGTATACAGATTGAGCCCGCGGCCCCGGGGTATATGGTGATGCGCTTTGCGGACGATGGCAAAGGCATTCCAGAAGAGGTCATGCCCCGGATTTTTGATCCATTTTTCACGACCAAGATGGGTCAAGGGGGTTCGGGTCTGGGCCTGCATATCACCTACAACGCTGTCACCATCACCTTGGGCGGGACCCTTCACGTGGAGAGCCGCCCAGGCAACGGTACCGCGTTCACGATGACCTTGCCATTGTGCGCACCGTCTCCCGTCAAACCGGCCACGCTGGCACCGGCAGGGTAGGGACGACCGCTGCGCGGCCCGCGCCTTATTCGCTGATGCTGGCGGGCAAATGCACCGCAATCTCCACGGCGCAGTCATAAAACGTGGGGCCCGCCCCCATGTCGGTCAGGCGCTGACTGGTCAACTGGTTCACATTGGTTCCGGCCAGACCAAACTTGCGCCACCACACCCCCAGACCATTCACCACGCCGGGGCGGGCACGCCCGGACACCACGGCCTTGCACAGGTATTCGCCGCGGGCGTTGAAGACACGCACCACGTCACCGGTTGTTATCGAGCGGGCCTGGGCATCGCTGCTGTGCAACTCCACGATCGGTTCGCCTTCGATATCGCGCAGGCTTTTGACGTTGACGAAGGTCGAGTTCAGAAAGTTGCGGGCTGGTGGCGAGATCATGGCCAGCGGATACGCCGCAGTGGCACCTGCCGCTTCGTAGTTTGGCAAGTGGTCGGG
>CAZMXB010000338.1:0-5272 GCA_964569855.1 uncultured Rhodoferax sp.
AGACGCTGCGGGACTTGGTGCGGGTGATTTTAAACATCTCGGAGGAGTTCCCGGTGGACTACGTCGGGATGGACCCGCTGCCGGGAGCGGCGCAGCCGGGCATGGCGAACGTGTTCCTCGACGCCTACAAGATCGAGTTCAACACCGCGAACGATATTGCCGCCGTGGTTCTCACCGCGCCGGGTCAGGACGAAGAGTAAATCAACAAAAGGAAACGATATGGCATGGCCAAAGACAGGAGCGGGATCGGTAGCCACGGGCTACCTGGCGTCCGGAGTGACGACTATTCGGTGGGGCAGCACGGACTTGGTTACGTCGGTGAACGGCGTCTCGTGCGCGTCCAACGTCGGCGTGGTGACCCGGTTCTCCCAGAAGCAGATCGTCGACACGATCCGGCTTCCGCAGGGCGACGGGCTGACCTCGACGCGGATCAACATCATCGACGGCGTCCAGTGGGACGTGACCATCCGGGACACGACCGCGCTGGTCGCTTCCGCCGCTCAGATGCAGATCGGAATGGGCGCGGTGATCGTCGACGCCGGCGGCATGATTACCGGAACCGGGTCGACCGGCGTGGGCAAGACCTACGCCTGCACGATCGTCGACATCCAGTACGAAGCCGCGCCGAAGCAGGCCGGTGAGCGACACCTGACAGTCGAGAACCTGGTGCTGATCGAGAGCCAAGCCGGGAGCTAACGAATGAACGAGCACCTCACATCGCCGGAGACGGAGAAGAAGGTCGAGGCGCTGGTCGCCGAGCTGGCCGCCCGGGACGCGGTCGGCAAGCGGGCAGCGGCTGCCGCGCTGCCCGGGCCGCTGGCGGACGCCTTCGCGCTGGCGCAGGGCATCCCGGTCGGGCCGTGGACGGTGCGGGCGTTCTGCGACATCGACTTCGAGTTCCTCGCCGCGCTCGACCACCCGCTGAGCCGGATGTACGCGGACGCGCTGCTCGGGGCGGACACGGCGGCGAGCTTCCTGCCGACCGGGCTGCCGGTGTGGCAGGCGGCGTGGGTGCTGACCCGCGACCCGGACGAGACGGAGGCGATGCTCTCCAAGCCGGGCGGGAAAGTGGAGCTCTCGAAGCTGGCGCGGAAGGAGTTCGGGAAGCTGCCGACGAAGGCGCTGGCGGCTTTCTTCGTGGCGATTATGAAGCAGGTCGAGCTGAGCAGCTCGACGGCGGTCAAGTACGAAGAGGCGGCGGAGGAGAAGGAAGGCGAAGAAGTCAAGGTGGCGGAAAACCCTACCTGAAGCCGCCGCCCGAGGACGGGCTCGGCTGGCTTCTTAACAAGCGGTGCAGGCTGCTCAAGAGCTACCCGAGCTTCACGCTCGAGTTCGTCAGGAAGCGGCTGACGACGGCGCAGGGGTGGGCGTACTTCGCCTGGGCGGTCGAGAACGAAGCGTCGGTCTGGGGCGGGTCACTCGAGCGGAAGAGCCCGGGCTACGTGAGGCAGGAACGCGACAGGCTGGAGAAAAAACTGAATGGCTGAAATCGAGGTAAAGCTAAAAGCGTCGTTCGACAAGACTCAGGCGAGCCAAGCCGCCCGCGACATGGCCAGCACGGTCCAGAGCGCAGCCGGCGGGGGCGGCGGTAAGGCCGGCGGCGTCCAGGACTGGGTAGCTCGCCAGCGGGCGAACACGGCAGCCGGCGGCGTTTTCAATTCGACTTCCGGGTTCTCCGCCCCGGCTGGCGGCGGCGGCGGAGGCGGCGCGATGACTGCCGCCGGAGCGGCTGCGACCGGCGGCGCGGCGGGAGGAATCGCCAGCTTGATAGTACAGGCTGTCATAAAAGCGATTCAAATGATGGTGCAAGCCATAAACTCCGCGATCAGAGCTTTGGTGAACGCCTTGAACTCGGCGGCTTCGTTCTACGCGAAGCAGCTCCAGTCCGGCGGTATTTCCGGCGGGCTGATGGCGCAGCGCGGCGGGCTGGCGAGCGTGATCGGCGTCGGCGAGCACGAGGTCTGGCAGTACGGCAAGGCGGTTCAGCACCTCAACTACCGGCTTCAGTTCTCCTCGCAGATTAACGCCTCGGTGAACCGGAGCGTGACCGGGGCGGCGTGGTCGATGCGGATCCTCGGGGAGGACTTCAAGGCTCTGGCTCAGGTGGCGGCCAACTCGCTCGCGCCGGCGATCCGGCAGCTGGCGACCCTGTTCCACGCTCTGACCGCCGGCCTCGGTCCGATGTTCGTGAAGTTTTTCGTGCAGCTGTTCAAGTCGACGCTCGAAGTTGCGCTGCGGCAGGTGTTCGGCGCGGCGGCGATGAACTTCGTCAAAGGGCTGCTCGCCAAGATAGACCCCGGCGCCGCGCCCGGCGCTTCGGCGTCGGCGCACCGGATACAGTCCTCCGCGTGGGAGCGGATGGGGCTGGTCATCGGGCAGGGCGTCAACTCGAACCCGCTCAAGGCGACGGAGCGCAACACGCGCCGAGCTGCGGAAACCCTCAAGAAGATCGAAGGCTTCCTCGCCCCGCGCAGCAGCGCGAACGGGCCGCAGATGAAGACAATCCCGAACGGAGTTTGAAACTATGACAGCGACAAAGATCACAGTGACAAGCGTGACCAAGGACAGCCCCGGAGCGGGTCAGGTCACCATCGTAGGCACCTACACGGCGGCGACGAGCTACACGCAGCCGCAGCAGCAGGTGACCGTCGGCAACTTCCCGAGCGGCAACGCGAACTGGTCGCGGGCGCTACGGCTCACGAACGAGGCGGCTTTCGTCATGCGCAACGGCTCGACGTCGGTCTCGCTCGACGCGACCGGGCTGGCGCAGATCGGCTACACGCTCGAAAGCAGCCTGACCTACGCGCCGAAGGTCAACACGCAGCCGGCGGCGGCTGCCGGGGTGTTCGCCAAGGCGACGCTGACCTCGAACGCCACCATCCCGACCGACGGCGACACGGTGACGATCGGCAGCAAGACCTACACGTTCAAGACTACGCTCACCCCGACCGAAGGGCAGGTGCTGATCAACGGGACGGCGGCGGCGGCGCTGGTCAACCTCAAGGCGGCGATCAATCACACCGGAGTCCCGGACACCGACTACAAGTGCGCGGCGGCCCACACGCAAGTTAGCGCCGGGACGATAACGGCGACGACGCTGCTCCTGACCTCGCTGACCATCGGGACGGCGGCGAACGCCTACGCGAGCACGAGCACGGCTTCCCCGAGGCTGACGTTCGGCGGGGCGACATTCGCGAGCGGGACGGCGGCGCCGACCTTCAACGTGACCGACTCTTCGAGCGAGATTGCAGCGACCTACCTCTGGGAGTACAGCGCGAACGGGTCGACCGGGTGGACGACCGCGAGCGGGACGGTCAACGGCTGCACCTACACCAACGGGACGACCACGACGCTGACCTGCACGCCGACGACGACCGGGCAGACGGGCTACTACCACCGCTGCACGCTGACGAACTCGCTCGGGAGCACGGTGACCAGCAGCGCGGTCCTGACAATCACCTAAATTATGGCTGACCTACCATGGGGATTCGACAGAGCTGACGGGCTCGAAGGCCGGGCTGGGACCGCCACGCCTTCCGGCGCGATCGTCATCCAGGGCGGCGGCGGCGTCACGAACATCGACGACATGGCGCTTGAGGAGCTGCCGGACTCGCCGGAGATCGAGCGGGCGGAGCAGGCCACGATCACGAAGACCTACCGGATGAGCTGGAACGAGGCGCTGACGCGCATCTCGTTCCTCGGTCGCGGGTCGTTGGTCTACGACTCGTTCGGGAACCTCTACCTTGTCCTGTCGGCGCACATCAAGCACGAGCAGGGCGGAACCGGGCTGCTGACGGTGGTCATGGAGTCGAAGTCGTTCGACTCGCCGCCGGACGAGTTCTCCATCGTACCGGTCGAGCTCGGCATCAACATCATCAAGCACCCGCGCTACTTCTACGCCTTCCTCGGCGAAGGCTACGGCAGCACGACCGAGCTCCGGAACCAGATGGTGATCCGGCTCTTGCAGGACTACATGGAGAACACGTCTGCGAACTACCGCGATGCGATCATCCGGCTGCTGAATGATTCCCTGTCCTCGGAGGCGGGCTCGGGAGCGACGCAGCCGCCGGCTTGGAACCGGACGACCGAGACCTACGAGACCGGGACTGTGTCGGGGACGGATGGCGCGAAGAAGGCGGCGCTGGAAATCATTCAGAAGTGGTGGCGCGGAGAGGAGACGCCCTACGTGGTCGGCTATGAGCTGACGTGGTCTCAGTACTACTTCGTCTCCCCGTGGCTCAACCCGGGCGGCTACGTCGAGGACCCGATGACCGAGTCGGTGCCGCAGCTTCCGGAGTACTTCTTCAGCCGGGTGTTCCCGCCGGACGTGAACGACACGATTTTCGACTTCCTGCCGTACATAAACCCGCAGTGCTACAGCGACGACGGGACCTACGCCGGGGCGGTCAACATCAGCTGGCTTCGGAAAGCCGACCAGGTCGACTACCAGCGCACCTGGTTCAAGATCACGCGGACATGGATCGGCTCGCCGGTCGGGTTCTGGGACGAGCAGCTTTACACGACCGACAATCGCCCGAACCCGAGCACCGGGGACGGCTACATCGCAATTCACGCGCCGTAAATGGGAACTTCGTTCACCAATCCGATCGGACGCACGCTGCGGGTCAAGCCGCGAGAGTCTTCCCGGCTTCGCTCGCCGAGGGACTCCGACGTCGCGCCGAGGCTCTGGCAGAAGAGCGCCTCGCACGAGCAGCAGGTGTTCCGGCTCTCGCAGGCGGTCGAGCAGTTACAGCGCGAGCTCAACCGGCTGCGGCGCCGAGGCGGCAGCGAGTCGGCCCCGGGAACTTCGTCCGGCATGGTATTCCGTGGCTGGTGGGACTCTGGCGAGCAGTACAACTCGCAGGAGCTGGTCTTCCGAACGCCGAGCGGCGGCAGCGCCGGGGCTTACATCGGGCTCGTCGACGGCATCGCGATCGGCACAGCGCCGGAGGCCGGAGCGCCCGACTGGGCGGCGTTCCCGATCCCGCCGCAGGGGGTCTGGGGATGACCCGGGGCGACGTAATCGACCAGGCGGACCTGGACGCGCTGGCGCTGGACGCGACGGCTGTCCTCGACCAGCAGGACGTGACCCGGACCTACGACGTCGCCCGCGCTTTGGAAATGGGCTACGCGCCCGGGGTTATGACGGGCGACTTCACTTTCAGCGATCCTACCGACCCGGCGACCGAGCGGTGGGCGTGGCTCGACGAGATTAACCGGATTTGGTCCTGCCTCTGGGGCACGCCTTCCGGTTCGACCGGGAACGACTCGT
>CAZMXB010000339.1:0-5257 GCA_964569855.1 uncultured Rhodoferax sp.
CTTCTTCCTACGAAAAGTGGTATACTGGAAGGATCTTGCGGAAACAAATGATCTTCATGAATACTATAAGTACAATGCGCTGGATACCTGGGCAACAGCCAATGTTTGGATTCAGCAACTCCTGTCAATCCCAGACTGGGCACGGAGAAACTATACATTAGAATTCCCTCTTGTGTATCCTTGCTTGCTTGCTGAGATGACTGGACTGCAGCGAGATCCAGAAAGATTGCAGGCTGCTAGAAAAGAAGTGGATTCTTTAGAAGCTCCAGCACTTGCCTCAGTGCAAACTATGGTAGGTGCTAAAGGCTTTAATCCTGGATCACCTGTACAAGTTAAGACTCTTCTTAAGATCCTAGGCTGTGGAGATATTGAATCTTCCAATGAGAAAGATATTAAGAAAGCAATGCTGCGGCATCCATTGAACTCTCTGATCCTTGGAAAGATTCTAGATATCCGAGGCTGGAGAAAACTAGCTACAACTTATCTAAGGACTGACAATGATTCTGACTCAAAAGGAGCTGGCGGAGCTAAAGAATTCTTTGGTAGGATACTATATGCTCTCAATCCGCATGGAACAGACACCGGAAGACTTGCAAGTAGAGAGCACCATTTTTGGACAGGATTACAAATTCAAAACATCCCTCGTGGGCCTGAAGTTAAGCAAACGGTATGTGCTGAGTCAGGCTTCTTTCTTGCGGAGTGTGATCTTGAGCAGGCAGAATCTCGGGATACAGCAAACATCTCAGGAGATGAAAATCTCATCAAGGCTGTATCCAGTGAGAGAGATTTCCATTCCGTTAACGCTTCAGCTTTCTTTGGTGTGCCATATAACTCAATCTACGATGATGCTACCGGGAAGACTAAAGATAAACCGCTTCGAGATCTCGCAAAACGAGTCAATCACGGAGCTAACTATAATATGGGGCCCGGAGTCCTCATCGACACTATGGGGTTGGATAAAATCTGGGAGGCAAAACAATTACTTAAACTTGCCGACACGGACCCGAAGAAAATTGCAGAGCACTTGTTAGCAACATTCCATAAGACTTATCCAAAGATTAAAGGAGCTTATTATGTCTCAGTTATCAATGAAATTGGCAAATCCAGAAGACTTACCTCGCGAGCTTTCCACCATACCGCATATAATGAACGAACTTATTCGCCAACTGAATACATACAGCAAGGCGACTGGACAAGGTATTGCTTTGGAAATCCAGATAAAAACAAATCAGACCTCAACTCCTACGTTGCACACTGCCCGCAATCTCTCAACGCAAGAACTCTTAATGAAGCTTTCCTGAAAGTATTCTATGAGATCGCATTACCAAACCCGGAGTGTTTCAGGCTACACGCTCAGATTCACGACTCGATCCTTTTCTCGTACAGTGAGGAAGGACTCAGAAAAGGTTTACCGGATAAGGTGCTGGAAGCAATGGAGATTCCTGTTACGGTCCGCGATGTATCTGGAACTTATAGAACCTTCACAGTCCCAGCAGCCTTAAAGATTGGGAAACCAGATAAGGTAACTGGGAAATTTAAACGAGCTAAATATTGGAGCGAAACAGAATGATCAGGTCACAACACCGTACAAACAATGCAGTACTTGGAGCACCTGAAGGTATGAGTAAAGATGAATGTCAAGCCTTGCCAATTACCCTTGGAGTATATTCAGATGGTATGAGAGGTATGAAATCTTATTGGAAACCAACTGAAGGAGAGCTTGAAATACTCAAACAAGGTGGCTATGTAACTCTTGAAGTTTTAGGTACGCAACACCCGCCTGTTATTATTGGAGCAGAGAAATGATGAGTATTGAAGCTTTATACAATTCAAATTACACTATCGCAGTTTATAAACATAGTGTACATGGTGTATCTATTGACATTAAACCAGAACTCCTACCCGCATTCCTGGATCTTGTTCAGCGTGCAATGAATACTTGGGCAGATGCACCACCTGAACTCAAAGAATTTGCAGATCTCCTCCTAGATGGAAAGGTCCAGCAAGACTATCACTCACAAGTCTAACCATAACCTCCTGATCGGAGATCAGTATGCAAGAGGATTTTTTCTCCTCTTATCTAGCCTATACCTCAGAGACAGAAGTCCCAGCAATCTTTAATCGTTGGGCTGCTATCTCTGGGATAGGTGCATTCTTAGGTAGACAGTATTATTTCCAACACGGACATTTTACTATCCAGCCTAATACATACTGTATGCTTATTGGTTCCCCAGGTACCCGTAAGTCTACAGCAATTAAGTTAATGAAGAAGTTACTTACAGATTCTGGATATACTACAATTGCAGCAGATAAGAGTACTAAAGAAAAATTTCTCTTGGACCTTGCAGGAGAAACTGGTGAAGGTAAATCTCTCTTAAGTCCAGATGAACTTCTAGATCAAAACCTTTTTGGAGACAGCGATGACCTCAAGCAAGATGCTGAAATGTTTATTATGGCTGACGAGTTTAATGATTTCTTTGGTAATGGTAACATTGAATTTATCAGTTTGTTGGGCACTCTCTGGGATTATTCTGGAACCTACCGCAATCGCATCAAGAACGGAACCTCTGTCAACATACATAATCCTACAGTCTCTATTCTTGGTGGCAACACTCCTACTGGCTTCTCTCTTGCCTTCCCTACAGAAATTCTTGGACAAGGATTCTTCTCACGAATCTTGTTAATATATGGTGAGCCTAATGGAAAACGAATTACATTCCCTAAACCTCCAGATCCAGAGCATACTAGATTCCTTATCGAGTACCTCAGAAGAATTAAGCAATCTTCTTTTGGACCAGCAAATCTCACTAGATCAGCTGAACTCCTGCTCGAAAAAATTTACACAAGTGCTTCAACAATTGAAGACGTCAGATTCGAATCATACTATACCAGAAGATTCTCTCACTTGCTTAAGCTATGTCTTATCACCTCAGCCGCAAGATGTTCTAAAGACATCAGTGAGTGTGATGTTATCCACGCAAACACTATACTTACGCACACTGAACGACTTATGCCAAAAGCACTCGGAGAGTTTGGTAAAGCAAAGCACTCAGATGTAAGTCATAAGATTATTCAACTATTAGATTCATCACATGAAATCCTAACATTCAAACAAATCTGGAAGCATGTAAGCAATGACCTTGAAAAGATGGCTGACTTGGCTACACTGGTACAGAACTTAATTGCAGCAGATAAGATTCAAACAGTTCCGGGCGGCTTGGGATTCTTACCTAAGCGGAAAATAATTGAGCAATCAGATTCCTCAGTGCTTGATTATTCATATCTATCTGAGGAAGAAAGAAGGGCATCACGATGAGTACACCTACAGAACCTATTGATAACGGATCACTCTCTAGTGCAGCTATTGGCTGGGTAACAGTTAGTAATACTGAGACAGGTAATCTAACTCAAGTACGTTACGATCAGTTTGTTAAGCTCTTATTCAAAGCAGACACGCGGGCGCCGATGTTAAATCATGCAGCACTGGGAGTTTACAGCAAGGCTGAAGAACTTGCAATTGCAATTAAGAAAGAAGTGCATTATAACAAACCTCCTGACCTAGAGAATATCATTGAGGAACTTGGAGATCTTCGCTTCTATATCCAAGCTGTTATGAATATGTATGCTATTGATGAGCAAACTGTCTTGCAATACAATGCTAGGAAACTTGAGAAACGATATCAAGGTCTGAAGTATTCAGATCAGGCAGCAATTAATCGGGCAGATAAGACTGGAGAGTGATATGACTAAGATTTGTATGCTGGATATTGAAACCTTCGATACAGCTCCTACAGCTAGGATTCTATCTCTTGGAGCAGTTGATGTATACGGATCAGCTACCTTTTATGAAGAGTTTGGTGCTTACCAATACGGTAGAACAGTCTCTCAAGCTACAATTGATTGGTGGAAATCTCAAACTATTATACCTTCTGGTACTGTAGATTTGGAGGAAGGGCTAAAGAAATTTCACGCCTGGTATACTGAGCAAGGTTTTACAGAAGTGTGGTGCAAGGGATCAGACTTTGATTTTGTAATCTTGTCAGATGCTTATAAGAGTATTCCAGCAGATGGCTCAGTTACTACCTCCATCGGAACTCCTTGGAAATACAATCATGTACGAGATCTACGAACACTGATTAAAATCTTCCCAGAAGTTAAAGCTCCAGCAAACTACGTAGTGCACCATGCCTTGTTAGATGCTGTATGTCAATCTCTACATTTGAAGGCACTTCTCAATCATGTCAACGGACAAAACTCCTGATCCAAAAGATGATCTACGTCATATAGACAATCTAGATCCAGAGCAGAATCCAAATGAAGCCACAGATAATTATGGTCACATGCCTAATTATTCCAATGGTAAGTATCGAATCGAATTCTTTCCAGATGGATACATTGCTCTGAATCGAGAACTAGCTACAGGCTTGCACCCAAAATTGGAGAAGCTTCTAGAGAAACATCCTGCAGATGAAGTAGATATCAAGCTAGCTGAGATTGCTCTATACTGTTCAGTAGCTCTTGATGCAACCTATACTCTAGCTGAACGAGACAAACTCTGTTTCATTCTAGCTGGACGGCTGGAAACATTGCGAGAGCTGGCAGATCCTCAAATTATTCTGCAATAAGCAGACGAAAAAAGACCCACCCCGGAATTACTCTAGGGTGGGTTTTCTCATTTGAAGAGAAGAAAATCTGCTGACGCTTCTGGTGTTACCTTACATTAGTATTAGCAGAGGATTGAGTATTCCCAACCATTATACCAAGATTAATAATATCCTGGTTAGATAGGTTGAGTTGTACAGCTACTACATTATCCACGTTACTCTCCTTTACTAGAGGGTGAATACAGAGTGCAGAGAATACCCTCTGCTGATCCTTGTTTGTCAAGTCAGCAATCTGCTTTTCAATTGCCTGAACCGATCCTGCTGCTCTTGGGTTTTTGTTGGCCTGGGTTAGCGTGACACAGACATCGCCACATCAATCACTCCAGAGCTGTAGGCGTATGTCTCACCAACCGTTCCGGGGTGAAGTCCGTCCGGGGTCGCGTATGGGCCAAACATATAGGCAGTCGTGCCGTCCGCATACCACTTGTTATCTGACGAACCGGGGAGGCAAGTCGCCGCAGCGACATCGAAGAAGCCGTAATACCCAGTAATGCCAGAACGAACAGCCGCGTTTGATGCGGTCCGGCGAGCATCGAACGTGCTCACGTTATAGGCTGTCTGGTCGCTACCGTCTGCGGAGTTCCATGTACCAG
>CAZMXB010000340.1:0-5257 GCA_964569855.1 uncultured Rhodoferax sp.
ATTCTTGTCCGTCCTCGGGGCCAGCGCCATGCCCGTCTGCTGCTTGTTGACGCTTCGCGTCTGCCCGCCCCATGAACATTGGTAAAAGCGCAATCGCATGCTCTGGCTTGGCCTTGGTCTCGAAGACAGCCTGTGCCGCCGCCCAGCATAAGTCCAGCGTATCGGTCAGCTCGATGGCCGCATCCCGTATGGATGCCGGCATGTTCTTCTGTAACTCGATTTTGGTATCGAACGGGTTTTTTGATTTCATGGGTGGCCCCTTGATGAAGTTGATGTGTGTAGGAACCATCAGTGTAGTCAGGCGGGCCGCTCACCCTTTCCCCGCCCGCCGCACACAAGCCCGCTGCCCTGGTCTCATTGATGCGCTTCTCCGGCTCACGTTCGATGCGATTGGTCCAAGTCGCAGCCGTTCGGGCAGCGGGGTGGTGGGTGGGCTTTTCAATGTGCATGCAAAAAATTTTGCGCGCCATTCAACTGGTAACTCAACTGGTAATCCGGTGATATTTTCCTATCGGGGGTGACACGTATGCAACTTCAACTGCCCATGCTCACCTATTACGTAGGGCCGCGCCTGGTCCCGCAGGACGTGGTGGCCGGTGTCGCAACGTACCGGGACGCAGTGCGCTTGTGTTGGCAATTGCGGTTGCGCAGCAGCCTGACCAGGCGGGCTCTGGCCGAAGAAGCGGGCTTGTATGCCAGCCACGTCAGCGACTACCTCAGTGAGCTGGAAATAAAACGCGACCTGCCAGCAAAGCACATTGCGGCAATGGAGGTTGCCTGTGGCAACCGGGTTATCACGCAGTGGCTGGCGGCGCAGGCTAACTTGACCATTCTGGAGCAGTACATCCAGCCGCAACAACGGGAGGCGGCATGAGGCCAGCGGGCGAAGTCAGCCTGGCCATACTCCAGGCCGCACATACCATCCGCCGTGAGCGGGCAGCAAGCGGACACGGCCCCACGCTGGCCGAGCTGGTGGCAAGGTCTCAGGTGGGCTACAAAGTAGCTCGCGTCACGGTGTCAAACCTGACGCGGGCGGGGCACCTCAAGATCGTAGGCACGTGCAAGGTACCTGATCGCAATCGACCGGCGGCCGTATACGCGCCTGCGGACCCGGAGCCCGATCTGGTGTCTGGCGCGGTCGACCTTGGCAACTGTCTGCAGAGTTGGACGAGGTAGCGCCAACCTATGAGCGAATCACAAACCCCGGTGGTGGTGCCTCCGGTTTGGGAAAGCATCCCCGGCGACCTGGCAACACGGCAGCAATGGCTGCTGTGGAAGTTTGAGGCCAAGGAGGGCCAGGTTAAACCGGGCAAGATTCCGTATTACGTGATGGGTGGTCGGCGCACAGGGGGCCAGGGCGATGACCGCGATCGGCAGCGGCTGGCTACGTTGACGGTGGTGCGCCGTGCCTACGAGCGTGGGGGGTGGAGCGGCATTGGGTTTGCCTTTCTACCTGATGACGGGTTGATCGGCATCGATATTGACGGTGCCATAGACCCAGGCACTGGGGTGGTGACAGACCGGTGCGCCAACATCATTAAGGCGTGCAACAGCTTCACAGAGTACTCACCCAGTGGCAAGGGCGTGCACATCATCGTGCAGGGCAAGACCGAGACCAACAAGAGCAACGACATTGGCCTGGAAGTGTTTTGCGAACGGCAGTTTTTTACCTTCACAGCCAACCGATACCCGGACACCCCGGCCGATGTGTTGCCGATTGACGAAGGTGTGCTCAAACGTCTGCACGCGACGATTGATGAAGCAAAGGCGCAGCACCGCAAAAAGGGCAAGCCGCCACCTGTGCCGGCACAACCTCCCGCGTCGGCACCTGTTGCGCAGCCAGATAGTTCTGGCGCTGACGATTTCAAGCGGGTGAATGAAGCCGCAATGACGGCGCTGCAGGTGTGGGTGCCGTCCTTGTTTCCCTCGGCCATCCCGAAGGGGCAGGGCTACCGGGTCACCAGCAAGTCCTTGAACCGTCAGTTGCAGGAAGACCTGAGCGTGATGCCCGAGGGCATTGTGGACTTCGGTGTTGCTGACATGGGCGACCCAAAGCAAGGGCGGCGCACGCCCATCGACCTGGTGATGGAGTGGCTACCAACCGCTAAGCCCAAGGATGCGTTGCACTGGCTGGCCCAGCGGATCGGCATCGAACTGGCACCGCCACCCAATCAGCGCAAGCAAAAAAAATCGAACGATTCCGCTCCCGCTGGGGATGGCAGTAACGCGAAGGGTGGGGGGCAGGGCGGCGGTTCTGGTGGTGGCGGCGAGCCGCCCAATTGGGATGACGACCCGGAGTTTGTGGACGTGGTGGAGCGCCTGGTCAAACACCGTGGCCGCCCACTAGACTGCCGCGAGAACGTCATGTACTGCCTGCAGCTTGACCCGGTGCTCAAGGAGTTGGTTAAACAGAACGACTTCACCCATCTGTTGGAGCGCAGCCGTATGACGCCGTGGGGTCACCCGGCGGGCGAGTGGAATGAGGAAGATGACCTGATGCTGGGCGAGTACTTGCTGCGCACGTTCGGCCTGGGTGTCAAGGCGACTACCACCCTGCGCAATGGCGTGCTGATGGCGGCGCGGTCGGCCAAATACAACCCGGTGTTGGATCTGATCCATGCGCAGAAGTGGGACGGGATTGAGCGCCTTGAACATTGGCTGACCGATGTGTATGAGGTGCCGGAGCGGCCCTACACCCGGTTGATTGGCAAATGCTTCATCATGGGCCTGGTCAAGCGGGCGCTGCAGCCGGGTTGCAAGTTCGATTACATGCTGATCATCAAGGGAGAGCAGGGTCTGAAAAAGTCCACTGCCTTTCGCGCGCTGGCTTACCCGTTCTTCACGGACAACGCGATCCGCATGGGTGACAAGGATTCGCTGATGGCGATGCAACTGGTGTGGATCGCCGAGTCTGCCGAGCTGGAGTCGCTGAACAAATCCGAGACCACGCAGATCAAGCAATTTTTGTCAGCGCAGGAGGATATGTTCCGCCCTCCTTATGGGTCGCAGTTGATACGGGCCAAGCGGCACAGTGTGAACGTTGGCACGACCAATGCGGACACCTTCCTGAAAGACGCGACCGGCGACCGGCGCTTCTGGCCGCTGGAAGTGCAGGTAGTGAATGAGGACACGCTGTCCGGTATGCGATTGCAGTTGTTGGCTGAGGCCTTGCACAGGCTCAATGCAGATGAGCGGTATTGGCCTAGCCGGCAGGAAGAAAAGGAACTGGTTTTTCCTGAGCAAGAGCCATTCAAACGCGTCGACGAATGGGAGAACATCCTGGACGCCTACGTGAATCGGGATAAGCCCGATAAATCCGACCACCCGGATTTGCCGGTGAATTCCAAGCGTGACTTCTTCCCGTCCACAGAGCTTTACGAGCGCGCCCTGGTCATCAAAGCCGATCGTATTGATGGCGCTGGCAATATGGACACGCGCATCAGCACGTCCATGAAAGCCCTGGGCTTTGATCGGTATCGGGAGACTGATGGCAAGCGTAGGCGTGGCTTTAAGCGCCGCCCCCCGCCACCCCCACCGGCAACGCCTGAAGGCGCGCCTGTGGCCCCGAATTCGGCCCCCGTTGGGCCACCTGCGGACGAGGATGATGACCTGCCGCTGTAACCCCCATTCCCGCAAAGCAACCGCTTGTGGTGGCGCCTGGACGCCATGCTGGTTGGTCACGCCCCGAGTAATCGGTCCTGTCGCCACCGCCGTCCACCCCGTCCACCTTCCGTCCACCTGGGGTGGACGGCGCAAGTGGTTGATTTGGTTAGGGAAATGGGCATCCGTCCAGCCGTCCACCCTCGGACCCCCCGCGTACATACGTATGCACACACGCAGACACGGGTGGGCGCGTGTCTGCGCGCGCCCACGCGGGCGCAGCTTACCCACACACATGTGGTCGGGTTGGACGGATGGACGGATTGAGTATCCATGCGGGTTGGCGCCGTCCACCCCACGTCCACCGGTCGTCCACCCCCTCGCTTTTTCAGGAGCATTGCCATGAACCAACAGGCCAACCAGCCAGCACCAAAACTTGATATGCGTAAAGCGATGCCATTGACTGCTGCCCAGGTAGCGGATTGGCGAGAACGTTTCGGTGCTGAGCACGTGAATGCCTGCATCAAGGCAGCGATGGCTGGTGAGCGGAATAAGTTCTATGCCATGGAGGCGGGGCACTTTTTGGGATCACCATTCGATTGGACGGTTGATGGTGCTGTGGTTGTAAGCATGAGCATGCTCAGGGGTGCCAAGTTCCTCGCGGGCGTAATTGACCCGAAGGGTGTTGTTGAGCTTTGTATCAAGGAAGGTGGCGCAGATGGCGCGAATTGAGTACATCAAGCACCGCCTCAACAACTGGGCACTGTGGAAGGCCCGCGAGGGCAGTGGCGGGCTTGGGTACGCCACAACATCGGTGCTGCTGGCTGAGCGCGTGGACTGTAGCCGCGAGATCAATCTGTATTCCACCATTGACGAGAACGACGCAGCGTTGACCAATGCAGCGGTGGAGTCATTGCGGCCTGCGCGGCAGCAACTCTATGACCGGCTTTATCTGATCTACATCTATGACGTAGGCATTCGGGAAGCAGCCAGGCGTGAGGGTTGTGCCGAGTCCACGATCAAGGCAAGTCTTGACCAGGCAGACCATGCATTGAATGCCTGGTTGACCGCGAAGGAAGCCGAGAACGCGGCCAGGCGTAGCCAGATGGATGCAAAAAGGAGTTTTACGACATAGACTTTGTTGATACATTTCAGGCAGGCTGTGGAATTCGTGTCACCACCCGCTATCCAACCGCCAACAAACCCCTGCAGGTCAGCACTTGCAGGGGTTTTTCTTTGGGCGCACCCTACACCCACACATGCCAATAGCAGCCCCTAAACCGTGCGGTCATCCTGGCTGTGGAGTGTTGGTACGTGATGGCACGAGCCGCTGTAGCAAGCATCCCGCGCAGGCCTGGGCCAAGTCGCCCACCGCTACAAAGCGTATCACCGGTCGCCGCCTGCAGGCCTTGCGTGCTGCCTTGTTTTCCCGCAACCCATTGTGTGCTGAGTGTCAGCACAAAGGCCTAGTGACCATTGCCACTCAGCGGGATCACATCAAACCTTTGGCCGAAGGTGGAACCGAGGATGAAGATAACGAACAGGGTCTGTGTGACGCTTGCCATGAAGCCAAGAGTCAAGGTGAGGCCGTCCGGGGTCGACGCCGCCGCGCCTGGTAGGGGGGGTGTCGAAAGGCTAGGGGGTCGCCATCGGAAAC
>CAZMXB010000341.1:0-5249 GCA_964569855.1 uncultured Rhodoferax sp.
CAGTCGCGGTGAACCGGATCCGCGTTGTGGATCAAGGCTTCGGCGTGGTCGGCGTCCTACTCGCCTCTTCGGGCGGCGCAGCGTCGGGCGATACGGCAACGCCTGGCACTGACGTGTTCCTCGTCAATGCGGCAGTGCAGCTGCTCGTGGTGCCAGCAGGGATTACCGCGCTGGTTGCTTCGGCGACGGCGCACGCTGTGACCTGCACCATCACCGTCTATGTGGACCGCGCCTCGAATGTGACGGCCGCAGACGCGCAAACTGCCGCAACGGCTGCCGTTGCAACCTACTTCCGTACCCTCCCCATCGGCGGCAATCGCCTGACCCCCGGCGGCTCCGGCTACGCCTTCCGCTCCGAGATCGAAGCCGCAGCGTCGAGCCCCGTCGGCATCTTCAAAGCGACGATGGTACAGGCGGATCACCTCCTCGCCGCGGGGCAGGTGGCAGTGCCGACGATCGCTGTAACGGCCACGGTGGTGACGCAGTAGCATGGCTCTCGTAAGCATCATCGAGTCCCTCCTCCCTGGGTGGATGAATCGGCCCGCGCGCCGGCACTGGCCACGCTTCGCCGGCACGCTCGCGCTCGGCCTCGACGCTATCGCAGAGGCCACATTCCAGGGCCGCCTTGCCGCCATGCCGGGGCAGACAGCCGCAGTGCCAGCGATGGGCGGCTTCGAGAGCGAGGACGCGCTGCCGCTCATCGGGCGTGACCGGCGCATAGCACGGGGCCTCGAGGAGACCAGTCCCTCCTATGCGCGACGGCTCCGCCGATGGCGGCAGTCGTGGCGACGCGCGGCGACGGGTTGGGCCATCGCCGAGCAGGTGCAAGGCGTGTTTGGTCCGGAGCGCCCCACGGTCAAGGTCGTGTCCGCGACGGTCGACGCGGAGACCGGGCCGCGTCCCAATGTCTGGCACTCGATCGACCCCGACGGCGTTCTGACGTACTACGGCGCGGACGGCGGATTCATTATCGAGCCCGACGGCTCCATGTCCGCATTCTCCGACCCATGCGCCCCATGGGATTGGGATAGCGTGTCACTGCCCGACGGCTCCTCGGGGCAGGCGGATGGCTGGCGTATCTGGGTCATTGTGCATGCGCCAACGGCCATGATCTCGGCCACGGAGGGCGTATGGGGCCCGGGGCCGACATGGTGGGGCGATGGCGGCACGTGGGGCACAACGGCAACGCCTCCCGCGGTGGAGTTGGTCCGGGGCGTGGTGGCGGACTGGAAGCCCGCGGGGGTGCGCTGCCCCTTCATCATCATCGCCTTTGACGACGCCTCCTTCGACCCCCTCGCGCCTTCCCCGTATACCGGTCTGCCCGATGGTACGTGGGGCTGGAACCACAAGACGGTTGACCTCGGCGGGGGCCTGCTCTGCGCCGTCCCCTCGCGCCTCGAAACTGCCCGCTATTGGGCTGGGCCCCCCTGGCCGGCCTCACCCCTGGTGATCCCCTCATGAGTACCTACGCCGGACAAGACCCGATCCCGTCGCCCCCTGTCACCGCGGGTAAGGGCACGTGGCCTGACCTCATCACCATCCCGGACGACGGGGACCCGCGCGCTGCGGCGTCGGTGAACGTGGCGCTCGAGGGGCTCGCGGATAGGACGCAGTGGCTCGCGGAGCACTCGATCAACTTCGTCGACGGCGCGTCCTATGTGACATCGATCTCTCTCACGGGGTTGACGACGGTCACCACGACGGGCGATATCGAGGTGGGCGGTGGACTCACGGTGACAGGTGATATCGTCGCCCCCACATTCACCGGCGACACGGTGACCGCCAATACATTCCTGTTCAACAGCAACCCCACCTTCGATCGAAGCGTGGAACACCCTGGGTATCCTGACTTCGCGACGCTGGCCTTCTGGGATTTCGTGTCCTACTTCTGGACCGTCAACAGCGCAGCGGCCGGTCACCTTCAGATCCCGCTCCACCTCCCGCACGGCTGCGCGCTCAACTCAGCGCGGGTGCGAATCAACCCGGCGGGTGGACACGCGGCCTTTCCCGGCGGCGCACCGACAATGCCATCACTCGCAGTGAAGTACAGGGAGATCACGACGGGCAGCGAGACGACGCTCAAGAGTCAGACGGACACGAGCGCGACCGCGGGCGCCTATGAGGCGGCGCACTGGATCACGGCAACGCTCGCCGCAGCGCATACGGTCGACCGCGAGGCCAACGTCTATTATCTCTCCCTCTTCACCGAGGCCGGCGCGAATGCCATCGCGGGCACCGTCTACTACGGCGCGACGGTCAACTACACCGTCGCGGAGGCTGTCACGGAGTAGGGTCGGTGGCGCAAGCGTCGTCCTCTGCCGCCCGGTGGTAGCAGGTATCGCAGCCAGGCATCGGGCACAGGTCGAGGGTACAGGGATCTCCGTCGTCGCAGTCCGCGGCGCTGAGGCACGGATCGAGCGGCATCGGGCTCCACGTGGGCCCGCCCTCACACGCCCCGGCGACGCACCGCCCCGCGCCCGAGCGGCACGGCGCACCGTCGTTGAAGGGGTGGAGCGCGCATTCGCCCGCGGCGCCGACGATGCCCGCCTGGCACTCCAGATCCGTGAAGGCTGGCAGGGCGCATTCGCACGCGAGGGGGTCGGCCTGGTCCGCGCTATCCCAGGCCGTGGGGAAGCGGCTACCGGGCTCGACGGCGTTGGGATCGGAGGAGCAGGCGGCGAGGGTGAGGAGAAGGGCGAGCAGAACGGGGCGGAGCATGGGGATCTCTCTGGAGGTCTGGGGCGTGGCAGGGAAGCGCCGCACAGGGTACGCACGGGGACGGGCGGCGCAACCCGTCCCCCAGCGGGCCTACAGCGCCACCGCGCGCACGGCGAGACGCCCGCTCGAGTCTGCGCCCAGCAGGGCCTCGCGGAGGTAGTAGACCACCGTTGCAGTCGCCTCGCGCTCCTCACGGGCGCCGACGGGGCCGGCAAGGTGGAGCGTCACATAGGCTGCCTCGACGCCGTAGGCCTCCTGGCGCACCGCGACGGTGAAGCGGCCGGCGAGGCCATGCAGGCGGCGGAGCGAGGCACCAGCAAGCGCGAGGGCAGCGCCGACTCGGCCACGCAGGGGCATGGTCGCGACGAGCTCGGCGGCCTCGTCCGCGTCCAGGCCGTGGGCGAAGCCGTCCACGTCGAAGCCGTCCAGCGAGGAGCGGGTCACGGGCACCGGCGAGGCGTAGCAGGTGGCGCCGAGCGCGAGGGTCACGAGAGCGGCGCGAAGGGCAGAGGCGAGGGCGGCGGCGTTGCGGTTCATGGGGTCGGTCTCCTTGCTGACTCCCCGACAATAAGACCTGGCCGATGATGATGCAAGATGAAAACGCACTAGAAAGAAAAGTAATTATTCTCTTGCGTCTACCGCCCGCCCCGTGCTAGGCCCGTCCCCTATGGCAGGCATCAAGGGAAGGTCGGGCCGTCGCCCCCCGGCAGAACCGTTCGTCGCGACGCAGATCCGCCTCCCGGCGAGCCTAGACGCCCGCGTGCGCGCGCTTGTCGCCGCTGAGGATGCCGAGGCCCGCGCGCGGGGCCATAGTGCCAGCGTGGCGGGCGTACTGGCCCGCGTGGTGCGGGAGTGGGCGCTGGCGCAGCCGGACCCGCCTCCGCCCGGGTAAGGTGGCGCATGAGCGCCCTCCCCAATTTCGTCCGCGAGTACAGCACGATCTCCACACCCGTGCTCTTCACCAGCAACATCGTCAACGGCTCCCTCGTGCTGCCGCAGTGGTTCGAGATGCCCGAAGGCGGCGATATCGTCTTCGTCAACGCCGCGAGCGAGACGCAGACCTGGACTTCCTGCGTCGCCGGCAAGGCCTACCACGGGGAGATCCGCTCCATCACCTCCTCGACGGCCCGCGTCCGCGTCGGCACCGACCCGAGCCAGGCCTCGAGCCCCACGGGCCTCAACACTATTCCGCTCTCCCAGTCGGCCGGCATCGACGCGGGCGGCATCGGGACCGCGGGCGCGATCTACGTGGCCTTCGTCGCCGCCACGACCGGCGCGGCCGACGACGTGACGATCCACGCGGGCCTGCCCTACGGCATCAGGATCACCAACGTGACGCTGAAGGTCACCACGACGAAGGCCGGCGCGACGGGCACGCTTCGCTCGGCCACCGCGGGAGCGGGCACCGCCTACTCGAGCGACCTCGCGACCGACTCGGCCGTCGCCGTCGCCTCGACGCTCAACACCTCGCCGACCGTCGCTGCCGCCGCGCCGCTCTACCTGCGCCGCTCCGATCGCGCCTTCGCCGGCCACGTGATCATCGACTTCATCAAGACCTGAGCACGCCCGCGCGTGGGTAGGGTGAGCCATGCTCCCCATCGCGCGCGCGCTTGCTGATTTGCTCGGTCTGCCTTCCGCGACAGCGGGCGGACCTGGGCAGCTCCACACTGACCTGAAGGGCCGTCTCCACGTCACCGCATCCGGTGGCGCGTCGGCAGTCGCCCCCGCGACTGTGGCCTTCACCGCGTCGAATCCGGCCGTCAAGCTCAGCTCGAGCGCGACGGCCTACGCGGTCGGGTTCCAGGTGCAGAACCAGGGCGCGACCTCGATCTATCTCGGCCCCTCGACGGTCACCGGAACGGGCGCGACTGTCGGCTATCTCGTCGCCGCCGGCACCACCTCTCCCCTCTTCGCCGCCTCGGATGCCTCGCTCTGGTACGCCTTCAGCGCGGCCCCGTGCGCGGGCGTCGTCGTGAGCGTGGGCTAGGGGCGCGGAATGGGCATCCTTGCTGATCTCGTCCTCAAGCTGCGGCACGTCCTCGGCGATGGCGTCGCAGTGCCCGACCGCTCGACGATCAACTTTATCGGTGCGACGGTCGTCGACAACCCCGTCGAGGGGCGCACCGACGTGACGCTTTTAGCAGGCGTCGCAACGCTGGGCGTGACTGCGCCGATCATCAACACGGGCACGTCTACTGACCCCGTGGTGGCCATCTCCGCGGCGACGACGGGCGCGCTGGGGTCGATGAAGTGTGCGGGGGACCTGGGAGGGACGGGTGCGTTGCCGTCGGTGCTCGCACTGCGCGCGTGCGTGGTCGGCACCGCGGGCGGCGCGCTCACCGTGGGCAAGTGCCTGCGTGTGACCGGCGCGTCCACGTGTGACTGGGGCGCGCTCGATCTCGCTGATTCAGACGCGGTGACGGGCGTCCTCCCGACGGCCAACGTCGAGGCCACCGCAACGCCGACGGCTTCGAAGATCGCCAAGTGGGGCGCCTCGACCGACCTCGGCGCCGCCTACTTCTACACGGCCG
>CAZMXB010000342.1:0-1027 GCA_964569855.1 uncultured Rhodoferax sp.
GTCCTTGAGGCGCTTTTCCAGTTCGGGCAACTTGCCGTATTGCAGTTCGCCCGCCTTGTTGAAATCGCCCTTGTCGGTCAATTCCTTGATCTGGAAACGCAGCTTTTCCACCTCCTGCATGATGGTCTTCGACCCTTGGGCCTGGGCTTTTTCGGCCTTCCAGATTTCGTCCAGATCGGCAATCTCTTTTTGCAGCGCGGCGATCTCTTCGTTGATCAATTCCAGGCGCTTTTGCGAGGCTTCGTCCTTCTCGCGCTTGACGGCTTCACGCTCGATCTGCAACTGGATCAGGCGACGGTCCTTCTTGTCCATGACCTCGGGTTTGGAATCCAGTTCAATCTTGATCTTGGATGCTGCCTCATCGATCAGGTCAATCGCCTTGTCCGGCAAAAAGCGGTCGGTGATGTAGCGGTTGGACAACTCGGCCGCGGCCACGATGGCCGGGTCGGTGATCTGCACGCCATGGTGGGTTTCGTAGCGCTCCTTGAGGCCACGCAGGATGGCGATGGTGGCTTCCACCGTCGGCTCACCGACCAGAATTTTCTGGAAGCGGCGCTCCAGGGCAGCGTCTTTCTCGATGTATTTGCGGTACTCGTCCAGCGTGGTGGCGCCCACGCAGTGCAGTTCGCCACGGGCCAGCGCGGGTTTCAGCATATTGCCAGCGTCCATGGCACCCTCGGCCTTGCCGGCGCCGACCATGGTGTGCAGCTCGTCAATAAAGACAATGGTCTGGCCTTCGTCCTTGGCCAGGTCTTTCAGCACGTTTTTCAGGCGCTCTTCAAACTCGCCACGGAATTTGGCACCGGCCAAGAGGGCCGCCATGTCCAGGCTCAGCACACGTTTGCCCTTCAGCGAATCCGGCACCGCCCCGTCCACGATGCGCTGCGCGAGGCCCTCGACGATCGCGGTCTTGCCCACACCCGGCTCACCGATGAGCACGGGGTTGTTCTTCGTCTTGCGGTTGAGGATCCGGATCATGCGTTCGATTTCCTCGTCACGGCCAATGATCGGGTCCATTTTCTTCTCT
>CAZMXB010000342.1:1037-5236 GCA_964569855.1 uncultured Rhodoferax sp.
TGCGTGACGCGCCGGATTTCCTCGCTGCGGCCGATCACGGGGTCCAGCTTGCCCAGACGTGCACGTTCGGTCAGGTCAATACAGTATTTCTTGAGCGATTCGCGTTGGTCTTCAGCATCGGCGCTGTCCACGGCCTGGCCACCACGAACCGCATTGATCGCGCTCTCCAGGCTCTTGCGCGTCATGCCGTTGGCACGGGCAATATTGGCCACCTCTATCTTGCTGTCTGCCAGCGCCAGCAGGAACAGTTCGCCCGCCACAAACTGGTCACCGCGCTTGATGGATTCCTTCTCGGCCGCCTGCAGCAGCACGCCCATGTCGCGGTCCACGGAAACCTGTTCCTGGCCCTGCACCTGGGGTTGCTTCTTCATGTAGCCTTCAGCCGCTGTCAGCAACTGCGGTACGTTGACGCCAGCCCGCTGTAACAGCGCCTTGGGGCCATCCTCCTGGCGCAGCATGGCCACCAGCACATGGGCAGGGGTGATGTAGGCGTGGTCGTTGGCCAATGCGAGGGACTGGCCCTCGCCCAGGGCTTCCTGAAACTTGGTGGTGAGTTTTTCGATTCGCATAGTAATTCTCCGGTTGGCTCAGACCTTGGGCTCATCCCTGCGATTTCAAGGGGTTTTGTTACTCGTCTGCCTGACTAAAATCAACAGATGGACATTCGCCAGCTCTCCGTTACTTACCAACTTGACCAGGATCGCATCCTGATTCGCGTCAACACCAGCGCCAATGAAGAAGTGCGGATGTGGTTGACCCGGCACTTGATGCTGCGCCTGTGGCCCATGCTCAACCGGGTGGTGATTGACCACCTTGCGATCCCGGCCGACGCCAAAAGCGATGGTTACGTCGACTTCAATGCCATGGGGCCATCCACCCGCAAGCTGCTGGCTGACATGCGGCGCCAGGAGGTTGCCAAAACGGCGGATTTCAGCACGCCCTACCAGGAGGAAATAAGCGCAAGGCCCCTGGGTGAAACCCCCTTGCTGGTCACCGAGGTCAACCTGACACCCAATGCCAACGGGCAGCTGCGGATGAATTTCAAGGAGCTGCTGCAGCAGCCAGCGTCCAACCGAGGCTTCCAGTTGGACATGCCAGCCGACCTGGTGTTTGGCGTCATTCAGATGTTGCACCAGGCTCTGGAGCAATCGCAGTGGCAGCTGCCGGAGCCCGCGATCACGGTCGCCGCCACAGTGGTGGATGTGACCGAAGAGATCGACCTCAGCCCGGACGCAACGCGACCCACCTACCTGAATTAGGCGTTCTTCGCCTGGATGCCCCATTTGGCTAGCGCCTGGTCGTCGCTGGTGCGGGCATCGACCCATTGGGCCCCGGTGGCGGTTTGCTCCTTCTTCCAGAACGGTGCCTGCGTCTTGAGGTAGTCCATCAGGAATTCACAGGCCTTGAAACTCTCCCCCCGGTGGGCCGACGTGACGGCCACCAGCACAATCTGGTCGGCCGGCTGCAACAGACCAATGCGGTGGATGACCCGGGCACCAAAAATGTCAAACCGGCGGTGGGCCTCTTCGATCATGGCTTCAATGGCCTTTTCGGTCATGCCGGGGTAGTGCTCCAGCTCCATGGACTGCACCGGGCCTTTGAAGTCAGCACTGGTCTGATTTCTGTCACGTACGGTGCCAATGAAGCTGCAGACCGCGCCGACACGGAGGTCGCTGGCGCGCAAAGCGTTGATTTCTTCGGCCACATTGAAGTCTTGCGCCTGAATCGATACGCGGTTGGGTGCGTTCATGGTAAGTTAGCCTCTAGCCCTCGTGAAATATGCATAGTCTGCTATGCTAAACGTAGCAAATGGAGCCTAACCGCCGGTCACCGGCGGAAAAAATGCCACTTCCGCCCCCTCCTCCAGCGCCGCCGCTTCGTCGCTCAAGGTCTGGTTGACCGCGACTCGCACGGCCCGCCCATGCGCCAGCGACTCGGCGTACGCGCCACCGCGGGCAATCAGGGCGTCGCGCAGGGCTGCGACCGTGGCTGCAGAGGTGTCCAGGGTTTCACCACCAGTGGCCAGCGCCTCGCGGATGGAGGCAAAGTATTTGATGTGGATTTTCATGCCAACAACTCCGAAAACGGCACAAAACGCACCGTGTCACCCGCCGCAATCGCGCAGCCGGGGGGGTTGTCGATCAGGCCGTCACCCCAGACTGCGGAGGTCAGCACGCCGGAGCTCTGGTTGGGGAACAGGTCCAGGCCGCCCTGATCGTTGCGCCGCGCGCGCAGGAATTCGCGGCGATTATCGGGTTTGGCCCAGTTGAAATCAGCGCGGGCAGCTACGCTTTTCATGGCAACCTGGCGCGCACCCTGCAAGTGCAATAAAAAGGGCCGAACCAGCACGGCGAAGGTCACCAAGCTGGACACCGGGTTGCCGGGCAGGCCCAGAAAGTGGGCCTCACCAATACGGCCGTACGCAAAGGGCTTACCGGGTTTGATGGCGATTTGCCACAGGTCCAGCGTGCCCAGCGACTGCACGGCAGGCTTGATATGGTCTTCCTCCCCCACCGAGACACCGCCGCTGGTCAGGATAACGTCGTGCGACTGGGCCGCTTCGCGCAGCGCCTCCACCGTGGCTGCGCGCTGGTCGGGCACGATGCCCAGATCACTCACCACGCAGCCCAGGCGGCGCAACAGGGCCCGAAGAAAGAAGCGGTTGGAGTTGTAGATGGCACCTGGCGGCATGTCCTGCGGTGCCACCGTGCCGGGCATCACCAGTTCGTCGCCGGTGGAAAACAAGGCCACACGCGGGCGGCGCACCACCGTCAGCGACGCCATGCCGATGCTGGCAGCCAGGCCCAGTTCGGCCGGACCCAGGCGCTGGCCACGGGAGAGCACCGTGGCACCACGGGCCACGTCTTCGCCCGCGCGGCGAATGAATTGACCGGTTGCAGGCTTCACATTGATCTGGACCTGTGGCAGGGAAGTGTCGGCATTGGCGTTTGGCACGCTGGTGCAGGCCTCCTGCATCACGATCGCATCGGCTCCCTGCGGCACTGGCGCCCCGGTGAAAATGCGGGCCACCGTGCCCGGCAGCAACGGTGAACCGCTGGCGCCGGCAGGAATGCGCTGCGACACGGGAAATAACGCACCGGGAGCGCCCAGGTCGGCACAACACACGGCATAACCGTCCATGGCGCTGTTGTCTTGCGGCGGCACATGCAGCGCAGACACCACATCCTGCGCCAGCACCCGGCCATCGGCATCCCCCACGGCGACCGACTCCAGACCGGGCAATGGTGTGGCAACGGCCAACAACTGTGTCAGCGCGTCGTCCAGCGCCAACAGGGGAAAGCGATTGGGTTGCGTCATCCGCAGACTCCTGATTTGCTACACAATTGATAGCTGCTCACGCAATATTTGCGAGGGCTAGCGGTCTATTTCACTGATGGTGTTTGGCATTCCCGGGCAATCAGGGCCTGTATGGCGGCCACGTCAGCCTCCATGACCACGACCCGCTTGGGCAAGGCTTCGATGCCGTCAAACCGCGCGGGCCGCTCGGGCTCGCGCCCCAGTGCTTCAACAATGGTCTCGGCAAACTTGATGGGCAACGCAGTTTCCAGTACCACCATGGGCACGCCCGCTGTACGGTTTTCGTGCGCCACCTTCAGGCCGTCGGCCGTGTGGGTGTCAATCACCAGCGCATGCTGGTTCCAGGTCGCACGGATGGTGTCCAGCCGGTTGGCATGTGTGCTCTTGCCGCTGACAAAGCCGTAACGGCTGGCGGCCTCTGCAAACGCGGGGTCGGCGCTCAGGTCAAACTGGCCGGTCCTGGACAGGCCCTCGCCAAACAGCGCCTTGACCCGCGCACCATCGCGCCCCAACAAGTCGAACACAAAACGCTCAAAATTCGACGCCTTGGAAATATCCATCGACGGACTGGAAGTCTCGTGGGTGTCGGCACTGCCGCGCACGCGGTAGACGCCGGTGCGGAAGAACTCGTCCAGCACATCGTTTTCATTCGTGGCCACCACCAGTTTCTCGATCGGCAGGCCCATCATGCGCGCCACATGGCCGGCGCAGACATTGCCGAAGTTGCCGCTCGGCACCGTGAAACTGACCTTCTGAACCACCTCTTTGCGTGGCGCCAGCGAGTCGCGTGGGCCTGGGGGCTTGGGTACGGATTCTTCCGTGGCCTGCAGATAACCGGCAAAGTAATACACCACCTGGGCCAGCAAACGTGCCCAGTTGAT
>CAZMXB010000343.1:0-4819 GCA_964569855.1 uncultured Rhodoferax sp.
TGGCGAATGGGAATACAAGCTGGCCCAGATGGAGCAAGGCAAGCTCAGCCGCAGCAGCTTTATGGCCGAGATTGCCGCCATGACCGAGCGCATGGTCAAGAAAGCCAAGGAATACGACCGGGACACCATTCCCGGCGACTACGCCACACTCACCGCGCCATGTCCCAATTGCGGGGGCATCGTGAAAGAAAACTACCGCCGCTACACCTGCACCGGCAAATCCGGCAATGAGGAGGGCTGCGGCTTCTCGTTTGGCAAATCCCCGGCTGGGCGCACCTTCGAGCAGGCTGAGGTCGAACAATTCCTGCATGACAAACACATCGGCCCTCTGGACGGCTTCCGCTCCAAGGCCGGCTGGCCGTTTGTTGCCGAGATGGTCATCAAGTTCGATGACGAGACGAAGAACTACAAGCTGGAATTCGACTTTGGCGACGACAAGGCCGGCGAAGAGTCGGGCGAGATCATAGACTTCAGTGGCCAGGAATCCTTGGGCACCTGCCCCAAATGTGGTGGGCATGTTTTCGAACACGGCAAGAACTACGTCTGTGACCGCTCGGTGCCCACAGACGCCCACCCCACGCCGGGTTGCGACTTCAAAAGCGGACAGATCATCCTGCAACAACCCATTGAGCGCGCGCAGATGCAAAAGCTGCTGGCCACCGGCAAGACCGATTTGCTGGAGAAGTTTGTGTCGATGCGCACGCGCCGCGCCTTCAAGGCCATGCTGGCCTGGGATGCCGAGGCCGGCAAGGTGAATTTTGAGTTTGCGCCTAGTAAATTTCCGCCACGCAAGACTGCAGTCAAGTCGGCAGTTGCTAGCAAATCAATAGCTGGGCGTGCAGCATCCACGAGGGCTACTGCCACAAAAGCACCTGCAAAGAAAACCACAGTCAAAAAAACGGCTGTCGCCAAGACCGCCGCGCCCAAAGCTGCGCGCAAGACCACAGCAGCCAGCGGCAAGCAGCCCAGCGCCGCGCTCGCAGCGGTGATTGGCGATGCGCCGGTGGCCCGTACCGAGGTGGTCAAGAAACTCTGGGACTACATCAAGGCCAATGGCCTGCAGGATGCGGCCGACAAGCGCTCCATCAACGCCGATGCCAGGTTGTTGGCGGTATTTGGCAAGCCCCAGATCACGATGTTTGAACTGGCCGGAATTGTGGGCAAGCACCTGAGCTAGAGACGTTGCCCCCACGCTCCGCCGCTGCGCGGGTCGCTGCCCCCCGAGGGGGTTAAATCCGCTTGGGGCGGCCCGGCGCGGATTTGTGGCCCCCACGCTCCGCCGCTGCGCGGGTCGCTGCCCCCCGAGGGGGTTAAATCCGCTTGGGGCGGCCCGGCGCGGGTTTGTGGCCCCCACGTTCCGCCGCTGCGCGGGTCGCCGCACCCAGGGGGTTAGTGGGCGGACGATGGTGGCGCTGCTTCCTGCGCTGCGGTCCACAAATGCTGTGCGATGTGGGTGCTGAGCTTGGTGACCGCCAGCTCAATCAAATCCGGGTGCAGATCGTGTCCGACAAACGGCACCACCTCAGCCGTGATGTCGCAGCCCATATCGCGCAAATGGTGGGCTGCGGTCACACTGTGGCTGTAGTGGGTCAATGCGTCGAGCTTGCCGTGTAGAAAATGGGTGGTGGTGACGGCAGGCGGGTCATCGGGCAGCGCGGTGAAGCGTCCGCCCATGGCGACCACACGGCTGGACAGCATGGGCTGCAGCTTGCTGGCCTCCAGCACCATTTCCGCGCCCTGGGACAACCCGATCAAAGCCGTTGCCGCAGCGGACACGCCACTGCGTTCCTGCCAGTCGCGCACAGCGGCCTGCAGTGCGGGCAGCGCCTGCGCCACCCGCAGCGGGCGGTTTTCATCGGTCACGCCGACCAGGGAAAACCACTCGAAACCCTTGGGGGTGGGTGCTGGTGAGTCGGCCTGCAGGGACACGATGGTGGCCAGGGGAAACGTTTCGCGCAAACGCTCGCCCAGCGGCAAAAGGGATGCGGCGTCAGCACCTGCGGCGTGGCACAACAGGATCAGTTGCGCCGGTGTGTCGACGGGCTCCTGAATGATGAGTGAAAGATCGGGCATAACGGGTTCCAGCGGTTTAAGGGCCTTGCATTTGGCCGTCGATATAGTACCAACGCCCGTTTTCACGCACAAAACGGCTGGTCTCGTGTATGCGTTGGCCACGACCGTCGACGCGGCAGCGCGCCACAAACTCCACCACGCCGGCATCGCCACTGGAGGCAGCATGTCGCACCTCGAGTCCCAGCCATTTGGCGGCCTGCAATTCGAGGTCACCCGGCGCAGTGGACCGGTGCCAGGTGGCCAGCAGGTAATCAATCCGGCCCAGCACATACGCGCTGTAGCGCGAGCGCATCAGTGCTTCCGGCGTGGGGGCGTGCACGCCGGCCGCCAGGCCTTGGTGCCACTGGCCGCAGCATGCGGCAAGATCTTGGCCACTGCCGCAGGGGCATTCGGTATTTTTCACGGTCGCTTCGCTTTCTTCGCGCGTTGGGGCAGCACACTGTAAGCGAACACCACCGATAGTGCAGCGACAATGCGCGCCAACGATCCCCGTCCGTCCCGCCCCCCGTCTCCAACTCACCCGTCCATGCACCACACCATTTTTGACACTCCGGTTGTCAACTCGCTGCTGCGCGCGCTGTCGCTGGCCTTTCTCAGGGTGACGGGCTGGAAGGTGGAGGGCCAGTTGCCCGCCAATGGGCAGAAGTGTGTACTCATCGCCGCGCCCCACACCAGCAACTGGGACCTGCCTTACACATTGATGGTGGCCTTCGCGCTGCGGCTCAATGTCTACTGGATGGGCAAGGCACAGCTTTTCCGGTTTCCGTTTCGCCACGTCATGATGTGGCTGGGTGGCATCCCGGTGAACCGCGAGACCGCCAACAACCTGGTGGCGGCCTCGGTGGACGCCATACAGGCCGCCAGGGGACCGCTGCAACTCATCGTGCCGCCCGAGGGCACCCGCAACAAGACCCGTTACTGGAAAACCGGCTTCTATTACATCGCCATTGGTGCGCAGGTGCCCATCGTCATGGCCTACATGGATTACGAACGCAAGCTCAGCGGCCTGGGGCCGGTGTTCCTACCGACCGGCGACATTGAAACCGACATGCGCTCCATCAAGGCGTTTTACGCCCCTTTCAAAGGCAAGAACGCAGGCCAGTTTCACGCCGACTGAGCCCGGTCGGCCGGGCCTTACTACAATTTGACCCATGAAAACCAGAGGAGCGGCCGGGTTGAAAAGGGTGGTTCGCAGCCGGCACTTCACCGGCCTGCTAAGCGGCGGTTTGCTGCTGCTTCTGATCACCGCGGGGGGTACGCTGGGCTACCACTACATTGGTCGCCCCACCGCCACCTGGATCGACAGCTTCTACATGACCTTCATTACCATCGCCACCATTGGCTATGGCGAGACGGTGGATCTCAGCACCCATCCCATGGGCCGCCTTTTCACGGTTTTCATTGCGGTGGTCGGCATTGGAACCCTGAGCTACCTGTTCTCGACTCTCGTGGCCTTGTTGATCGACTCCGACCTCAATGCCCAACGCAAAAGGAATCGCATGGAAAAGCGCATCGCAGAACTTTCAGGCCACTACATCATGTGCGGCATCGGCCGCGTTGGCTCCAATGTCGCGCGTGAAATGGTCAAGACCCGACGCCAGTTCGTCGTCATCGAAAGAGACCGTGAAGCCCTGGACGGCTGGCTGGAACATCACCCCCACACGCTGCATCTGCAAGAAGACGCCGCCGAGGACGACGCGCTGCGAATGGCCGGCCTGGCGAACGCTGCCGGGGTTTTTGCCGTGACCGGTGACGACGGCCATAACCTGATGATTGCCCTGTCGGTCAAGCTGCTCAACCCCAAGGTACGAGTTGTAGTGCGGCTGCACGACATCCGCAACACCAACAAGGCCAGGCGTGCCGGTGCCGATGAAATTGTTTCGCCCGACTTTACCGGCGGCATGCGCATTGCGTCTGCCATGGTGCGTCCCCATGTGGTCAACTTCATGGACAAGATGCTGCACAGCGACGACGGCTTGCGGGTCGAGGAAGTCACCGTGCCCCCAGGGTTCCCGCCCACTGCGCTGCGTGAACTGGTGGCGCGCTCGCCGGACTATCTGCTGGTGGCTACACATGAACGCGGCCATTGGATATTCAATCCCGGCGATGATCATCTGGTGCAGCCGGGTGCGGTATTGGTGCTGATGGCCAACCCCGACGGGGTGGAGCAGGTAAGGCGGCGTTTAGCGCGATGACGAACAGAATTGAGGTGCGCGCATGCACCAGGGCTACCGCGGAACCGGCTTAGCCGGGCCGCTGGTAGTGCCCCCTGCAAGGGGGGAGGCGGCTTCAGCCGCCACGGGGGTGTACCTTATTTGGCGACGACGCGCACCATCTCCAGACACTTGTTGGAATAGCCCCACTCGTTGTCGTACCAGGCGACGACCTTCACGAACGTGCCATCTAGTGCGATGCTGGCGTCGGCATCGAACACGCTGGTGCAGGTCTCGCCACGGAAGTCGGTGGCGACCACCTTGTCTTCGGTGTAGCCCAACACACCCTTGAGCGCGCCTTCGGACTGGGCCTTCATTTCGGCGCAGATTTCCTTCAGCGAAGCCTCAGCATTCAGCTCGCAAGTCAGGTCGACCACGGACACATCGCTGGTGGGCACGCGGAACGACATGCCGGTGAGCTTCTTGTTCAGCGCGGGGATGACCACGCCCACGGCCTTGGCAGCGCCGGTGCTGGAGGGAATGATGTTTTCCAGAATGCCGCGGCCGCCGCGCCAGTCTTTGTTGGACGGGCC
>CAZMXB010000343.1:4891-5225 GCA_964569855.1 uncultured Rhodoferax sp.
AGTGGCTGCGTGCACGGTGGTCATCAGGCCGCGCTTGATGCCCCACTTGTCGTTCAACACCTTGGCCACGGGAGCCAGGCAGTTGGTGGTGCAGCTTGCATTGGAGATGATGCTCTGGCCGGCGTAGGTGGAGTCATTCACGCCGAACACGAACATCGGGGTGTCGTCCTTGGAGGGAGCCGAGAAGATGACTTTCTTGGCGCCCGCAGCCAGGTGCTTTTCGCCGCCGGCCTTGTCCAGGAAGATGCCGGTGGATTCGATGACCACGTCGGCACCGACTTCATCCCACTTCAGTTCAGCAGGGTCTTTGATGGCGGTCAGGCGGATTTTCTTG
>CAZMXB010000344.1:0-5212 GCA_964569855.1 uncultured Rhodoferax sp.
GTGAGCGCTTCGGCGAGTAACATCAATGCTGGAAGCAGTGCCACACTAACTGCCAGTTGCAGCCCGGCCGCCACTTCGTACGTCTGGACGGGTGGCACCTGCACCACCACCACCATTGCGAGTTGCACAGTAACGCCTTCCTCCACCTTGACCTACACCGTGGCAGGGGTCAATGCCGTTGGTACGGGCAGCACAACGAGTGTGACCGTGACAGTCACCCCGGCCGTGTCAACCGTAATCGTGGACGCCGACAAAGTGTTTGTGTGGGCTGAAAGAACCTATGCAACGATCTTTGGTCGCGGGCAAGCGACCCAGACGATCACGGGTTACCGTTACCGCAGTTATGCCAATGGCCATTTTCTGGCGGTTAACGACACTGGAACTCCTTCCTTGTTTTACCTCGGTCCATTGAGCGATAACAAGCCGCTGGACTTGGGATTGTTGTCTATTTGGTTGACAAAGGCCAACCAATAGGTGGCTCTCAACCGGTGTGAAGCGCCATTGTTTGGCGCTGGACAGGCCGGTAGTTAAGGGGCCTTTTCATTTGCGAAACGCGCGATGGAAACTGGGATGCGCCTGGGTCCAAAATTCCCGGCCTTTTCAGCAAATCGACCTGCGACAATTGCAGCGCAATGGGGGCACTGTGCACCTTCTGGCAGGTGATACTGCTTGATCTGGTACCAATCACGTTCGACCAGCACGGTATGGCAGGTCGGACACCGGGTGGTGTCGCCTTCCTGATGGTGGACGTTACCGGTGTACACATGGTGCAAGCCCTCTTGCACGGCGATGTGTCGCGCCCTGACAAGTGTTGACAAGGGCGTGCGTGGTACGTCCGGCATTTTGTGGTCGGGGTGAAATGCGGAGAAATGGACCGGCACGTCTGGACCGAGTTCGCGCAGAACCCAACGGCTCAGCGCCGTGATCTCATCGTCCGAATCGTTATGACCAGGGATCAGCAAGGTGGTGATCTCAAACCAGACCCGGGTTTCATGCCGCAAATACACCAGGGTGTCCAGCACCGGTTGCAGGTGGGATCCGGTTAACTTGAAATAGAAGTCGTCGGTGAACGCCTTGAGGTCGACATTGGCAGCATCCATGCTGGCGAAAAAATCACGCCGCGGCTGATCATGGATATAGCCTGCTGTCACTGCGACGGTCTTGATATTGCGCGCATGGCAGGCCTCGGCCACGTCCATCGCGTACTCGGCAAAAATGACCGGGTCGTTGTAGGTGAACGCAACGCTCTTACAGCCGTGTGCCAGCGCTGCCTGTGCAATGGCGTCGGGGGATGCCTGGTCCATCAAGCGATCCATGTCGCGTGACTTGCTGATGTCCCAGTTCTGGCAAAACTTGCATGCCAAATTGCAACCGGCGGTGCCAAATGACAAGACGCTGCTACCGGGATAAAAATGGTTCAGGGGTTTTTTTTCAATCGGGTCTATGCAAAAACCGGATGATCGACCGTAGGTCGTGAGTACCATGTTGTCGTTCTTGCGCATCCGCACAAAACAGGCACCGCGTTGGCCTTCATGGAGTTTGCAGTCGCGGGGACACAGGTCACACTGGATGCGTCCATCCGCGATCGGGTGCCAGTAGCGGGCGGGGTAATTCAAGGCCAGCACCGTCGGCTTCACTATTGCAGCTTCGGTGGCCCGGTACGCCGGGAAATGGCGTCTGGCTCAGACCACTTGGTCACCGAATAGCGCCAGAGGTGGACGTCGTTGTCCCATGGGGTGTTTGGCAATCCAGCCTTGCGCTTTAATTGCGCCAAAAATGCAGAGGGATCTGGCAACTGCTCCCAAACCTGGGGCAAAAAGGTGCTCCGGTGGCCGCCCTTTTGGAAGACGACACCATCGATGTGCGGTCGCAATTGCCGCAGTGCGTCGGCTTGATCGACACAATGCATGGGCTCCAGGGGCGAGAGCACGGACACCTCGACCCGAACGGATTCAAGTTCAACCGGTGATAACGGCGCAAAGCGCGGGTCGCGCAACGCGGCCGCCACGGCGTTGGCCATTAAATCCGAGAGCAAGGACCGGCGCGCTTCCAGGGAGCCAATGCAACCGCGCAGCGCGCCAGCTTGCGTGAGCGTGACAAAACAGGCCCCCGTTTCCTGGAGCCAGCTTGCATTGGTTGGCACCGACACGCCCTGCCCCAATGCGTTGGCTATAGCCGCTCGCGCGATCGGCAACAGAATTTGTCCGGCGTCATCGGGCAGCATGGGGATCTTCCTGAAAGCTGATCGATGCATACCCTACCACCCGCGCCCGGTCTCCACAGCTATCGCCGGAGTTGCACAGACCCAGTAATGTGGGCTGCAAATGGTGCTTGGCGGCCGTCAACAGCAGGCCATTGATGGGTGTTGCACCGCAGGCCTGTTCATGGTTCAAGGTTGGCACTGCGGCCAAGATGGACTGAACCGTTGCCTGGTCAAAGGCCTGCGCGCTGGCATAGGGGCGAAAGTGGGAGAGATCGGAACTCACCACGATCAACGTCTCCGGACCACCCCACAGAGCCTCCAGCACCTGTGCCACTTCACGCGGTTGTGCGTTTCCCACCGCCAACGGAACCAGTTTGAAATCATCCAGCACCGACTGCAGAAAAGGCAACTGCACTTCGAGTGAATGCTCGTGGGCATGTGCTGCCGCACTGGTGACGACTTGCGGCATGTGGGCTATAACCGCGATGGCGTCCAGGTCGAGTTCGACATCGCCCAAGGGAGTGCGAAATCGTTCCACACCGGGAAGGGCCAGTCCGCGCACCGCAACCCTGTGCACGGGACCCAGCAAGACCACCCTTTTGACAACGGCTTTGACGGATGCAAGTTGGGCATATGCCTGGGCAGCGGTTACGCCAGAGTAGACATAACCCGCGTGCGGGACGATCAGCGCTTTGGGCGGTCTTACATCAACGTCAGTTAGCGCCGCTGCGGACTTCAGCAGCGACAGCACTGCCGCTGACAACACCGGCTGTTGGTCAGGATAAAAAGCGCCCGCCACTGCGGGCATTCGAACGTGTTGCACGGAGTTCTCCGGTCAAGCGGGCCGTTCCTTGTGCGCTATGCGCGCGTCAAGGCAGTTTTGAAGTTTGCACCATTTTCATGGCCGAGCCAATCAGGGCGGCGACTTCTGTCATGTTGCTGGGAACAATCAAGGTTGTGGTGGCATCAGCCGCTACCTTGGAGTAGGCGTTGACGGCCTGCTCGGCGACTTTGAGTTGCACGGCTTGTTCACCACCTGGTTGGCGAATGGCGGCCGCCACACGTTCAATGGCCTGGGCATTGGCTTCGGCAACTGCCAGAATGGCAGCGGCTTGGCCTTGAGCGTTGTTGATGGCGGCCTGCTTTTCCCCTTCGGAACGCGCAATGAAGGCCTCTCGCTCGCCAGTGGCAATGTTGATCTGCTCTTGGCGACGGCCCTCGGACGCGGCAATCAGCGCACGCTTTTCGCGTTCCGCGGTGATCCGTTGCTGCATGGCGTGCAGAATTTCCTTGGGCGGTGTCAGGTCCTTGATTTCGTAGCGCAAGACCTTCACACCCCAATTCAGTGCAGCCTCGTCAATGGCCTGCACCACCTGGGCGTTGATGATGTCGCGCTCCTCGAAGGTTTTGTCCAGTTCCAGCTTACCGATCACCGAGCGCAACGAGGTCTGCGCCAGTTGGGAGATGGCGACCACGTAATTGCTGGAGCCATAACTTGCCCGCATGGCGTCGGTCACCTGGAAGTACAAAATGCCGTCGACCTGCAATTGTGTGTTGTCGCGGGTAATGCAAACCTGGCTGGGAATGTCCAGCGGCACCTCTTTCAACAAGTGTTTGTAGGCCACCCGGTCCATAAATGGCACCACCCAATTCAGGCCTGGGGTTAATGTGTCGCGGTACTTGCCCCACCGCTCAATGACCCAAGCATGCTGCTGCGGTACGACCTTGATCGACTTGAAGCCAAAAATCACCGCGACAACCAGCAAAATGATTGCAATTTCCATCATGTATCCTTTAGAAAAGTATGTTTGTTACCTGGATCAGAGGATTGAAGCTCACAGTTTGCGAACGATCAGGCGGCTGCCAATCACCTCAACCACCTGGTGAGCTCCGACCGCCAGCGGCCCCCCGGAAACATTGCTGACCGCCCAGTTGGCGCCCCGGTACTTGACGGTGCTGGTGCCGTCCGGATTCCAGGCTTCGATCTGGATGGTCTCACCGATATCCAGATTGACATCCCGGTTTGAATTGGCGGGCAGGGCAGACGGCTGGGCCCTTCTATAACGGTGCCACCCTAAAACCGTGCCAGCTGAAGCCACCGCAGCAACCACGATCTGTGAAGTAAAGCTGGCCCCCACGTGGGCAGATACAGCCGCCGCCGCAAGCCCGATGGCCAGCATCAGGAGGTAGAAAGTTCCGGTCACCAATTCGATGCCTACCGCCGTGCCAGCGAGCAGCCACCAGAGTGAGGATTCGGCCATAGGATCCTTGCATGTGTTGCGATCACGACATTTTGGGGCAAAAGCCGAACCGCGCAAGCTGCCAGACACAATAAGTCCTTACACTTCGCGCCTGTTTTTATTAATTTTCGCGCCTGCAGCTGGAGCCACCCATGAAATTTCGCTTTCCCATCGTCATCATCGACGAGGACTTTCGCTCCGAGAATACTTCCGGGTTGGGCATTCGCGCGTTGGCCCAGGCGATTGAAACCGAAGGTTTTGAGGTGCTGGGTGTTACCAGTTATGGCGACCTGAGCCAGTTTGCGCAGCAACAGAGCCGCGCCAGTGCGTTCATTTTGTCGATCGACGATGAAGAACTGGCATTGGAGCCGGAAGAAACAATGGCCGAACTGCGTGCCTTCGTTTCAGAAATCCGCAACCGCAACGCCGAGATTCCCATTTTTCTGCATGGCGAGACGCGCACCCCTTCCCAGGGAGTAGCTACGCCAATTACGACGGGCTCGATGCCGAAGGGCAACTCCAACACATCGAATTAGCCTTCAATGCGTTCTGTCGAAAAGACGAGAACGCCGACGCGCGGCTCTTTGACTTTCAAGACATTCCTTAACGCTGCGGTCACAAACCGTCGGTGAGGCCGCCGACCGCTCCACAGATTGGCTCCCTGAGCGGTCGGCAATATCAGCGGCAGGGCCCGTCATCGGGCCAGTCACTGCTGACGCGCTTCCCAAGCCCAGGTCTCGTCGGCGATGTTGTCGCCTTTACCAACAAT
>CAZMXB010000345.1:0-1532 GCA_964569855.1 uncultured Rhodoferax sp.
TTTGGCACCTTTGTGCACCCGCTGGAGCAGGAGTTCAAGCTCAAGTCCAACCACCGGATTGGACGTTTCAGCGACGCCAGCAAAAGCAAGGAATACCAAAGCCGCATCGAGGCCATCAACTTCTCTCTGGCACATGACGATGGCCAGATGAATCGCGACCTGGAGCAGTCCGACGTGATCCTGGTGGGGGTCAGCCGCAGCGGCAAGACCCCCACATCCCTGTACCTGGCCATGCAATATGGCCTGAAGGCGTCCAACTACCCGCTGATTCCCGAAGACTTTGAGCGCCGCCAGCTCCCCCCGGCGCTGGTGCCGCACAAGGTCAAGATCTTTGGCCTGACGATCCAGCCAGAGCGGCTCTCCGAGATCCGCAACGAACGCCGTCCCAACTCGAAATACGCGTCGCTGGAGAATTGTCGCGCCGAGGTCAACGAGGCAGAGACCATGATGCGCCGAGCCGGCATCCGTTGGCTCTCCACCACCACCAAGTCGATTGAAGAGATCGCCACCACCATCTTGCAGGAAATCCACCCGGAGCGGCTCGAGTACTGAGGGGCCGTCCATTTTCGCGGGCTTGCCAGTTTGCTATCAAAACAGTAGCCTCTTGCCCATTATCCGCGAGGGCTAGATGCCCATTAAGGCATTAGTCATTCTTTCCGTGGAAGACGGTGTTTGAGCGATTGCATCGAATTGCGGCATCGCTGCTACCGCTGCTGCTGACAGGGCAACTCAAAAATCATGTTTCGTGCAATTTCTGATGAAATCACCGTATTTGTTATTAATACGAATCTTTCTCATTTAGAATTACATCATTATTCTTTGCAAGCCAAACCGCCTGGGGTCCAGCCACCTGCGGATTCAGCCACTCCATCACCTCTGACCGAAACTGCACATGCCAAGCCGAATTCGATCTACACATAATAAGCGTCCAGCCCTGGTAAACACGCTGCGAGCAGCTACACATTCAATAGCAACTCCGGGCAAACTCCTGCCGCTGGGTGCCGTGTTGCTGATGGGAACGCTGAGCGCCATGGCCCAGTCCACCGGCCCCACCCAGGAAAAGACCCTCAAACCCGTGGTCATCAAGGAACGGGCCGAGACGCCAGAGGGCAAGGATGCGCTGCGTGCCACGACCACCGGCATTGGCAAAGGCAACCAAGCACTGCGCGACATTCCCCAATCCATCACCGTGATCACCGAAAAGCTGGTGGACGACCGCAACCTGGACACGCTGAAGGACGTGTTGCACAACACCGCTGGCGTAACCTTCCAGGCAGCCGAGGGTGGCGAGGAAGACATACGCCTGCGCGGCTTCTCGCTGGCCACCACCGGCGACATCTTTGTGGATCGCATCCGCGACCCGGCCTTCTACGACCGCGACACCTTCAACAACGACCGCATCGAACTGCTGCGCGGCTCGGCTTCGATGCTGTTTGGCCGTGGCTCCACCGGCGGTGCCGTTAACCAAGTGTCCAAGACCCCCCGCACCATGGACCAGCATGAGATTGCCACCACCGTGGGCAGCTACAGCT
>CAZMXB010000345.1:1542-5180 GCA_964569855.1 uncultured Rhodoferax sp.
CTACAGCTACCGCCGCATCACCGGAGACTTCAACGTCAAAACCGGAGACGATGCCGCCCTGCGTATCAACGCCATGGTGACCAAGGCTGACAACAACGGCGCAGGGTCCAGCATAGCCAAGAAGGGCATCGCCGGTGCCTACCGCTTTGGCATTGGCACGGCAGACGAGTTTTCGGTGGGCCTGTACGCCCTGCAAAACAATAACGGCATGAACTATGGCATGCCGTGGATCAAGCCCACGGTCTCAGCACCGGTGTCAAGCACCACGGTCAATGACAAAATCGACCCCAGCGCCTATTACGGCATGGCCAGCGACTACAACAACGGCAGCGCCAAGTACCTCACGGCCAGCCATCTGCACCGCTTTCAGGACGATAGCGAACTCAAGACCGTGGTCCGCCGGGGTGCCTACACCCGCGACCAGCGCGCCGGCACCGTGCGCTACTGCCAGCGCACCACCAATGCCGCCGGCGTAGTCAGCAACCCGCTGTGCCCCAGCGCCACCGTGGCGCTGGACAGCTTCACGCCGTCCACCATCCTGAGCCGGGGCAACAACCCCAAGATCCAGGACCTGGACGCGCTGTACGCCCAGACCGACTACAGCCAGAAGCTCACGGCCTGGGGCATCAAACATGAAGTCATGGCGGGTCTGGACTTTGCCCGCGAATCCAAGAACGTGTACGGCGCCACCGCAGTGACCAAGCCAGCCACGCTGGCCGGCACACCGTTTGACGGCGCATCCATCAATGAAGCCGCGCGGACCGTGACGCGCTCCAGCGCCTTCCAGGCACAAAACCTGGGCGCCTATGCCCAGGACATGGTGCATGTGGCCCCCGACTGGAAGGTGCTGGGTGGCCTGCGCTATGACAGCATGCGCGGCAACTTCGACGCCATCACCGCCAGCGGCGCCGTCAGTTCCTCCTACGCCCAGACCATTGGCGACTGGAGCGAGCGCCTGGGCGTGCTGTACCAGCCCAACGCCCTGCACTCCTACCATTTCTCATGGGGCACGTCCTTCAACACCTCAGCCGACACTTACTCGTACAGCGCCTTGAGTGCCAACACGCCGCCCGAGCAGAGCAACAACATCGAGTTCGGTGCCAAGCTGGACACGGCCGACAAACGTTTCACGACGCGCCTGGCGCTGTTCCAGTCCACCAAGTACAACGAGCGCAACACCGACCCGGACTCCGCTGCCACCGCCTTCCTGCTGTCCGGCAAGCGCCATAGCTCGGGGGTAGAGATCGACATCACCGGCCACCTGTCACCCAAATGGGATGTCTTTGGCTCCTACATGTGGATGCCTGATGCCGTGATCGACATCGCATCCCCCACCGCCTTGGCTGGTGATCGTCAGGGTGAGCGCCCCTCGCTGACCCCCATCCACAGCGGCACGGTGTGGACCACCTACCAACTCGATGCCCAGTGGCGCATCGGCGCGGGTGTCAACTTCCGCAGCGAACAGTCGGCCAACCGAAACCCCGGCTGGATGGCCCCCGCCTTTACCACCGTGGATCTGATGACCGAATACACCTTCAGCGACAGCGTCACGCTCAAGGGCAATGTCAGCAACATCACCAACGTGGTGTATGCAGACGCGCTGTATACCGGCCACTACATCCCCGGCGCGGGCCGCAACGCCCAGCTCACGCTGAACCTGAAATTCTGAACACCGGCCCGCCATGCTGCTCCATCTGCCCGACATCCTGACTGCTGACGAAGTGTTGCAGGCCCAAACCCTGCTCGCCACGGCACCGTGGGGCGATGGACGCAAGGGCGCGGGCGACCAGGCGCGCCAGGTCAAAAACAACGAACAACTAGACCACAGCTGCCCGCAGGCCCAGGCGATCCGCGCGCTGGTGCTCAAGGCACTGGACCGCAGCCCGTTGTTCTTCTCGGCCGCCCTACCCAAGCGGGTGTACCCGCCACGGCTGAACCGCTATGGGGGCGACAGCAACTACTACGGAAACCATATCGACGGCGCCGTGCGCTACCTGCCCGACAGCGGACAGCGCGTGCGCACTGATGTGTCGTGCACCCTCTTCCTGGCCGACCCATCCAGCTACGACGGCGGCGAACTCTGCATTGCCGACACCTATGGCGAGCAAGCCGTCAAGCTTCCTGCCGGCCACATGGTGCTGTACCCCGGCACCAGCCTGCACCAGGTGAAGCCCGTCACGCGTGGCTACCGGTTGGCCTGCTTCTTCTGGATCGAGAGCATGGTGCGCAGCGACGAACAGCGCCGCCTGCTGTATGAGCTGGACATGAACCTGCTGGCGCTGCGCCAGCAGCATGGCGATGGTGCCCAGACCACGGCACTGACTGGCGTCTACCACAACCTGCTGCGCATGTGGGCAGATACCTGAGCGACGACCGCACGGAGAGAACCGAATGGACACTTTCACATCCCTGATCCTGAGTCTGGTGCTAGCCATGGGCGCCGCCCTCTGGGTGCTGCGCAAATGAGCCGCAACCTGCGCATTGTCATGACCGTGCTGCTGCTGCACGGCGCGGCGCTGTGGGCGTTGCAGACCGGGCTGCTGCGCCGCACCGTGGAGCTATTGGTACCGGCCCAGGTCATCATGGACATGATGGCACCTGCTGAAACCCCCGTGCCGCCCCAACCCCAACGCCAACCCGTGGTGGCTCAGGCCAAACCCCAAACCGCGCCTGCCACCCCGACTCCGCCCGCGCCCATGGCCGTGGCAACGGCGGCCACCCAGCCGTCGGCCACCGCACTGGCACCAGTGGCCCCATCCACCGCGACGACCAACAGTGACCACCCCACCGCGGCCACCACCACAGCCAGCGTCGGCAGCCCGGTCCCGGCGCGCGTGGAGTTGCCGTCCAGCGACGCCGATTACCTGAACAACCCCAAACCGCCCTACCCACCTTTGAGCAAACGCCTAGGGGAACAGGGCAAGGTCGTGATTCGCACGCTGATTGGCGCCGACGGCGTGGCACAGGAGGCGGCCATCCACCAGTCCAGTGGTTTTGACCGGCTGGACCAAGCGGCACTGGCCACCGCACGCAAGTGGCGCTATGTGCCCGGCAAACGTGCCGGCATGGCCGAGGCAATGTGGTTCAACGTGCCGTTTACTTTTGTTCTGGAGTAGTCAGCCCGCCGCTGACACATTGGTTTTTCTAATTGGAGTCTCGTTATGGAATCACAACTCGGATTGATCACCCTGTGGACGCAGGGCGATTGGGTCACCAAATCGGTCGCCCTGCTGCTGCTGGCCATGTCACTGTCCTCGTGGATCGTCATCCTGATCAAGGCCCTGGACGTCTGGAAATACAAATCTCTGGCCCAGCGCACCGAGGCCTTCTGGCACAGCTCCGACTACAGCGAGGGCCTGGCACAGTTGGGCCCCCAGGTGGGCAACCCCTTTGTGCAGTTGGCCAACGCCGGCAGCGAGGCCACGGCCCACCACCGCAACACCCAAACGCAACTGCACGACACGCTGGACATCAGCGACTGGATCAGCCGCACGCTGCGCAACGCGATTGATGACAGCACCGCGCGCTTCCAGAGCGGCCTGGCCGTGCTGGCGTCGGTGGGCTCGACCGCGCCCTTTGTCGGCCTGTTCGGCACGGTCTGGGGTATTTACCACGCGCTGATGGGCATTGGCGCTTCC
>CAZMXB010000346.1:0-5174 GCA_964569855.1 uncultured Rhodoferax sp.
TCCAGCACCTCGGCGCGCGTGCGCGAGGAGCCGGCGCGGATGCCGCTGTACCTGAAATTCTCGCGGTGGCCGCGGCACCCCCGATGGATCACCATGTTCTCGGCCGTTGGCTTCTTCGTCGGTTCACTGTTTCTGGTGCCATTCATTCCCAGCGGCTTTATTCCGCCGGACGACAACTCCCAGACCCAGGTGTATCTGGAGCTGGCCCCGGGGACCACGCTGGCACAAACCAGCGTGGCAGCGGAGCAGGCACGCGCCCTGATCGGCAAGGTCAAGCACGTGAAAAGTGTTTACACCACCGCTGGCGGCGGCAGCGTGGGCTCGGATCCGTTCCAGGGCGGCGCCAGCACCGAGGTGCGCAAGGCCACACTGACCGTGCTGCTGGATGAGCGCGGCCAGCGCCCGCGCAAGCAGGTCATTGAGAGCGAAATGCGTGCCGCGCTGGCCGAGTTGCCAGGCGTTCGGTTCAAGGTGGGACTGGGCGGCTCGGGCGAGAAATACCAGCTCGCCCTCAAGGGGGAAGACCCGGTCGCCCTGGCACAGGCCGCCGCCGCAGTCGAGAAAGACTTGCGCAAGATCTCCGGCCTGGGCAACATTTCATCGAGTGCCAGCCTGACCCGGTCTGAAGTGGCCATTCGCCCGGACTTTGCCCGCGCCGCCGACCTGGGTGTCACCAGCGCCGCCATTGCCGAGACGCTGCGCATTGCCACCGTGGGCGACTATGAGTCCGCCCTGGCCAAGCTCAACCTGAGCCAGCGCCAGGTGCCCATCGTCGTCAAGCTCGCCACCGACGCGCGGCAGGATCTGGAACTGCTGGGGCGCCTGATGGTGCCCGGCGTCAAGGGTCCGGTGATGCTCAGCCAGGTGGCCACGTTCGAGATGTCCAGCGGTCCGGCCATGGTCAGCCGCCTGAACCGGGTGCGCAATGTCAACTTCGAGGTGGAGTTGTCCGGCGTGCCGCTGGGCGAGGTGACCGAGGCCGTGGCCAAGCTGCCCAGCATCCAGAACCTGCCCGCTGGCGTGCAACAGCTGGAGATTGGCGACGCCGAAGTGCAGGCCGAGATGGTGGCCGGCTTTGGCATGGCCATGATGACCGGTGTCCTCTGTATCTACATCGTGCTGGTGCTGCTGTTCAAGGACTTCCTGCACCCGATTTCGATTTTGCCTTCCGTGATTTTGTCCTTTGGTGGCGCGTTCATTGGCCTTCTGGTCAGCGGCAAGATGCTGTCCATGCCGTCCTTCATCGGCCTGGTGATGCTGATTGGCGTGTCGACCAAAAACTCCATCCTGCTGGTGGACTACGCCATCATGGCCCGGCGCGACCATGGTCTGAACCGCTTCGAGGCGCTGATTGACGCCTGTCACAAACGTTCACGCCCCATCATCATGACCACCATTGCCATGGTGGCGGGCATGCTGCCGCTGGTGATTGGCCTGGGCAACGCCGACAACAGTTTCCGTGCGCCGATGGCGGCGGCCGTGATTGGCGGCCTGATAACCTCCACCATCCTGAGCCTGCTGGTGACCCCGAGCTTCTTCTCCATCGTCGATGACATCGAGCATTTTGTCGGCCGTGCCAAACGCCGGCTGCTGCGGCAAAAGGAGGCACCGGCGCTGGAAGCGTCAACTGCCCCGGAGGTGCCTTGAACGCGCGGTCCAGTACAGCAGAGTTGTCCGGGTTAGCGCCATGTTGGCTGGTCATCGGGTCGATTACACTGACCCGAACGAAGCAGCAAACACTTACCGGAGCAGCGGATGTTTGAATTTCTTGGCCTGGGCAGGAAGAAAGCCAAAAAATCGGTACCCGACCATGGCCCGATAACCGCACCCCAAACGGTACACCTCAGCGCGACCCAGCTGGAAGTGGTGCGCATGACCCTGCATGGGGTTCTCAAGCTCAACGGCATCCCGGGCGAATGGATTTCGGGTGAGGTGATTCCAATCCACCTTCCCGGTCAGGGCGAGGCTTTGCTGCTGCAACTGGAAGTCACCCACTGGCACGATGCGCTGGTGTTGCACGCGCCTGCCTTTCAGCAAGCCCTGATGGAAGGTCTCCATCGTTTTGACCCGAAAGCGGGCCGTACGCGGTACCTGTTTTCATGGAAGTTTTCGCCGAACTGCGGCTGTCCCCACGTCCACTTGCCGGCGCCAGAGTATTGGTTGTCCAGCGAACGCGTGGTGCTGACGCCAACAGTCGCCCCGCCAGGCACAGCCGCGCCGCTGGTGGCGGCAAGCCCCTCGACGATTCCCTCCATTCCCGCTCCCTCGCGAAATGCTGTGGACTTTCCGGTGGACGACGATGACGACGACCATGGGTTTCCCCGAACCTACATGCGCGGCGAACGCTGACCCCACATCGCCGTTGCCCGGCCGCCATCCTGCTATTGATTAAGTAGCATGGTACGTATATTCCACGAGGGCTAGCGGTCGATTTACTTGGTAGACCCCGGGCCAACCACCTCGTTGGCAGTGCGAAACGCCTCCACGGCGGTGGGCACACCGCAGTAGATGGCGGCGTGCAACAGCACCTCCTGCAGTTCTTCCACCGTGGCGCCATTGTTCAGAGCGCCCCGCACGTGGCCCTTCAATTCGTTTTGTTTGCCCAACGCGGTGAGCATGGCCACCGTGATCAGGCTGCGGGTCTTCAAATCCAGCCCCGGGCGTTGCCACACATCACCCCAGGCTTTGCTGGTGATGTGCTCCTGGATCGGTTGCGTAAAAGGCGTGGCATTGGCAAAGGCTGCAGCCACGAAGTCTTCGCCCATGACCTGCTTGCGGGTGGCCAGGCCGAGGTCGAAACTTGTGGTGCAGGGGTGGCAGGCGCTCGGTGGGGTCGATGGCATGGGGAGGGTGCTCCGGGTAAAACCGCCATGGTAGCCAAACCCACAGAGACCCCACCGTGCCGGTCATTGCCCAGGCTGGCAGCGACCGTGCGCTGTGGCACAGACCGGACCGCTGTGTCCGGGCTAGGCTGTGGCAATAGTTAACGGCCCCAGCGTCGCGGGCGTTCTATCTCTAACTCCCACAGGAGAATCACATGTACCCCTTGAATGCCCCATCGCCTAACACACCACCTGCCGACGAAGATCTTGCCGAGCAGGCCGTCCCGGGCCACGGCGTTCCGTCGCAAGACCCCGACCCGGTGGCGCAGACTTTACTGACCCCCCTGAACTCCGAGCGCGAGGCCCGTTCCGCATTGGTCGGTGGCGGCGCAGTAGCCGGCGTGGCTACGGGGGCCACCATCGGCGGCCTGGTCGCTGGCCCCGTGGGAATCCTGGTGGGCGCCACGCTGGGTGCGGTGGCGGGTGCACTGGGTGGCGAAGCCGCCGGTGCCGTGGCCGAATCCGGGGAGTCGCTCGCCCCCACTATCCATGGTTCGAACGGTCGAAGCGGTCCAGGTTCATGACCTTGGTCCAAGCGGCAACCAAGTCCTTTACCAGCCGCTCTTGACCGTCCGCGCTGGCATAAACCTCGGCATAGGCGCGCAGCACCGAGTGGGAGCCAAAGACCAGGTCGCAGCGGGTTCCGGTGTACTGCACCGCACCGGTCTTGCGGTCCCGGCCTTCGAATACTTCACCCTCGCCATCCACCGCTTTCCACTCGGTACCCATGTCCAACAGGTTGGCGAAGAAGTCGTTGGATAACACACCCACCCTGTCGGTGAACACCCCGTGTGCGCTGCCGTCGGCATTGGCACCCAATACGCGCAGGCCGCCAACGAGCGCGGTCAGCTCTGGCGCAGTGAGGGTCAACAGTTGGGCTTTATCGATCAGCAGGGCTTCGGTGCCGGCACCAATGGGGTGCTTTTTGTAGTTGCGAAACCCATCGGCCACCGGTTCCAGCGCGGCAAAGGACGCCACATCGGTTTGCGCCTGTGTCGCATCGACGCGACCCGGCGCAAACGGCACCTCGACCGCCACACCCCCCGCCCGGGCTGCCTGCTCCACGCCCATACCGCCCGCCAGCACAATCACATCGGCCAGTGAGGCCTTGCCGTAGGACTTCTGGATGTCTTGTAACCTAGCCAAAGCATTCACAGCCACTTTGTTGACGTCCCAATCTTTTTGCGGCGCCAGGGCAATACGCGCACCATTGGCCCCGCCGCGCTTGTCCCCGCCACGGAAGGTGGAGGCGGAGGCCCAGGCCACCGACACCAGTTCGCCCACGGACAAACCGGAGGTCGCGATGAGCGCCTTGAGGTCAGCAATGTCGGTCGCTGTCGGATGGAGCGTGGCTGGCGGCAAGGGGTCTTGCCAGATCAGGTCTTCTTTTGGTACGTCGGGGCCGAGGTAACGGGCCTTGGGGCCCATGTCGCGATGGGTCAGCTTGAACCAGGCGCGGGCAAAGGCTTCAGCAAACGACTGCGGGTCTTCCAGAAAGCGCCTGGAGATGGCGCCAAACACGGGGTCAAAACGCATCGTCAAGTCGGTGGTGAGCATGGTCGGCTTGTGGAATTTTCCAGGGATGTGCGCGTCGGGAATGATGTCTGGCGCGTCCTTGGCCACCCACTGCTTGGCACCGGCGGGGGAATGGGTCAGCTCCCACTCAAACTTGAACAGGTTTTCAAAATAATTGTTGCCCCACCGCGCCGGGGTCGTGGTCCAGGTGACCTCCAGACCACTCGACACCGTGTCTTTGCCGTGGCCACTGCCAAAACTGCTATTCCAGCCCAGGCCCTGGGCTTCGATGCCTGCTCCTTCGGGCTCGGGGCCTTTGTGCGACTCGGGCGCAGCGCCATGGGACTTGCCAAAGGTGTGGCCACCGGCAATCAGCGCAACGATTTCTTCGTCATCCATGGCCATGCGGTAGAACGTGGTGCGAATGTCTTGCGCAGCGGCCAGGTAGTCGCCGCTGGCATTCGGCCCTTCGGGGTTCACATAAATCAGGCCCATGTGGGTGGCCGCAAGGTTCTTGTCCAGTTCGCCCTCGCCCTTGTTGCGGTCACCGCCACCGCTGAAGCGCTGGTCCGCGGCCAGCCACTGCGTCTCGGTGCCCCAATTCACGTCCATATCGGGTTCCCACACGTCTTCGCGGCCACCGCCGTAACCAAAGGTGCGAAAGCCCATGGATTCCAGGGCCACGTTGCCGGCCAAAATCATCAGATCGGCCCAGGAAATCCTCTGGCCGTACTTCTGCTTGATCGGCCACAGCAGGCGGCGCGACTTGTCGATGTT
>CAZMXB010000347.1:0-2546 GCA_964569855.1 uncultured Rhodoferax sp.
GCGACAAGGGGAGTTCGACGCCCAGCAATTGCTGCCGGTTGGTCATCCCCGCCCCCTGCGCGGCGTCTATCACCGCTTTCGGCTGGGTGGTGAAGCCGGTGAGCGCATTCTCGAAAATCGGCAGCAGGCCATAGAGGAACAAGGCAATGAGCGTCGGTTTCCAGCCGAAGCCGACGGCGGGCACCGCCAGCGCGAGCACCGCGACCGGCGGGAAGGTCTGACCGATGTTCACCAGGCTGCGCGACAGCGGCAGGAACTCGCGTCCCGACGGACGCGTCACCAGGATCGCCAGTCCCACCGCCACGATCGTCGCCGCACCCGTCGCCACCAGCACCAGCGCGAGATGCTGGATGGTCAGCCAGAGCAGTCTGCCCTGCGTGTAGATCGGGGGCGCGTTGGTTTGCGTCAGCGGCCGGAACACCGGCGCGAATGTGTTCGGCGACAGGATGAACGCCAGCAACAGGACAAGGGCGACCAGCCGCAGCAGGTTGGGGACCGTCAGCCTCATCCCGCAGGTCTCGCGGCGTGTTCGATCAGCGACGTGATCGTGACTCTGCCAACGATCTGGCCGCTCTCGTCGCAAACAGGAAGCGCCTCGCGGCCGGACCAGAGCAATTCGGCAAAGGCGTCGCGCTGCGTGGCATTCCCGGAAATGGGTTCGCCGGATGCCTCGCCCTCTTGCACCAGAGACGATACCGCGCCGAGCGACAAGAGGCGAAATGGGCGATCGCCTGTGCCGATCAGCGTCTGGACGAAGTCATTCGCCGGCTTGGCCAGGATCTCCTGCGGCGTCGCATACTGGATGAGTTTGCCGCCGTCCATGACTGCAATCATGTTGCCGAGATGCATCGCCTCTTCCATGTCGTGGGTGACCAGGATGATCGTCGTGCCGGTGCGCCGCTGGATGGCGAGCAGGTCCTCCTGCGCCTTGCCACGGATGACGGGATCGAGCGCGCCATAGGGTTCGTCCATCAGCAGGATGTTCGGCCTGGCGGCAAGTGCGCGGGCGACGCCGACACGCTGTTGCTGTCCGCCGGACAGTTCCTGCGGATAGCGATGGGCAAACGTGCCGGGATCAAGCTGGAACAGGTCGAGCAGTTCCTCGACGCGGTCGGCGATTTTCGCCTTGTCCCAGCCAAGCAGCGTTGGAACGGTGCCGATGTTCTGCGCCACCGTGCGGTGGGGAAACAGCCCGTGGCCCTGGATGGCGTAGCCGATGCGGCGACGCAGTTCGAAGGCAGGCAGCTTGCGATTGTCCTCACCGTCGATCTTGACGATGCCTTGCGTCGGCTCGACCAGTCGGTTGACCGTGCGCAACAGCGTCGTCTTGCCCGAGCCAGACGTGCCGACGATGACGCAGATGGTACCGGGTGCGATCACCAGGGAAACATCGTCGACGACGGTATTCTCGTCGTAACGCTTGGTGACGCCTTCGATCTCGATCATGCGCGGGGTACCATCGGCTTGCGTGACGAAAGGGCCTCGATGGCGGCGTCAAGCAGAACGGCCGCTGCGAAGGCCATGGCGACCGTTGGCACCGCGCCGAGCAGCACGAGATCCATGGCAGTCTGGCCGATGCCCTGAAAGACGAAGACGCCGAAGCCGCCGCCGCCGATCAGCGCAGCGATGGTGGCAAGGCCGATGTTCTGGACCAGGACGATGCGGATGCCGGTGAGGATGGTCGGCAGGGCCAGCGGCAGTTCGACATCGAACAGCCGTTGCCGGTCGGTCAGGCCGAGGCCGCGCGCCGCGTCATTGGCCTCGCGCGGCACGCCGGCGAGGCCGACGACGGTGTTCACCACCACCGGCAGCAGCGAATAAAGGAACAGGGCGACAAAGGCAGGCGCCGTGCCGATGCCCCGGATGCCGAGCGCCGATGCGCCGGGAATGTTGGCGGCGACCCAACCGAGCGGGCCGATCAGGATCCCGAAGAGTGCAATCGATGGAATTGTCTGCACGATGTTGAGCACGTTCAGCACCGCGTCGCGCAGCTTCGGATTGCGGTGGCACCAGATGCCGACCGGTATGCCGACGGCGACTGCGGCGACGACCGACCCGAGCGCCAGGATCACGTGCTTTCCGGCCTCGGTCCAGAAGCTCGCGGCGCGGCCGGAATATTCCTTCAGGATCGACAGGTTCGACCAGAGACCCGACGTCAGGAAGAAGCCGACGACCGCGACCGCGACCAGGAGCGCGATCACCCGCGCCAGCGGGCCGAGGCTCATCCGGGTGAATGAATCGGCGGCGAGCAGTGCGAATGCGAAGGTCAGCAGCCAGAAGCCGTAGGCCGGTGCGACGCGGGCGTAGGTATCGGCCGGTGGCGTGAGGAAATCTGCGGACCATCCGATAGCGAAACCGACCGCCAGCAGCGCAGCAACACTGGCTGCGAGCCGCAGGCGTACCGGCGTGCGCAGCAAGGCGACAAGCATGCACGCGCCCAGGATGGCGAGCAGCGTCGACAACGACCAGCCCGGTAGCGCCGACAGCAGCCCGAGTGCTTCACCGGCAACGATGCGGTTGGGCTTGAACGTGACAAAGGGCGCCAG
>CAZMXB010000347.1:2556-3200 GCA_964569855.1 uncultured Rhodoferax sp.
CCGAGCCTCGGTTTGCGCAGGGAAGGCCGACATCGCCAGTTCCTGGCGCGCAGCCTACTTGATGAAGCCGTGCTGCTTCAGGAAGTCGTCGGCGACCGCCTTGGCCGGTTCGCCACCGACCTGCACGCGGGCGTTGAGGCCCTGCAGCGTGACCAGATCGAGCTTCTCGAAGACAGGCTTCAACAGCGTTTCGATCTGCGGATTGGCCTTCAGAACCTCCTCGCGAATGATCGGCGTGGGCGCATAGACGGGCTGCACCGCCTTGTCGTCGGTCAGCACCACGAGACCGGACGGCGCGATGCCGCCATCCGTGCCGTAGACCATGGCCGCGTTGGCACCGTTGGTCTGGTTGGCTGCCGCAGCGACGGTTGCGGCCGTGTCGCCGCCTGAGAGGGTGATCAGCTGTTCAGGCTTGAGTTTGAATGCGTAGGCGGTCTGGAACGCCGGCAAAGCGGCCGCGGAATTCACGAACTCGGCCGACGCCGCCAGGATGACGCTGCCTCCACCGGTGACGTATTTGCCGAAATCGGTCAGCGTCGCTACCTTGCCGGCATCGGCGACATCCTTGCGGAGCGCGATCGCCCAGGTGTTGTTCGCCGGCGACGGGGTCAGCCAGACGATCTTGTTCTTCTCGAAATCCAGCT
>CAZMXB010000347.1:3210-4289 GCA_964569855.1 uncultured Rhodoferax sp.
CCTGAATAGCCTGCCCGCCGCGCGCGGTTGCCACAACCGGCGGACGAATCCGAACCCGCGCCACGGCCAGCTCCGCGATTCGCTTAGCATGGTCTAGCTTAATCCGGTCATCGCCCAGCTTCTTGGCTTCCTGGTAGCCGCCCGCTGCATCCTTCCAGATCGGATCGTCAGCCTTCTCGAAGAAGAAGGCCGCGTTGCCTGTATATTCCGGGTAGATGTCGATTTCTCCCGCGGTGATTGCCTGGCGCACGACCGGCGTGCCGCCAAGCTGGATGCGGTCGGTGGTCGCGATGCCGTTGGCGGCAAGCGTCGACAAGATGATGTTGCCGAGCACGCCGCCCTCGGTATCGATCTTCGATGAGACCACGACCTGCGCGCTGGCGGCACTCGCCGCGATGCTGAGCACAATGGCGGTGCCGATAAGTTTCCAGTTGTTCGACATGTGTGGCTCCTGCGGATTGAATGTTCTTCCCATCAACATAGGAGGTTGGGGTCTGTCGACAACTGAGCCACTGAACACCGTGCTTTCGAGTGCGCGGTCGCACGCAAGTGGCGGAGGTCAAGCTTGGAGCATGCCCCCTGAGTTCCCGCTGTAAGGCGGCACGACGCGGGTATCTTCTTTCAGGTAGCGCAGCAAATGATTTGGACGGCTGAGATTGGCGCATGCCGACGCGCGGACTGCCCGGCCCAAGGTCTGCTTCTGCGCGAAGGCAACGTTTGCCTCAGCACCTGACATGGAGCCGACAGCGGGCTGACGGCTTCCAGAGCGCGACAGTGGAATAGCTGTCGTTAGTTCTCGACGGCGGGCGTTGCCCCGACGAAGCTGCGATAAACTTGCGGCTCGAAGTCAGTGCAGATCGCGAGAAATCGGCTCACGGATTTCAAAGTCGGTGAAGGTTACCTCGAAGCCTTCACGCTGAGGCGAGCAACACATGATGCCCAGATCGATCGACTGGGTCGGCGGGATGTAAGCAAGCCGCGCCGCTTTCCAGCTATCATCGGCCTGGTCGAGATACTGGATCCGGATCGTGTCCCCCTGACGGGTAAGCCGCAGCCGCAGCCGCCCACAACCGAGCTCC
>CAZMXB010000347.1:4319-5169 GCA_964569855.1 uncultured Rhodoferax sp.
TTTACCCAGCAGCTCTCCGACAGCCGCACCATGAGGCCTGCCTGATCGTAGAGTTCTTCGAACTTTCCCTGGATGGTCACTTCGCAGGTGAAGTCGCCGGCGACGCTCTGGTAGAGAAAGTGCCCTGTGTCGCGCCAGAACCCATAGAAGGTGCCGCGCCAGAAGTCGGTGTGGTCCCCAGTCTTGACCGTCAAGGCTTGCCCGTCGAGCTTGGCCACCGGTGGCGGATTGAGCCAGGTCATGGTTTTGAAGTCAGCCATTGTTTTCCCCTGTTCGGCTGGTCGTTCAGTCTGAAGCGCCAACCCCTGGGCTTTAGCGAAAGCCCCGGCGACGCTCCTATCGAGAGGCATCAGGTACAGGACCGCATTCAGCACATAGGTGGCAGTGACGCCGTCGAGCCGCTACCATCGGCGGCAAAGTGTACTGGTCAATGAAGTGGAGGAAATCAACGATGCGCGTCGCGGTCCTGGGTTCTGGTGCCATGGGTGCCATATTCGGATCAGCCTTGGCCCGGGTCGGTATGGAAGTCCTCTTCTTCGACAATCGGCCCGATGTTGTCGCCGCAATTGCCGGGTCGGGGCTCCAGGTCGATGGAGTGTCTGGAACGACGTCGGCCCACTTCTCGGCAACAACCGATGCTGCTGAGCTGGGGTCCGTCGACGTTGCATTGGTGCTGGTCGACTCCAACGCGACCGAGGAGATCGCGCGCGTGGCGACGCACTGTCTGGACGAGGGTGGTTTTGCCCTCACATTGCAGAATGGCATCGGAAACTGGGAAACACTGGCAGCCCACCTTGGTGCGAACCGGGTCGTTGCCGGATCGACCTACAACAGTGGAGCGAACCTGGGT
>CAZMXB010000348.1:0-5147 GCA_964569855.1 uncultured Rhodoferax sp.
GATTTCGCGCTCGCGCTCCATCAGGGTGAACATTTTGTCCAGGTCGGTCAGGCTTTGCTTGATTTCGCGGTACAGCACGCCCAGAAAGTTGAGCGGAATGTAGAGCTGGATCATGAAGGCGTTGACCATGACCAGATCGCCCAGCGTCATGGTGCCATCGACCACGCCTTGCGTGGCGCGCCACAGCATGGCGATCAGCCCGGCGGCGATGATGAGTTGCTGGCCGGTGTTGAGCAGGCTCAGGGTTTTCTGGCTTTTAAGGGCGGCCTTGCGGTAGCGCTCCAGGTTTTCATCGTAGCGGTGGGCCTCGAACTCTTCGTTGTTGAAGTATTTGACGGTTTCGTAGTTCAGCAGCGAGTCGATGGCACGGCTGTGCGCTTTGGAGTCCAGCTCGTTCATGGTCTTGCGGTACTGGGTGCGCCACTCGGTCACCAGCACCGTGAAGCTGATGTAGAACACCAGCGCAATCAGGGTGATCCAGGCAAACCAGACGTCAAACTTGACGGCCAGCAGCGTCAGCACCATGGTCACTTCGATCAGCGTCGGGATGATGCTGTAGAGCGAGTACGAGATCAGCGAGTTGACGGCCCGCGTGCCGCGCTCGATGTCGCGCGTCATGCCGCCGGTCTGGCGCTCCAGGTGAAAGCGCAGGCTCAGGGCGTGCAGGTGGCGAAACACCTGCAGCGAGATGGTGCGCGAGGCGCCTTCGGTGGCCTTGGCAAAGATGAGTTCACGCAGCTCGGCAAACAGCGTGGTGGACAGGCGCAGCAGCCCGTAGGCAAACAGCAGGGCAACCGGCACCACCAGCAGGGTGTGGGCGTCGATACCCGCTTTGGGGTTCATGGTGTCGATCAGCTGCTTGAGCAGCAGCGGCACGCTAACGTTGGCAGTTTTGGCGCCGACCATGAAGGCCAGCGCGGCCATCACGCGCCATTTGTACTCCCACAGGTACGGAAACAGGCGGCGCAGGGTGGCCCAGTCAGAGCGGGCGGCGGCGGGGGTGGAGGCCGAAGCCTCCTCATGACGGGAACCAGAGCGGCGCATGGGGGACAATCTCGAAGCTTAAACAACCTTGGATTGTGCCCATGTCTGCCAACTCTCGCGAAAACACCTCCCCCGCGCCTGCCGCCGCCCGCCCTGGCGACAAGGTGCAGTTGCCCGCCGACCAGGAGCTGGTGCTCAAGGTCATTCCCATGCCGCGCGACTGCAACGCCAATGGCGACATTTTTGGCGGCTGGGTGATGGCGCAGGTGGACCTGGCCGGGGCGGTGGTGCCGGCGCGCTACATCAAAGGGCGCATGGTGACGGTGGCGGTGAACGAGTTTGTGTTCAAGCACCCGGTGCGGGTGGGCGATATTTTGTCGTTCTTCGCCAAGCTCACGCGCATTGGCCGCACCTCGGTCACGGTCAAGGTGGAGGTGTTTGCCGAGCGCTTTGGCTCGGACAACGAGTACACCAAGGTGACCGAGGCGAGCCTCACCTACGTGGCGATTGACGAGCAGGGCAAACCGCGTGAAGTACCGCAGAAGCTGATTTGAAACCGATCCTGTTTCAATAGCACCATCCCCTTTATTCCTGCGGGCTAGAGGGCCATTTCATCTAAAGTCTCCTGGGCTTTGCAAAACTCGGTGAACGCGCCCAGCGGCATCGGGCGGGCGTAGAAGTAGCCCTGGATTTCGTCGCACTGCGCCTGCTGCAAAAACTGCAGTTGTTCGGCGTGCTCCACCCCTTCGGCCGTCACCGCCAGGCCAAAGTTCTTGGCCAGGCCGATGATGGCGCGGGTGATGGCCACGCTGTTCTGGTCGCCGGGCAAGCCATCCACAAACGATTTGTCGATTTTCAGGCGCGTGAACGGCAGACTGCTGAGGTAGCTCAGGCAGGAGTAGCCGGTGCCAAAGTCGTCAATCGCCAGCTGCAGGCCCAGGGCGCGGAACGCGTGCAACGACTCGACGGCCAGCCCCGCATCGCGGGCAATGTAGCTCTCGGTAATTTCCAGCTCGATCTGGTGCGGCGACAAGTCGTTGCGGGCAATCGCCTGGCGCAACACCGCCAGCAGGTCGTGCCCGCGCAGCTGCACGTTGGAGACATTCATGCTGAGGTGCTCCAGCACCAAACCCTGGGCATTCAGCGCGGCCAGGTCCTGGCAGGCCTGGCCGATCACCCAGTCGCCAATGGCGATGATCTGGCGGCTCTCTTCGGCCAGCGCAATGAACTGCCCCGGCGGCACCAGCCCGGTCTCGGGGTGGTGCCAGCGGATCAGGGCCTCTGCCGCCACCACGCGCCCCGTGACCCCGCTCACCTTGGGCTGGTAATACAGCTCAAACTGGTTGCCGGCTTCAATCGCCCGCTTGAGGGCGTGGATCATGTCGGCCCGGTCGCCGGCGCGCTGCGACAAATCGGGCGAGAAAAAGCAGAAGTTGTCGCGCCCGTTGTCTTTGGCTTTGTAGAGCGCCAGATCGGCGTGTTTGAGCAGCGTCTCGCTGTCGGCGCCGTCTTGGGGGTGACGGGCAATGCCGATGCTGGCGGTGCAGCGAATCTCATGCTCATCACACATAAAAGGCGCGCGAAACAGCGCCAGGTATTGCTGCACGATCTGCGCCACCTGCGATGGATCGCGCACGTTCTCGATCAGCACGGTAAATTCATCGCCGCCAATGCGGGCCAGCGTATCGCCCGGGCGCACATGGCGCCGCATGCGCTGGCCAATCTGCAGCAACAGCTGGTCGCCCACCGCATGGCCCAGGGTGTCGTTGACCAGCTTGAACTGGTCCACATCCAGAAACACCAGCGCCAGCTCGCCCGACGGGGCCTGCGCCAGACTGAGCGCCTGGGTCAGCCGCTGGGCAAAGTGGCGCCGGTTGGGCAGGCCGGTGAGCGCATCGTGGTTGGCCCGGTAGGCCTCATCGCGGCGCGCCTGCTCCAGCGCTGCTTCCCGCTCGGCCACGGCCAGTGCCAGCGTATTGACGCTCAACGAAACCTCTTGCAGCTCATCGCCAGTAGTCAGCGCGGGCAGTGCGGCGTAGTTCCCGTGCTGGATCTGGCGCGTCTGCTCCATCAACTGGTCTAGCGGCTGCACCAGGCGGCGCTGGAAAACCAGGCGCATGAACAGCAAAATCCCCGCCGTCATGACCAGCAGCACCATGAAAAACTGGGCACGCTGGGTGTTGAGCAGCGCGTTCTCGCGTGACTTGTCGAGCGTCACCGTGAAATAGACCGGGCCGTTGAGGGTGTCCTTCTTCATCACGCTCAGGTACTGCCCGGGGGTTTGCGACACGCTCAGGGGCAGCTCGTCGAGGCGACCGTCGAGCAGGTTCGCCTGCGCGGCCAGAGGGCTCTCAAAGGTATGCAGCAGCGGGGTGTCGATGTCGCGAGAGAACTGGGCGAAATAGCCGGTATCGAGCACAAAAGACAGCTCCAGGTGCGCCAGCGGCTGGCTGGCGCCCGTGTCAAACACGTTCTGGTGGCTCTTGATGACCAGTTTGTCGCCCTGGCGCAGGTAGGTCAGCAGTCCCTCGGCGGCGAGCTTCTCGCCCGGGTGGTGCGACACATGCTGCAGGGTGATGTCGCTGTCGGGCGGCAGCCCGCCGGGGTGAAATTCGCGCTCCCGCTCCTGGCGGGTGAACAGCTGCGCGCCCTGATCCCGAAACGTCACGTAACCCAGCTGGTAGCCCCCGGCCTGCTGGCTGGCAAACGCAATCAACTCCCCGTTTTGACCGTAAAGCGCCATGTCGCTGTTGAGCGAGAGCTTCACTCGCGCCAGCAGCTCCTGGGCCAGCGTCTTTTTTTCTTCATCAATCAGCGCGATGCTGTAGCTCGATTTGTCCTGGTAGCGGTTGATCAGCTCGACCGAGGCGATGAGCTGCTCGTCTTTGGCGGCAAAGGCGGCCCCTTCCTTGAGTTCAGCCTCAATGCGGTGCAGGTTGTAGTCCAGCCGCTGGTAGGCGTGCTGCATGCGCAAGCGGGTGTTTTCCAGAAAATTCTCGCGCAGAAACAGCTCGAAATAAGCCCCCAGCGCCACCACCGCCGTCATCACCACAAGCGTCACCAGCAGCGCCAGTTTGGTGCTGAGCTGGCGGTGCAGGCGCAGAAAAATAGTCACAGGCCAACCGGGTGCGTCAGAAGATGGGGGCGACCTGTTCCACGTTGTCGCGTGTCACCAGTTTGACCGGAATGACCACATGGCGCGGCACGGCGGTTTTGGCCAGCAGCTTGCGCGCCACCTCCACCGCCATCTTGCCGCCCAGCGGAAACAGAACCGAGCCGGTCTGGGTGCCGCTGCGGATGGCGTCGCGCGCCTCGCTGGTGTAGTCGCAGCCCACGCTGATGACCGAGCGCGGGTCCACCTGCCGGTTTTTCATGGCCAGGCGGGCACCGCTGAGCATGCTGTCGCTCTCCGCAAAAATGGCGTCCACGCGCACGCCCTGGGCCAGCAGCTTGTCCATCTCCTGCAGGGCGTCTTTGCGCAAATAGTTGCCAGTGCGCCGGATGACCTTGATGCCGGGGTGGCGGGCCATGACGTCCAGAAACCCCTTGCTGCGCAGGTGCGTCACGTCGGCGCTTTGCAGGCCTTCAAACAGCAGCACCTGGCCTTTGCCCTTGAGTTTGTTGGCAATAAAACCGGCTCCGATGGCCCCGATCTGCACGTTGTCGGAGTTGATGAAGGTGCTGTAGTCCTGCCCCTTGATGCCCCGGTCCAGCACGATGACTGGAATGCCCGCCTGGTACGCCTTGCTCACCACCGGCACCACGGCCTGCTCGTCGTTGGTGCCCAGCACCAGCACATCGACTTTTTGCGTAATGAACTGCTCAATCTGGCGGATCAGCAGCGAGGTTTGCCCCTGGGCATCCGAATAGACAAAGGCGAGTTCCGGGTGCGCGGCCACCGCCTGGCGCACTTCATCGACCTGGGCCTGGCGGAAATCGTTTTTCAGGGTGTCCTGGGCAAAGGCAATGACACGGCCCGGCACGGGCTGGGCCCATGAAAGGCCCAGCATCAAGCAACCCAGGGCCAGAAGAATGAAACGGGAGCTGCGCATGAGGGGGGTCCAGCAGTCTGAGGAAAAGGAGGCAGTTAGACCCCAAGCGTAACACGGACGGATAGGAAATTCAACCGCATGAGGCCAAGTATGGCACGAGTTTTGGGCCTC
>CAZMXB010000349.1:0-5142 GCA_964569855.1 uncultured Rhodoferax sp.
CGTGCTGCAGGGCATGACCAAGGAGGAGATCGAGGCGGTGATTGGCCATGAGATCGCCCACGTGGCCAATGGCGACATGGTCACCATGACCCTGATCCAGGGCGTGATGAACACCTTTGTGGTGTTCCTGAGCCGTGTCATTGGTTATGCGGTCGACAGTTTTTTGCGCAAGGGCGACGACCGCAGTTCCGGCCCCGGCATCGGTTACATGATCACTACCATCGTGCTGGACATCGTGCTGGGCTTTGCTGCTGCCATCGTGGTGGCCTGGTTCTCGCGTCACCGCGAGTTTCGCGCTGACGCGGGGTCGGCGCAATTGCTGGGGCGCAAGCAACCGATGATCAACGCACTGGCCCGCTTGGGAGGCATGGCGCCGGGTGAGTTGCCCAAGAGTGTGGCCGCGATGGGCATCACGGGTGGCATTGGCAAGCTGTTCTCGACACACCCTCCCATTGAAGAGCGTATTGCCGCCCTGCAAAACCAACAGGCGGCCAACTGAGGGAGTGCCTTGAACCACCGTTGAACGGCGTCAAACCGCCGGCTTGACCCCGGGCAGGCGCAGCTCGAATTCGGCCCCACCTTGCGGGTGGTTGTGCGCGGTCAGGGTGCCGCCATGACGCTCCACAATGCCATAACTAATGGACAAGCCCAGGCCGGTTCCCTTGCCAACGTGCTTGGTCGTAAAGAAGGGCTCGAAGATGTTGGACATGGCTTCGGGGGCGATACCGGGGCCGTTGTCGTGCAGAGTGATCACCACCGTATTTAACTGCTTTTTGGCGCAGATCGTGAGTACGGGTGATACGCCGGGCTGCGCGCTGGCGGCATCGTAGGCGTTCTGGATCAGGTTCATCAGTACCTGCAGAAGTTGGCCCGCATTGCCGGGCACCACGCAATCCGCACAGGTTTGCAGTTCGACGTCAAAGTCGAGTTTCATGCCCGTGCGCACCCAATGAATGGCGCGCTCGATAACGCCATTGACATCCACGATTTCCGTGGCCCCCGCGTCCAGCGCCGAAAAGCGTTTGAGGCCGTCCACAATGCTGGCGGTGCGCTGGGCCCCTTCGATGGTGCCGTCCATCAGCGAGGGCAAGTCCTGCAAAATGTGTTCGATGCGCAGTTTTTGCGCCAGAGCCATCAGGGCCGGGTTGTTGCCCAGGGCCGCCTCGGCATGGACAGCATCGAGGTACTGGCGCAGGCGCGTGGTGTAGCGGTTGAGCGCGTGCACATTGCCCAGTACGAAGCTGATGGGGTTGTTGAGTTCGTGCGCGACCCCCGCCACCAGCCGGCCCAGGGATGACATTTTTTCGGCGTGCAGCAATTGCTGTTGTGTGCGCTTGAGTGCTTCATGTGCCTCATGCAACTGGCGGTAAGCGCGCTTGATTTCCGCCATGGGCCGCCCCACGAAGACGTACCCCACGCATCGGCGTCGCCCGTCAAAGCGCGGTGTGGCGGTGAAATCCACCGGCACGGGTTCACCCGAAGCGTCGTGCAGCATCAGTTCCACCGTCTCGCCCTGGCGCAAGGCGACGGCGTGGCGCATCATGTCCTGCAGCACGTCGGCGCCCGCGCTGTGGTGCAACAGCGTGCGCATGTGGGCACCCAACAAGGCGTCTTCGCTGCACCCCACCAGTTCGCACAGGGCCTGGTTGGTCTGCTCGATCAGCCCCTGAGCGTCGGCGGCCACCAGCACATCCGACATCGAGGACAGCAGGCTGTAAATCAGTTGCTGGGATGCTTCGAGCTGTGCGTTCTTTTCTTCCAGCGCCACCTCATCGCGCAGCAACTGCGTATAGACGTCGTCCATCTTGTGAATCACGTCCAGCCAGGTATCGTCGTCCACGCCCTGCAAGGGCAGGTGACTCGATGACGGTGCTGGTGGGCGGTTCATGCAGGGGCTGGCTCTATCAGTGAACGGTGCAGACCATGCAAGGGTCAAAGGAGCGCACGATGTGCTGTACCGACACCGGTGTTTTCTCGCCCGGTTGCACCGGCGCGCCCACCAATGCCGCCTCCAGCGCACCCGGTGTGCCGTGGCGGTCGCGGGGAGAGAAGTTCCAGCTGGTCGGGGCGATGATCTGGTAGTTGGCAATGCGAGCGTCGCGAATCGACAGCCAGTGGCCCAGGCTGCCGCGCGCGGCTTCGCACAGGCCGAAGGCATCGGCATCCGTCGGAAGGACGGCGTCATGGGCGCAGGGAGCTTCGGGCGCAATAGCGCGCAGGCAGTGCTCGGCCAGCAACACCAGTTGCGCCAGTTCCACGGCACGGGACAGCACCCGCGTCATGACGTTGCCACCGGTGCGCGCCCAAAGCTCACGAATCAGCGGCTGGCCGTCTGCCAGTTGGCGGGCCATGGCGCCGGTTTCCAGTACCCGGCCATCCAGCCGTGGCGCCTTGTTCCAGGTATAGGCGTCGGGCTTGTCCATTTGCGGCAGGGTCATCCCCCCTGAGGGGTGTAGCGCAGCACCCGCATCCGCCAGCCAGGCGTGGCGCGCATCTTCGGCAATCTGCGCGGTGTTGACCGGCTGCAGTGTGTTGCCGTCCCACACGCCGGGTGCCATCGCGTATTGGCTGTCAGGGGTGGCAAAACCGCCGTAGCTCAACGTCAGGCCAGGGCCGCGCCCCAGGTTGTCGAGTTGCAAGTCTTGGGCGATAGACAAGAACAGTCGCAGGTCGCCTTGCAACGGGTCACGGTGTAGCCACCGTCCCAGCGCCAGCTCACTATCCAGCGCAATTACTTCTTCGAGCGGGGCGGCATACAGCACCCGTTCCAGAAAGCTGCGCATCTCCGCCACCTTTGTGCCCAGCCGGTAGCGTTCGGAGCCACTCAGATTGCGGGTCGACCCGCCCGGAACGATCGATTGGGTGTGCGGCCATTTGCCGCCCAACGTTCCCATGATGTGCATCCAGCGCCGGCGCGCCGCAACGGCTTCACGGGAATGTTCACCGTAATGCATGGAGAAATCACGCAGGGCCTGCGCGTGCCAGAACCGGCCGGCGTAAACCTCGCGCGTGAAGTCGGGCATGAAGAACAGGTAGAAATGGGTCAGATGGTCGGCCGCGTTTTCGCATGCCAGCATCAGGTTGGTCAGCCACACGCCGTTGGGCGGCGCCTCCACGCCACATGCGGCAGCCAGTGCGCGCGCCGCCGCAACCGACTGCGTGACCGAGCAGATGCCACAGATGCGGGGCACGTAAACCATTGCGTCAAATGGGTGCTTGCCTTGCAGAATCTGCTCGAACCCGCGGTACATGGGCGCGTTGACCCAGGCCTCGGTCACCCGGCCATCGGCAACGTCCAGCCGGACCTCCAGATCGCCTTCCACACGGTTGAATGGGCCCACCAGCAAACGTGTCATCTCAATCGGGTTTTCTTGATGAGAGGTGCCACCACCATGTGGTCGGACGTCGAGTTGACTTTGACCCGCTTGGGTGTGGCCGACTTGGACAACGACGCCAGTGCCACGAACCACGCCTTGTGCATATCGGTGGGCAGCCCGATGGGAATACCCGCGACCTTGGGTGTCTGGTGGAAGGCGTGCCCAGGCTCCTCAAAGCCCGGCTCAGTACAACTCACACAGGCGTAGCCGCCCCGAATGCAGGAGCCTTCGCCGTTCCACAAGCGGATGTTGCAATCGGCATGCGCCTGCGTGCCCTTGCAGCCCATGTTTTCCATCAGGCAGCCCAGGTCCGATGGCTTGTGCGCGCTGGCCTTGTATTCGTAATACTCGTTGCGGATGCAGGCATGGTGCACCAGTTGGTCGGTATAGGCGCGGGGTCGTCCCAGTGTGTCGAGGGCGTCCGCTGGCATGGGCTGCCCAGCGGCCAGTGCGGCCAGCGTCTCCAGCACCCAGCCGGGGTGGGTGGGGCAGCCCGCCACGTTGACTACGGGCAGGCCTGACGGGTCACGCCACTGTGCACCCAGCATGCCACCGGCGTGGTCGCCCTCGTACTGCAAACCGCAGGCGTCGGTCGGGTTGATGCCACCGGCGGTGATGCCGCCATAGGCGGCGCAACTGCCCACGGCCACCACGTGGTGTGCCACCGCGCTCAGGCGCGCCACCCATTGCAGCATCGGCTCCTGCGTGCCCGCCAGCATGTGGAAGCGTCCGCTGCCTTCGGGGCCGCGCAACACCGCGCCTTCCAGGCACAGCGCGTGCAGGGGTACTTTGCCACTCAGGCAGTCCTGCATTACGGTCAGAGACTCGTGGCCCGACTCCAGGGAGAAGGCCGGGTGCCACAGCAGGTTCACTCCGATCTGGCGCAGCAGGCCCCGGAAATCGGCCGTGTCCGCGCACAGCAGGGACATGCTGCAACCGCCGCAACCGCCGGATTGCAGCCACAGCACGTTGAAGCCGGGCTCAGCCATCGGCCTGCCCCTCCAGCCCAAACCTTGCCAGCTTCTGGCGCAAGCCAACGCGCGACAGGCCCAGCTCCCTGGCCGCATGCGTTTTGTTCCAATGCAGCCGCAACAGGGTTTCGCGCAGGATGACCGCTTCCATCGCGTCGATGCGATCTTGCAAGCTGCCGTTTTGGGGTGCCGAATGATTCTCATGATGCGCAGCACCATTGATACCGCTTTGCCCGTAGAGCACGCGCTGCGAGAACGCGCTCGCCGCAACCACCTGGCCGTCGGACAGCGCCACCGCCCGGTAAATCTCGTTCTTGAGCTCGCGGATATTGCCCGGCCAGGCGTAGGCCAGCAGATTGGCCTGCACTTCTGTGGCAAAGCGCACCTGGGGTTGGCCCAGCTCCTGCGCTGCCCGCGCCAGCAGCATGTCGGCGATCGGCAAAATATCGGCGCTGCGTTCGCGCAGCGGCGGAACGTATAAAGTGCTGCCGGCGATACGGTAGTACAGGTCTTCGCGGAAACGACCCGAATGCACGTCCTGCTCCAGGTCCCGGTGGGTGGCGGCAATCACCCGAACATTGACCAGCACCGGGCGGCTGGCACCCACAGGGCGTACTTCTCCCTCTTGCAACACACGCAACAGCTTGACCTGGAAGGCTGGCGAAGTGTCGCCAATTTCATCGAGAAAGATCGTTCCGCCATCGGCGCGCTGGAACACGCCGATGTGGTCCTCAAATGCCCCGGTAAACGCGCCACGTTTGTGACCGAAGAGCTCGGATTCGAGCAGCGTGTCG
>CAZMXB010000350.1:0-5142 GCA_964569855.1 uncultured Rhodoferax sp.
CGATACGGGCCGACTTCTTGTACGGCCGGTTCCAGTCGTTGTTGAGCTCGTGCATGGCGAACAAAACCCGGCGATGCACCGGCTTCAGCCCGTCCCGGGCATCGGGGAGGGCGCGCCCCACTATCACGCTCATCGCGTAGTCCAGGTAGCTACGCCGCATTTCCTCTTCGAGGCTGATGGGAAGGGTTTCTTTGGCGAACTGGGTCATGGGTGTACGGGGCTATGTCTGGGACAACCCGCGATTCTACGACCCCGTAGATGTCGCGAGTTGGCAACAGTCTATGGAATTGCGCGTAAGACAGGCCATTAAGCTGCAACCAGTGCCCGAAATGGGCCCTGCGCTATGGCACAATCCTACGAACGTCCCAGATTGGGGCGCCACCCATATTCGCAGCGAAGCTGCAGTTTGTTACGCAAAAGGAAAGTCATGAAAAAATTGAATCGGGTAGCAATCGCCATCGCTGCTGCAGCGCTCGCAACAGTCGTTGGTGCACAAGAAATCCACAACTGGAAGAGTACCGCTGGTGATGTCTGGAAAAACAATGTCGGCGAGTGCTGGCGTGATAACAGCTGGACCCCGGCAACAGCAGCCCCTGGTTGCGATGGCGCCATCGTTCCCACTCCAGCAGCTCCAGCGCCTGCACCCGCCCCAACGGCAGCTCCAGCGCCTGCACCAGTTGCTAAGCCCGCTCCAGCTCCAGTACCCGCTCCAGCTGTTGCAAGCAAGGTAACTTATGCTGCGGACGCATTCTTTGACTTCGACAAGGCTGTTTTGAAACCAGAAGGCAAAGCCAAGCTGGATGACCTGGTAAGCAAAGTCAAGGGCATCAACCTTGAAGTCATCATTGCGGTCGGTCACACAGACTCCGTTGGCAGCGATGCTTACAACCAAAAGTTGTCGGTAAGGCGTTCCGAGGCTGTAAAGGCCTACTTGGTATCCAAGGGAATTGAAAAGAGTCGTGTTTATACTGAAGGCAAGGGCGAGAAACAACCCGTTGCTGACAACAAGACCGCCGAAGGCCGTAGCAAGAACCGCCGCGTTGAAATCGAAGTGGTTGGTACACGTTCGACAAAATAAAAGTTTCAGCTAGTCTGATTCCAAAAAACCCGCTTCGGCGGGTTTTTTGTTGCCCTCTGAAGTTTGCTCGCTTTGACACCTTGTCGAGGAAGCCCGTTTCAAATTGGACATAATTGGGGCATGAACAATACCGTTAACGCAGATCCGGCCGAATTGGCCAAGTTTTCCGATTTGGCCCACCGCTGGTGGGATATGGAAAGTGAATTTCGTCCGCTGCACATGATCAACCCGTTGCGGTTGGAATGGATAAACAACCTCTGCACTGTTTCTGGCGCCAGGGCGCTGGATGTGGGCTGTGGCGGTGGCATTCTGGCGGATTCGATGGCGCGGCGTGGGGCCGATGTATTGGGTATCGATTTGTCGACCAAAGCGCTCAGGGTGGCCCAACTGCATGCCTTGGAAGCGCAAACACCGAACGTCGCCTATCGCGAGGTCAGTGCCGAAAATTTGGCAGCGGAAACACCCGCCACTTTTGATGTTGTGACCTGCATGGAAATGCTGGAGCACGTGCCAGACCCTTCATCGGTCGTCAAGGCCTGCGCTGATTTAGTGAAACCGGGTGGTTGGGTTTTCTTCTCCACGATCAATCGCAACCCCAAATCGTTTCTACTTGCCATACTGGGAGCGGAGTACATTTTGAATTTGTTGCCGCGCGGTACCCATGAGTACGCAAAAATGATCCGCCCGAGTGAATTGGCGGGTTTTTGCAGGAATGCAGGTTTGGATTTGCGGCAGACCAGCGGCATGCAATACAACCCTCTCACCAAGCGTTACTGGATGAGCGCAGATACGGACGTCAACTACCTCTTCGCGACCCAAAAGTCACTATGAGGGCAGAATGCACGCAATTCGCGGATGTTGCGGCTGTATTGTTTGACCTCGATGGAACCTTGATCGACAGCGCGCCCGATCTTGGTGCGGCTGCCGACCAAATGCGTGTGGCTCGCAATTTGCCACCGTTGCCGCTGGAACTGTACCGACCGATGGCGGGAGCGGGCGCCAGAGGCATGTTGGGTGTGGCCTTTGGAATTGGTCCGAGCGATCCCGATTTCGAATTGTTGCGCGAAGAGTTTTTTTTGAATTACGAGCAGTGCATGTCGACCCGAACCACTGTTTTTGATGGTGTTGTGCAACTACTCGCCCAATTGGAACAACGCCGATTGCCATGGGGTGTAGTCACCAACAAGTCATCGCGGTTTACGATTCCACTGACCCGTGGAATGCCCCTGTTTGACAATGCCGCGGTGATCGTCAGCGGTGACACCACGCCCCATGCAAAGCCCCACCCCGCGCCGCTACTGGAGGCTGCTCGGCGTATGGGTGTGAACGCGAGCCAATGCCTTTATGTTGGCGATGACGAGCGGGACGTCGTAGCCGGACTGGCGGCCGGTATGAAAACAGTGGCTGCTACGTATGGGTATCTGGGTAAAGCAAGCGATGTTCGATCGTGGGGTGCTCATGCAGAGATCAACGCTCCGTCTGCACTTTTACCGTTGTTGATGCGATCGTGAATTGATGCGGGCTATCTGGTAGCCTGCTTGGTGCCCGAGCCGGAATCACAAAGTAGGCTGTAACCCGCATGAATGCTGGATTGTTGATCTCAAGTTTCTAAAAGTACCGTCAAAAGTACCGTCATTTTTGAAAGTGTCCCCTTTTTGACACGTCGACCTTCAGGGTCCCGCCTGCGTCAACCAAACGGACAACAACCCCAAGTCCAGCAAGGTGCCTCCACTCAATGGCCCGAGGTAAAGCAAATGGGGCGCTGTGCCGTCGTTCACAGCCAAAAAGCCCCCCCCGCTGTACGCGCGATACCGATAACCGGGGATTGATTGGGAAGCGCCATTTGCTGGGGAGAAGAACGCTGGATAAGTTCTCTCAGCCCAAGCAAAAACCTTGTCGGCGTCAGCCGCTGCCGCAGACCCCGCGATGTCGTTCACGTTAATCACTTGCGGCTGGGATGTGGCGGTCTGGCCCGTAGCGTTCGACACCTTCAACGTGACGCTGTAAGTGCCTGCTTGTGCATACAGGTGGCTCGGGGACTGTTCGGTCGATGTTGTCCCATCACCGAAAGTCCAAAGGTAGCTGAGCCGATCAGTGGACAGCGAACTACTGGCAGTCCCGGTAAAGGTGACTGTCAATGGCGCATTGCCAGTTGTCGGCGTGGCTTGGATTTGTGAAGAAATAGTCGGCGCGTTGGTTACGGTGATGACTTGCGTGGCTGATGTGGCGCTTTGTCCTGCCGCATTGGAAACTTTCAACGTAACGTTGTAGACACCCGTGGCGGTGTAGGTGTGCACGGGAAATTGATCCGTCGAGCTAGTGCCATCACCAAAACTCCAAAAATAGGTCAATTTCTCAGACGCCAGGGTACTGCTTCCTGATCCGTAGAAGCGGACAACCAAGTCCCTGTAACCTGCATCGGGCGTCGCCGTGAAGGTGGACTTGATCACCGCAGGTTCTACTGTGACCGTGATGGTCTGCGCCGCAGACGTGGCGGTCTGGCCGGTAGCGTTTGTCACCTTCAACGTGGCGCTGAAAGTACCAGCAGTACTGTAGGTGTGGCTTGGACTCTGCAACGTTGAAGTGGTGCCGTCACCAAATGTCCAAAGGTAACTCAACACGTCGGTGGACACTGTGCTGCTGCCAGTTCCGGTGAACTTGACCGCCAAGGGCGCGACACCTGTCGCTGGCAATGCGGTTAAGGTCAAAGTGATCACCGCAGGTGCTGCTGTCACCGTGATGCTCTTGGCCGCCGAAGTGGCGGTTTGACCTGTGGCGTTGGAAACCTTCAACGTGGCGCTGAAAGTACCAGCAGTGCTGTAGGTGTGGCTTGGACTCTGCAACGTTGAAGTGGTGCCGTCACCAAATGTCCAAAGGTAGCTCAACACATCACCGACAAGTGTGCTGCTCCCAGCCCCTGTGAAATTTACAGCGAGCGGGGCAACGCCAGACGTGGTTGATGTCGTGAATTGCGCTGCAATAGTTGGCGCTACGGTTGCCGTCCCGGTCAGGTTGTAGGTATAGAGCGCACCAGTGGTGCCCGTATCGATCTCAATTGCGTTCCGATTGCTTAGTCCCAATGCAGCGCAGTTTGCGGCTGTGTCGGTTACGTTGAACGCCTTTATGGGGTCAACGCAAATATACGATCCAGTCGAAGAACTCGGCCAGACTAACCCAGCACCTTGAGCATAGAGATAGAAATATCTAGTGTGCGTTCCAACGGCAAGATTTGCGCAAGTCCCCGCTTCGATGCTATACCACCCATGGGCAACAAAATCGCGCACTGTAGTGTCAACTTGCGAGTAGGCAGCAAATACGGGCACAGTTGACTGGTTGCAAACCCGAAAGGTAAAACTTGTGGTCGATGCTGTCACGGTGATGGTCTGTGCCGTTGAAGTTGCAGACTGCCCGGTCGCATTCGACACCTTCAGTGTTACACCGTAACTGCCTGCCGATGAATATGTGTGGCTTGGTGATTGCAGTGTTGAGGTGGTGCCATCCCCGAAAGTCCAAAGATAACTCAACACATCACCGACAAGTGTGCTGCTCCCAGCCCCTGTGAAATTTACAGCGAGCGGGGCAACGCCAGACGTGGTTGATGTCGTGAATTGCGCTGCAATAGTTGGCGCTACGGTTGCTGTCCCGGTCAGGTTCCAGGTGTAAGACGTACTGGTTGTGCCGGTATCAATTTCATAAAACGCCTTTTCAACGTAACCACGGGCTGCACAATTTCCCGTCGCCAAATCAAAGGCATTTGTCGTATCTATGCAGAATCTGTAAGCCCCGCTTGAGTCTTGCCAAACTAGGCCGTTGCTCTGCGCATAAACATAAAAGTATCTGTATCGAATTGAAGTACTTGATACTGTGGCGCAAGCACCGGCAGAAATGTTGTACCAGCCATGTGACATAAAGGTGGACGTTGCAGTGTCATTTCTACCGTAGGCAGCAGAAACGGCAACATTCGACTGATTGCAGATTTGGAATGTGTAGGTCGTAGGCACGACAACCACCGGGCTTGCCGAAATCACATTGAAAGTATTTGTGCCGACGGTCAACTTACCTGT
>CAZMXB010000351.1:0-5130 GCA_964569855.1 uncultured Rhodoferax sp.
AGCGGATCTCGGTCTTGGCCGGGTCCAGTACCAGCGAGGCCTGCTTGTAATAGGTTTCGGCGTTGACCTTGATTTGTTCGGATGTGAGCGGGGGGCGTGTTGAATTGCGTCCTGACGGGTCGCCTATCATGCTGGTAAAGTCGCCAATCAGGAAGATGACCGTGTGGCCCAGGTCCTGCAACTGGCGCATCTTGTTCAGCACCACCGTGTGGCCGATGTGGATGTCGGGCGCCGTTGGGTCCAGTCCCAACTTGATGCGCAGCGGTTTGCCCGTGGCCTCGGATTTGGCCAGCTTTTTGACCCACTCGTCCTGGGGAATCAGCTCTTCACATCCCCGCAGGGTGACTGCCAATGCCTCTGTAACTTGATCCGAGACAGGAAAATTTGGGCTGGATGTTTGATTCATAAGGGTATTTATCGATGTGTCTGTGCGGCTGACCGCTATACTGACCGTCCTCCTGCGACACAAGTGGAGCCAGCGGCTGAATTTTAGTCGTGCGCTTCGTCGCAGTTCGGGGCGCTCCGCCAAAACGCACCGCCCCTACTCAACGGAGTCCGAATTTTGAAACACCGCCTGATCCAGGCCGCCGAGGACGCTTTTGCCTTCGCAGCCAGTCTCGTCCAACACCATCCCAAGCAACTCACCGCCGCCATTGCCACCATCTTGTTGGGCGGCGCTGGTGCGACGTTTGCGGTTGCCAACCTGGCGCCCGATGCATCTCTGCTTCCGGTTCGCACTGTGGTGCAAGATGTGGCCCCGCTGCCGCTGCTGGAGCAAACCGAGGGCCTGCAAAGTCAGGCCATGCGCCTGTACCGCTCCGACACGACGCGCGCGGCGGATACCGCTGAAACCTTGCTCAAACGACTGGGTGTCTACGATCCGCAGGCCGCTGCCTTCATTCGCGCCGACCGGCTGGTCCAGCAAACCCTGCTGGGCCGTGGTGGTCGCAACGTGACGGTGGAAGCCAGCGACGGCAACGCGCTGCTCAAACTCAGCGCCCGCTGGAGCCCGGAGGACAACGGCATGTTCAAGCGCCTGAGTATCGAAAAGACGGGAACCGGCTTTCAATCCCGCGTTGAGACCTTGCCAATGTCGGCTTCCTCGCGCCTGGCCAGCGGCACCATCTATTCGTCGCTGTATGCGGCTACCGATGAAGCCCGCATTCCAGATTCGATTTCCACGCAGTTGGCCGAAATTTTTTCTGGCGACATTGATTTCCACCGGGCCTTGCGCAAAGGTGACCGCTTTTCAGTGACCTATGAAACTCTGGAAGGGGATGGCGAACCCCTGCGTGCGGGTCGCGTGCTGAATGCAGAGTTTGTCAATGCGGGCAAGAGTTACCAGGCCATGTGGTTCCAGGAAGCCGCCGCCACGGGGCCGAACGGTCTGTCCACCGCCAGCCAGCCCGTGACCAAGGGCGGCTACTACAACTTGGCGGGCGAAAGCCTGCGCCGTGCTTTTCTGGCGTCTCCCATGGAATTTTCGCGGGTGACCAGCGGCTTCAAGATGCGCTTTCACCCCATCATGCAAACTTGGCGCGCGCACCTGGGAGTGGACTATGCCGCCCCGATTGGCACTGCTGTGCGCAGCGTGGGGGATGGCGTGGTGCACTTTGCCGGTGTGCAAAACGGGTTTGGCAATGTGGTCATGGTCCAACACCATAACAACAACCTCACGGTGTACGCCCATTTGAGCCGCGTCAACGTCCGCAACGGGCAATCCGTCAGCCAGGGCCAGAATATCGGTGCTGTCGGCCAGACCGGCTGGGCGACCGGCCCCCATCTGCATTTCGAGTTTCGCGTCAATGGCGCCCACCGCGATCCCTTGACCATGGCACGCCAGAGCGAAGCGGTCCCCGTCACCGCCGCTTTGCGACCCGCGTTCAACCAGGCTGCGGCGCAGGCGCGTACCCAGTTGGCGGCCGCCTCTCAGATGCTCCCCGGCAGCGCACAATAAACCAGTCCCATCGGACCACACCGTTGTCAAAGCGGTTCATCGGCTTGATGTCGGGTACGTCGCTCGACGGTGTGGATGCCGTGCTCATCGACTTTGATGGCGTGCGTCCGACCGTTCTGGGGCATTGCAGCGCTGCGCTGCCAGCCAGTTTGCGCAGCGAGTTGCTGGCTTTGAATTCACGAACCGACAATGAGTTGCACCGCGCCGCACTGGCCGGCAACGGATTGGCCCGTTTGTATGCCGAGCAGGTGGACCGACTGCTGCTGGAATGTGAAGTGGCGGCTTCCACCGTCCGTGCCGTCGGAGCCCACGGCCAGACCGTGCGCCATCGCCCGCAGGAATTTGACGCAACGGGCTACACACTGCAACTCAACAACCCGGCTTTGCTGGCCGAGTTGTGCGGTATCACGGTTGTCGCAGATTTTCGCAGCCGTGACGTGGCAGCCGGTGGCCAGGGCGCGCCATTGGTGCCGCCGTTTCATATGGCTTTTTTTGGACGAACCGATCGCACTTTGGCGGTGCTGAACATCGGGGGGATTTCCAACATCACACTGCTGGACCCCGGCAGGCCAGAGCTGCGCGGCTTTGATTGCGGGCCGGGTAACGCCTTGATGGATGCCTGGAGTGAGACCCACACCGGCCAACCCTATGACGATTCCGGTCGTTGGGCCGCCTCAGGACACGTGAACACCGAACTGCTGGCCTGCTGTCTTGCCGAGCCATTCTTTGCCAAACCGGCACCCAAGAGCACCGGGCGTGACTTGTTCAATACAGCGTGGCTGGCCGACAAACTGGGCTTTGGCAAAGACATTGCGCCCCGCGACGTACAGGCAACATTGACTGAACTGACGGCCTTGGGTTGCGCCCGCAGTCTGCTGGAAATGTCACCGCATTGCACCGAACTGCTGGTCTGTGGTGGCGGCGCCCTCAACACCCACCTGATGAACCGGATGCAGGTGGCACTGCCCCATTGCAGGGTTGTATCCACAGCCGAATTCGGGCTCCCACCCCTGCAGGTCGAAGCCAGCGCGTTCGCGTGGTTGGCGCAACAGGCGCTGGACGGCATTCCAGCCAGCATCAAAAGTGTGACGGGCGCCCGAGGCGCACGCATACTGGGTGCAATCTATCCCGCCTGACGCAAACGGTCTAATGGTTTAGGAGCCGTTGGCGACGTTTGGTGGTGAAACAGAGCTTTAGCTAGGAGAACGACGAACCGCAGCCACACGTCGTGGTGGCATTCGGGTTTTTGATGACAAACTGCGCGCCTTGCAGGTCTTCCTTGTAATCAATCTCGGCACCTACCAGGTACTGGTAACTCATGGCATCAATCAGCAAGGACACACCATTTTTGCTCATGATGGTGTCGTCTTCATTGGTGATCTCATCAAACGTAAAACCGTACTGGAAACCCGAGCAGCCTCCGCCTTGCACAAATACCCGCAATTTCAGTTCGGGGTTCCCTTCCTCGGCGATCAGGTCGGCCACCTTGGCGGCAGCGCTGTCGGTAAACAGAATCGGGGCGGGCATTTCGGTCTGGATGTTTTCGGCTACGGCACTCATGGGTGTTCTCCGGTGAAATCAAAATTAACTCAAATACTACAGCAATTCGCTCGGGAATTTTTCTACTGGTTATTTGACGCCAATTTCAATGTGGGTTTTTCTTCGCCAATCAGGATGGGCCGGAGTTGCCCGGTGATCAGCGCGCCCTGGTGCATCTCCAGCGCGGCGTACTGCACGTCACCGTCGATGCGGGCTTTGGGCTGCAGTTCCAGCATCTTTCGGGCGTGGATAGGGCCTTTGACACTGCCGTTGATGATGATGTGGTCAGCCGTAATTTCACCGCTAATGGCCGCAATTTCAGAGATCACCAAAATACTGGCCTCTTGTTCGGCGGCATAAATATTACCGGTCACCGTGCCGTCGATCCGTAAGCCGTCGGTGAACAGAATGTTGCCGTGGATCTGACTACCCTCTGCAATCAAACTCTTGATGGGCGGCTGCTTCTTTTTGTTGAACATGACGTAAGACCTCGTTGAAAACTACAACTTGATGGACTGTGTGGCCCGTGCAACCGCGCCATCCATCACCCTGGCGGAAACGCCTCTGATTTGCACCTGCGCAGGCACTTCAAATTCGCCACTAATACGACCGTACTGCCGCACCCGGATGGACGGGGCTTCGCCCGGCAAAGCGGCCGTCCATGGTTTTCCGTTGAACACACCTGAAAACGACAATTCCAGGTGTCCATTGAACTCTGCAGGGTTTTTGCCCGACTGAATCACCAGAACCTGCCATTTTAACGTGCGATCCCCCAGCATTTCTGCGTGCAAGCCACGAATGGCAAGTCCATCAACTCCGCTGGCCGGAATCAGTTTTTCAAAAAAGCCCAGGTCGTCACGCAGCGAGCGATTTTCCATTTCCAACTGTTTGGTTTGCGCCAACAGGCCTTCATGGGCCGATTTTTCGGCCGTCACCAGCATGTCCGCCGTGTTGGCTATCGACTGGGCTTTGTCGCGCTCAGCCTTGACCGTTTGCAACTCAATTTGAAGCTGTGCTATGTGAACCTGCAGGTGCCCCATCTCCTCCCTGGAGCCTTTTTCCAGCCCGGCGATGTCTTTGCCAAACTCGAAGGCCCAAAGACCGATCGCGGCACAAAACCCGAGCACGATGGCGACGATCGCCCAGCGCAATGGCCAGGGCATGGTGCTGCGTATCGCCATGCGCGGAGCACTGATGGTGAGCCGACGAAAGAAGAGCTTGAATCTCATGGAGCGCGAAGTCTAGCAGCCCAAAGAGGTGATGGCCCCCACGCTCCACCGCTGCGCGGGTCGCTGCCCCCCGAGGGGGCCGTGTTTCAGCTTGGGGCGGCCCGGCGCTGAAACAACAACGGCTGCGAGGGTTTGCACCCTGGCAGCCGTTGAATGGGCAAGGAAACTTTGCCTGGTTTAACGCTTGGAGAACTGCTTGCGACGGCGAGCACCGTGGAAGCCGACCTTCTTACGTTCGACTTCACGCGCATCACGCGTTACGAAGCCGGCTTTGCTCAGCTCGGGCTTGAGCGTTGCGTCGTAGTCGATCAAAGCACGGGTAATGCCGTGGCGCACGGCTCCGGCTTGACCCGACTCACCGCCACCAGCGACATTGACCATCACGTCAAAAGTTTCGGCGTGGTT
>CAZMXB010000352.1:0-5112 GCA_964569855.1 uncultured Rhodoferax sp.
GTATGGGCACCAGCGAACTGTACAGTGCCGTCGAGGCCCTGCCCGAGGTGCTGGATTCCATGGTGGTGGACCTGGAATACCTGGGCCGCGAGAGTTATATGCCGCTGTTTGTCGTGCTGCGCGAAGGGCTGACGCTGGACGCGGCAGTGCACGCAAAAATCGTGGATGCCATCAAGACCGCGTTGAGCCCGCGTTTTGTTCCCAACGAGATCTTTCAGGTGAGCGAGATCCCGCGCACCCTGTCGGGCAAAAAGCAGGAGCTGCCGATCAAGAAGCTGCTGCTGGGCCAGCCGCTGGAGAAAGTGGTCAACCGTGAAGCCATGGCCAATCCCCGCTGTCTGGACTGGTATGTGAACCTGGCCCGTGCCAGGGGTGCGTTAGCTGCTTGAGTAGGCCTGAGCAGTCGTGGGTAGCCTGCAAATCCGGGCCGCCGATTTCAACGGCGGCACTGGTAAATGACTTCGTAGGCTTTTTCGGCCACCGCATCGTCTTGCAAACAGGCAATGGCCTGGGTGAAGTTTTGGGGCGCTTTTTTTTGGATCAGGTCAGAAACCCAATTGTGGACAAACAGGCGGCGCTTCTCGTCGGGCATTGACAGCAATTTTTCCAGGGCGTCATTGACCTTGCGGTCGTCGCAGGCAGCCATCAGCAGACTGATGAATCCGTCAATCTCGCCTACCGTGTGCGGGTTGGATGGCAGTGGAACTGGAGTCTTCATGGGCGACAGTCTACCTGAGCGTGCGGCCCTTGAACAGACACCAAAAGCACGAATTGCACGCCTGCGAATATCAAAAAGAGAAGCAAGAAACCCTTTGCCGACGAGGCCTGGGGTGCAAATTCATTGTCATGGGTGCCTGGGAATTTCCAGCCGGTGTACCCATGCCAAAAAGCCGCACAAGGCCGCGCCCGCAACAATCAGGCCGGCCGTGCTCATGGCCCAGTAGCCCTGCGCACCCTGCAACTCCGGTGGTGCCCAGGCACTGGTGGTGACCCAGTAACCGCCCAACAAGCCAACTCCCCACAAGGACGCAACATAAATTACCAGTGGCATCAGTGTGACGTGGTGTGAGCGCAGTACAAAATTGGCCAGGGTCTGGGCGGCGTCGGCGACGTGGAACCACCAGACCCACACCAGCAGCGGCATGGCCGCTGCGATGATGGTGGGGTTGTTCGTGTAGACGTGCAGAATCGGCTCCCGCGCCAGATAGACCAAGGCGCCCAACACCGCGGCACAGCCGACCCCGATCTCAACGCCATGCCACCCCAGGCGGCGCGCCTCCAGCAAGTCGTTTGCGCCCACCCGTTGGGCCACCAACGTGGCGGTGCCGTTGGCTAACGCCAATGGCAGCATGAACATCATGGACACCAGATTGGCAGCCAGCTGGTGCCCGGCCACTGCCTCACCACTTTGGCGCGAGATCAAAAAGGCCATGGAGCTGAAACCCGTTACTTCAATCATGATGGCCGCCCCCATAGGTACCCCCAGGCGCAACTGCGCCAGGATGGCCGTGCGGCTGGGGCGGGCCAAACCTTTGGCGTGCAAACCAAACCGGGCATAAAACGGGTCACGGCGCACCACTGCCCAGGCAATCAGGGCCTGGCTCCACATGACGATTGCGGTGCCGATGCCACAGCCGACCACCCCCATGGGGCCAACACGCCAGGGCTCCAGGCCTCCTGGCAAGGGCAGCGTCCAGCCGTAAATCAACAGGGCGCTTAGAGGAACTTTCAGCGCCAGGCCTGTGATTTGGATTGCCATAACCGCTTTGGGCCGCGACACGGCGGTGTTGAAGCCGCGGTACACCGTGAACAACAGGGCGGCCGGCAATGAAAACGCCAGTGCGCTCAGGTAACCCCGCACCTTGTCGGCAACTTCGGGGCCGGTCTTTGCCAGCGCCAGAAACGGGCCAGGTAATAACAGCAACGTGCTGCCCACCACCGCCAGCCCTAGCGCCAACCAGATGGCCTGGTGCACCTGCTGGCCGGCGGCGAGCAATTTGCCCGCACCAAACAACTGCCCGGCCATCGGACTGATGGCCAGCACCATGCCCATGAAACCGATAAAGATCGTGATGTACACGGCCATGCCAATCGACAGCGCCGCCAGGTCGGTGGCGGCAAAGCGGGCCACCAGAATGGTGTCGACAGTGCTGAAACCGAGCACCGCCAGTTGTCCCACCAGGACCGGCCAGGCCATGGGCAGGATACGGTTGAAACTGTCGCGCAAAGATGCCAGGTAGCTGGCGTGGGCGGGTGGGGAGGCGGTAGGGGGTGAGGGCGTCGTTGGTTCAATCATCGACATGCCAGTATCGCTTATCCGTGCAGACGCCTGGTTGCTGGCAATGCTCGACTGCGCAATCTCACTGGCTGGCGGAGTTGCCGTTATAGTGTTTGGCTCCTTCCAACGTTTTTTCATTTCAGGAGTACTGAATGATCAAGAAGTTTTTGCTGGGGTGTGTGGCGCTGGTCGCCTTGTTGCTGCTGTTTGCGATCACCCGGCCGGATGACTTCCGGGTAGAGCGCAGGATTGTGATTCAGGCCGATCCGGCCAAGGTTTATGCGCTTCTGAACGACTTTCATGCGTTTGGCTCCTGGTCGCCATGGCAAAAACTCGATCCGGCGATGAAGGTCAGTTATGGCGGGGCAACCAGCGGCAAAGGCGCCATCTACACCTGGGACGGCAACGACGATGTCGGTGCAGGGCGCATGGAAATCCTGCAGACGGAGCCCAATAGCCGTGTGCTGGTCAAGCTGGACTTCCTCAAGCCGTTTGAGGGGCACAACACCTCCGAATACACTTTGGCAAATGCCTCCGGCAACACCACGGTCACCTGGGCTATGTACGGGCCAAGCCCCTATGTGTCCAAACTCATGGGTATTTTTGTCAGCATGGACAGCATGATTGGCAAGGACTTTGAGCGAGGTTTGGCCAACCTCAAAGCGGTATCCGAAAAATAGCCCCAACCGGGTGCAACAATTTCCTTTTTCCCTAGTTCCTCTACGCGAGACCACGATGCAACAACCCACGGTTAAACCCCAGAGCCCCAATTTTTCTTCTGGCCCCTGCGCCAAGCGCCCCGGATACAACGTCGCGGCGCTGCAACTCGACACGCTGGGTCGTTCGCACCGATCCGCACTGGGCAAAAAGGCCCTGGGCTTGGCGTGTTCGGAAACGGCGCGCATTTTGGGCCTGCCCGAAGGCTACCGGGTGGCGGTGGTTCCCGCCTCCGACACCGGTGCGGTTGAAATGGCCATGTGGTCTTTGTTGGGACCACGCGGTGTCGATGTCTTGGCCTGGGAGTCGTTCGGTTCCGGCTGGGTGACCGACATCGTCAAACAGCTCAAGCTGCCCAACGTCAACAAGATCGAGGCCGGCTATGGCGACATTGCCGACCTCACCCGTGTGAACTTTGACAACGACGTGGTGTTCACCTGGAACGGAACCACATCAGGCGTCAAGGTGCCCAACGGCGACTGGATACCGGCCGACCGCGCCGGCCTGACCATTTGTGACGCCACCTCGGCGGTGTTTGCCATGGAGCTGCCGTGGGACAAGCTCGACGTGGTGACCTACTCCTGGCAAAAGGTGCTGGGTGGCGAAGGCGGACACGGCATGCTGATCCTGAGCCCCCGCGCCGTGGCCCGGCTGGAGAGCTACAGCCCGCCCTGGCCCATGCCCAAGATTTTCCGCATGACATCCGGCGGCAAGCTGACGGAAGGCCTGTTCAAGGGTGAGACCATCAACACCCCGTCCATGCTGTGTGTGTCCGATTACCTGGATGCCCTGGCCTGGGTGGAACGCCTGGGCGGTGTCTCAGCCACCATGGCCCGCAGCGAAGCCAACCTGAAAATCATTGCTGACTTTGTTGCCGCCAACGACTGGATTTCTTTTCTGGCCAAGGACCCCGCCACACGCTCCAATACCAGCGTGTGCTTGACGCTTACGGTCAGCGAGGAGCAGGTCAAGAAAATGGTCAAGCTGCTGGAAGCCCAGGGCGTGGCCTATGACATTGGCGCCTACAAGGATGCGCCCGCCGGCATTCGGATCTGGTGCGGCGCCACGGTTGAGGCGGCCGATTTGCAGGCGATGTTGCCCTGGCTGAGCTGGGCCCACGCCGAAGTCACTGCCAGCTGATCGGCCGGGCCTTTCGGCCAGGCGTCCAAACCATTCATCCCGGAGACCGTGCCCATGTTCAAGGTTCGTACCTACAACCAGATTTCCGTTCGGGGGTTGGAGCGGTTTCCCCGCCCGCACTATGAGGTCGGAAGCGACATCGGCCACCCCGATGCGTTTTTGCTGCGCAGCCAGAAACTGCAAGGGATGGAAGTGCCAGACACACTCTTGGCGGTTGCGCGGGCCGGTGCCGGCGTCAACAACGTACCCGTTGCCGACTACAGCAAGCGCGGCATTGTGGTGTTCAACACGCCTGGTGCCAATGCCAATGCCGTCAAGGAACTGGTCATGGCCGGCATGTTGCTGGCCACGCGCGGCATCCTGCCCGGGCTGGCCTACGTGCAGACGCTGACCCACATGAACGATGCAGCCGAAATGTCGGCCCTGCTGGAGAAAGAAAAGGCACGCTTCGCCGGCGGTGAACTCAAGGGCAAGACGCTGGGCATTGTGGGCCTGGGGGCCATTGGCTCCATGGTGGCCGACATGGCGCTGGCCATGGGCATGAAGGTCGTGGGATTTGATCCGGCGCTGTCGATTGACGCGGCCTGGCGCCTGTCCAACGCGGTTACCCGCATGGAAAATTTGCTGGCTTTGCTGGCGCGCTCTGACTACGTGTCGCTGCACGTTCCGGCCATGGACGCCACCCGCCACCTGATCAACGAAGATGCGCTGGCCTCGGCCAAAAAAGGTGCCGTGCTGCTGAACTTTGCCCGCGAAACCATTGTGGACCCGGCCGCCGTGCTGCGCAGCCTGGACCAGGGTCGCCTCAGCCGTTATGTGTGCGACTTCCCCGAGCCCGCCCTCTTGTCGCGCCCTGACGTGATCGCCATGCCGCATATTGGTGCCAGCACCGAAGAGTCGGAAGAAAACTGTGCCGTCATGGCGGCGAACCAGCTGATGGATTTTCTGGAAAATGGCAACATCACCAATTCGGTGAA
>CAZMXB010000353.1:0-5100 GCA_964569855.1 uncultured Rhodoferax sp.
AACTGGAAAGGGAGATGGCATGCGCCGACTTTAAGGATGCCCTTGCCGACTTGGCAAAGATTCTCAAAGAGCAGTACGAGATGGCGGAAGTGTGAGCGCGACTGCAAGGAACAATCCAGGCCCCTCGGTTGGGTGTGGGTATGAAACCGTGATATCGCTTAACTTCCGTGAGTGCAACGCCGCCTGCGCCGTAATCGCCTCGGGTTTTACTCAGCCGGGTAGGTCGCCGAATCGCTTGAACTTACCAGTCGCATACGGGCTTGGAAATTCCAGATCTGATGGGCAAACGTCCAGACCTTTGGGTTTGAGCCAGTGAACTGCGTGAGTTTGATCACCCAAGTTTTGCAACGAGAGGGCGTTGGTGACAAGTTTTTGGCAGACGATGCACTTTTAATGGATCGCGCCACCATCATTCTGCTTGTTCGCGAGCAGCCCGACGAACCGGCCCTGCACCTCTGGCATGTACTCGAAAAGAACCTCCCCAATCGTTCGTCGCTTCTTGGACGGCGGTTTGGGCTTGATAAACACGGTGGCGATCCAGGTGCCATGCGTGGTCTCCAGCGAGAATGCAACAATGTCCTGTGCATAGGGTGAGGCGCCGATCGAGCCGTACTTGTCCATGATTTCCTCGTGGCGGGCCATGTACTTTTGAGGCAGCTTCCAGGCTTCACGCACCTGAAAAATGAAGTCTGCGTCCAACATCGCCGCAGTCGTTGCAATGCTTTCGGCGCTTTGGTCTTTGGCACTGTTTGAACGATCATCCAGAACGACAGGGATCATCTGGCCTTTGGTCAGGTTGCCGACAAAGGCAATTGCGGCGAGCGTCTCGCCCTTCTCCAGGAGCTGGCGGGCATGCGCCACCAAGGGATCAATTTTCTGAAGGTAGGATTCGGGGATTTCCATAGGCTGTGAGGATACCTTCGAGCGTTTCACCCGTTTGAAATGGGCCGGTTCTTTGATCTGCAGCATTGGCATCCGAGTGCACTTTGGACGCGCTCCAACGGGCTCATTTGTTTTGCAGTTGCTTGGCCATCTTGTATTCCGCCGAGAAGTCCGCACCGACCTCCGCTGTCGGATCAATTTGCTGGAATGCGGCATACATGATTGCCAACAGGCGAAGCCCGGAAAATCTTCCCGGCAAAGACTTCAACGCGTACTTCTCGTCTGGGTCATTGATGTCAAGGCCATTGCGCCCCAGCATCGCGATCTCAATGGCAATTTCCCGGCATTTCGTCGGTCCACTCTCATTGAACGTCTTCAAGGCTGCTGCGATGTAAAGCATGACATCTTGGCGAAACGCCGTCGGCGATCGTGCCTTCAGCTGCTTTTGGCTGAAGGCGGTGCGCGACTCCTTGGCTTGCTTGGCCATCGGTGAAGTCGGATGTTCCTCGATGAAGCGCTTGTAGAGCCCATCGGCCTCAAGGTCACTTGCTTCGGTACCAACATTTTCAAGGGCGGTGGCAAGGCCGAAGATAGCCTGAGGATCGTCGGGCAGGAGCGCCAGCGCCTTGCGCAGGTGTACCAATGCTTCCGGAACCCTTTCGAAGGCAATCAGGATTCCCCCCAGATTGCGGCGTGTGTAGCCATCATTTGGATCGAGTGCAACGGCTTTCTCGAAGGCATCGAGCGCCAGTTCGGGCTTGCGCATACGAAAGTAGGCACTGCCAATGCCGACCCAGGCATGCGCATGATCAGGGTCCAGTTGAACGGCGCGTTTGAGCCGGATCACGGCCTCGTCGAACTGGCCCAGTTCGCTGTAGCAGATACCAAGGTTGTAAAGCACGGCCGAATTGGCAGGCGCAGACTTGGTCAGGCTCTCCAGATATGGCAAAGCTTCTTCGAGTCGACCGGCGCGCAGCATGGGCAACACAAAATCCAGCGCAGTCGCCTCCGCCGGAAATGACATTACCGTGATTTCCTTGTCGTCGACAGTGACCATTGCGGTTTGGCCCTGCGCCGCGTACTCACTGGCAAAGTGCAGCATGACGGCGGTCTTGAACGACTCCGTTCCGACCTGACGAGACTCAGGGGGCAGCAGATTGACATCAAAGCGATGCAATGGGATCTTGAATTCGGTGGCCATGTGTTTCAGAGTCCGTATGTGGACCAACGGTACCAGTCGGTCATGCCCATGGATGCTGCCCAGGCGTCAACCAGCTCGCGGTCATGGCTGCGGTCCCGTGAAACGGTGTCGAACTTCTCCAGAAGTTCCGCGCCGGATTCAATGACACCGGCGGCGCGATAAGGAATGGCGTAGGTGGATTTGCCAAGAAGCCGGTCGGCGAACAGTGCTGAGGCTGCTACGGGTGCCAGCAAGGAGACTGGGATGCTCAGGTTGCCGAAACGCCTGGATAACAACTGAAGGTTTTCTTGCTGGAGTATGTCCATGCCGCTGGCCTGGAGTTCTCTCAGGTGAGGGTGCTCGTCGGCAATCCACTGGTCAATGCGCATGCCAATGGCATAGGAGCGCAAATTCAGCAAAGCCCAGTGCAAAACCATTTGGGCGAATTCCGCAAGCATGCCCTTGTCCGAATCGTCCAGAGGTTGACCGGTAGCGAGCAAAGCTTGCACCTGATCCGCACCCTCGCCCGTACCAACGAAGTTGAATCGCTCATTGGGAGGCAAATCGAAAAGGCGCATGGCAAAGCCGGCCTGGTATGTCACCCAGTAATCCAGCGGATCATTGGTAGGACGGTACTGCAAGACGTGGGAAGGTGCACCGTTGCGGGCCATTTTCAGGGTCGCGCGCAAAGTCAGGCTGCTGTCGGGCTTGAATTCCACCGGACATCCACTCAGCGTTTCGACACGCTTGAGGACATTTATGGTTTCCGGACGGAGATTTTTCATCCTTCAATTATCTGCTGTGAAGTGATTGCGTTTGGCCGGGGGTGCTGGCTGACACAGTTCAGTCAGACCTCGCGTAATCCATGTACTGTGCCAATCCGAGACTCATGACTTCCAGTTCCGGCTCAGGAAATCCATGCTTGTCGAACAACAGGTTGAGGCCATGAAAGCCCCGACGCAGGAAATCACCAAGCCTTTCAACATCCATCTCCACTGCCCCGTGGCCAGGGAAGGCAACACCACAGACACAGGATCCAAGGATTTTGATGCTGTCATCCACCTGGTTGAAGAAGAAGGCCCAGTATGGCCAGGCCTCATACAAAGACTTCAGAAATGCGCGAACTTCTGCGATGTCTACCAGTTCACGCGGATCATCGTTGTAGCCGTCGACTACCAGGGCCATCTGCCCACGGTAAAGCCAGGCATCCTCTCGCGCCGCCGTAAAGGGCTTGAGGCTTTCCATGACAGAGGCGAGATCACGCTCCTGAACTTGGCGCCGTGAAATCATCAGCACTACGGGCTCGGTCACTCCGGGGCGGAGGTCAATACGGGGTTTGGAGGTCGGCATGGTTGAATGAAAAATGGACAAATCGTCACAGCGAAGCGTGGATTGACTATGGGTCTTAATCAATCAATGGCATCGGTCTCAATAGTGGGGCAACAATCTGCAAACCTTCCTTCGACATTCCACTTGGGCACCACCGCCGAAAGTGGCGCGGCACCCGATTTTGGTGACTGCCTCAAGCACCGTCACCTTGCGTGTTTGTGCGCTGTCTGTCATGGTTGGCTCCAAAACCACCGAGTTGAACTTTCAGATCGCGCGGCCATTGCCAGCCAAGTCCCTGAACATGGAAACATAAGACCGATCGAGATCATTGTATTGTTTGAGGTGTTTGAGAGCTGACTGCGGAGACGCTTCATTTCAGATAGTGGCATCCTTCAAACTCCACGTAACCCCGAATTTGACACATCAATTTCGATCAGCAATTCCCGGGTCAACCGGTGTATGCCCGGTCGCTTGCTTTCACGCGGGCCTGCGACATTCGGCGTCTTGATCCCATGCTGGCGTAGCCATTCGATAACGCGTGCCGCCGATTCACCGGAAGGCACGTGCTCAAGCTGAACCAGGTGGCATGGCTTATTCAACCGCTGAGCAAACACCTGGGTGGCCAGGGTTCCGCCATCCAGTTCACCGAGATTGATGATCAGCGTCCCATCACTGTCCTCAACATTGCGGCGGGTGCGTTGGCGGTAGCCACCATGCTCCAGTTCGCGAAGTTGATACTTCAGGGGTATCTTGCCGTCCTCAGCTTCGCGCCCATGGGGTGCCCAACCACCATGGGTGTAGCCGTGCTCAATGGCAAAGTCCAATGCTCCGCGATCCGCCCCGGTCTGACCGCCTGAGACGATGTGTTGGCAAAAACGAACAGGTTCGGGGGTAGATCCGAGGAACGGATTCAATACCAACCGCCCTCCACCGGCGAGAATTTCTACGCGCTCGTCGATCCGATGATTCGGGTCTTCGCAGGGTTTGACGTAGACGACGCGGTATGCAAGGCCGACTTTGTCCTTAAGCCACTGCGACAGTTGAAGACCGCACGCATGGAAGGCAATCCAGTCCCAGCTGTCGGCGTTGAAGCTGTCCGAATAAAACGATGTGCGATCAAACTCGATGGCCCAATTAGAAAACTTCTGCCACAACCGCTCCGACATCGGAAGGGACTTGTCCCAGGAAGTGCCATCGCAGAGAAGCCCACCAACGCCGGCTTCTTCGGGTCTATCGGCCAGCCACAGGAAGGGCGCGTTTCCATAGTCCACCATTACAGTGAGGACTGCAACGAAGGGCACGGTTTTTTCGTCAATCACAAGCGATCAATGTCGGTGTAAGTCATTGCGTACCAAAGCAGGGCAAATTGAAACTGCAGCAATTCGCCCAGATCACGTGGCACCATCATTCTCATGAAAGCCCGTTGTTCAATTCAACCGCGGACCCTGTGTCTTGAGCTCTTCCATCAACGCGTCAGGCTGTCCACCGCTGGCGATGTGACTCTTGTACCAGACCGTCAGAATACTGGTTACCACCGGCCCGGGATTCTGGCAGACCTTCTCAAAATCCAGACCATTGATCTGGCAAATCAATCTGACCAGTTCCATGTCCAGGTCAATGGCATCGTCATCACAGCGCCTCAGCTTCAGATCGGGAAATGCATAGCCCTCGGGGAGCTTGAGGGTCAGGAGGGTGTCGGGCTGCATAGT
>CAZMXB010000354.1:0-5053 GCA_964569855.1 uncultured Rhodoferax sp.
GGGAATCTACCTTGGGCAGCCATTGCGTGAATAGTTGAACGCGCTAGGCCGGTTATTTTTTGCACTTGAGGGAAGCGCAGAATTGGATCAATTGAATTAGTCATGTTTGTTTGCCCTGTATATAAAACATCGGGGCAAGCACAAAACAATATAAGCGACACATGACAAACCTCATGGGAACGCTTATATTGCTGCTGTGTGCTGAATAGTTTGGTCGCTCTCAACACACTGCTGGCTTGCCAGTTCATCCAAAGGTCTTCACAGAAATGTGCAGGCCTTTTTTATTGGGTAGCTAAAACGCATAACAGCTCACCAATAGTCGGTACGATACGTCACCCTAACTTCTTAATATGCCGCGACCTGCCGAATGGATTTATAGAGGATACGTCACTCCATATGCGGCAAAGTAGTGTCACAAGGACGACTTAATACGTTCCCCAAGACGTCATCGTACATCAATCTGGAATAATTCAAATTAATGCCTTGGATCCAAAATTTTTAAACGGGGAATATGCGCGCAATTAACTAGCGCGAAAATTGTGCACCACGACATTTCCTGCCAGCGCTGCCGCGCGCAGACTATCCAGATAATCACCCCATCCCTGCATCATCGCTTTACGGCCTTCTAGGTGCGCCGTGCGGTTATAGGCACGCCCGTTGGTGTCCTTTACCGCGTGTGCCAGTTGGTGTTCTATCCAGTCCACCCGATAGCCCAGCACCTCATCGAGAATGGTTCTGGCTGTAGCCCTGAAGCCATGAGGTGTCTGCTGTTCGTTGGTATAGCCAAGCGTGCGTAAGGCCGTGCGCACGCCGTTTTCAGACAACGGGCGGCTGCCGCCTCTAGCGCTGGGGAATACATATTGCCCGTGACCTGTTATACGCTGTATCTGCTGCAGGATGACTAGAGACTGCTGGCATAGCGGCACAATGTGCGGCTGACGCATTTTCATTTTAGCAGCAGGAATTTCCCATCGCTCCATCTGCCAGTTTATTTCCGACCATTCCATGCTTCTAATTTCGCCGGGGCGCTGGAATAGCAACGGCGACAATAGCAAGGCTGCTTTCACTTCAGGCGTGCCGCTGTATCCATCCATTGCCAATAGCAGCTCTCCCAGTGCAACAGGCTCTGTGATTGCGGCAAAGTGCTTGCCCTTGGGGGTAGCTAGCGTGCCTTTCAAGTCTTGTGATGGGTCACGCTCTGCGCGCCCAGTGGCGACTGCGTAACGGAACACCTGCCCTGCTGTCTGCAATGAACGCTTAGCAGTTTCTAGTATGCCTCTGGCTTCCGTTTTGCGCAGGGCGGCCAACAGTTCTGGGGCTGTGATTTCGCTTATGGGGCGCGCTCCTAGCCATTTGCCTAGGTTGTTGGTCAATATGCCGAAGGTGCGGGTCTTGTGGGTCTCTGACCAGTGAGGGGCTTGCTTGGCGAACCATTCGGCGGCTACAGCCTCAAAACTGTTGCCCGCCACTAATGATTGCGACAGCTTGCTCTGCTTTTTCTGTTGCAGTGGGTCGATGTTTGCCTCCAGCAGCTCCCGTGCCTTGGCTGCATTCTGGCGAGCCTGCTTTACTCCGATAAGCTTGGGCGGCTTCGCGGGACTGCCATACACTCCCAAGGACAAACGATTGTCCTTGCCCGCAATGCGGTATCTCAAGTAAAAGCGCTTAGCCCCAGTTGGTGAGACTTCAACATACATGCCGCCGCCATCCGATAGCTTGTAAGGCTTTTCCTTGGGCTTGGCCTGCTTAATTTCTGTATCGGTTAACTTTTCAATCTCTGCCATGAAATTTGCCCCCATCTAATTTGGGGATTGCCCCCAAAATTGCCCCCAGAATTGCAAGGCTGTCTCAGGACAGCAATGTACACCATAGAACAATCAGACACAAAAAAGCCCAGATTTACTGGGCTTAGAGGCTGTTACTAGATGTCTCTGGATAGGCAGATGGCGGAGAGACAGTCACTTGAATAGCCGCAAAAAGTCATTGTAATAAAAGGATTTTTTATTTAATGCTTTAAAATTTGCCCCCATAATTGCCCCCAAAACTTAGACGCTGCCCACCAATAAGAGCCATGAATTCACAATCCAATTAACTCAAAACAACTATTGATAACACCGTCCTACTTTGCTTAACGCGTTTATCTCAATTCCAACTAACTGATAACACTAGCTTACTTTCCATAACCGGCTGTTTTCTAAGGGGGTTTGTGCTTATGTAACACATTGAAAAATCAGGCTATTTAATGCTGGAATTCCAGGATTATCCCGGCATTTTGCGACCATTACGCGCGCGAGGGATGAACTATGTGAGCAATACGCGCGCGCGGGATGAACCAAAACCCTGCCCTAATATGTAAGAAAATTCGCACAGGCTTTGCCGTCAAGGCTGACAGACAGGGGCAGGCTGAATCTGGACAATGCCGCCCCGTTGCCTAGCGCAATAGGAAGCCGACTCGGATGTCTGGCACCTGCGACACCTGCCGTAAGTGGTGCGACAGTGGGAGAGACTACACCTAATCGGTTAAATACTTTTCTATAAAATCGGTGTATTCATCAAGCGATTTGCACGATGTCTCGGCTCCCCCAAGAGGAGAAAAACTGCAAAAAACTAATGGCAGTTTTCCTTTCGGGAAAGTCTGTATAAACGATGCGTATTCCTTCCCCTCATAAGCGTCTAACAAAAATCTACTTTCACCGGCATCAGCGCTGATCGACATAAAACATGCGTTAAATTTTCCGCTGAAGTGGTTCTCAAGAATACTAGCCGCCCGGTTATACCCTAGCTCACGAAAGACCTTCTCTGCTTGCGTGGTGCATTTGGATCTGTTATCCGCAGTCTCGGCTATAATTTTACTTGCAAGCCTGCCTGATAGATTATCAATCTGAACTTTTTGCTCCTGAACCAGCTTTATTTCTGCGCTCAAAAGCCAGCCGAGTGCAATAACAGCAAGAAGCAATACAAAAGAAATCAGCCTTAATGTCATCCTTTTGGCACGCAATGCCCGCCCTTATGGTGTGAGCCAGTTCCGCCAACTGGCGTGGTTCCTTTAGGGCATGCCATCGCTCCTGAAGCTAATGTCAAAACAAACAAAGTGACGATAATTTTTTTCATAATCCTATCTCCCGCCCGGACGTTCGGAAGCCGCACGTTTTCCGCATCTTGATCCATCTGCAGCGGTATCGTCTGGGTAATCACAAGCAGCCATCACTTGCCCTGCGAGCAGTCCTAGTACTAAAAACATCATCAGTTTACGCATGTCCTTCTCCTAATTCCGCGTCATTGCGGTGGTCAATCCTACTCCAAATAGGGCTATGTAATCGAATATCTGGATTTCAATGTTGCTTCAAGCAGAAGTGTAACCAAGTGCGTAACCGTTTATATTCAATTCTAACTGACTGATAACGTTAGGTTATTTTGCACAGCCAAGACCAGCCTCACTCTCTTAGTATGCTCGTCCTCTTTTGCACATAAACGGGATACCTCTGTTACCCGCACTGTTAACATGCGCGTGGTAGGGTCGGAAATTCCTAGTTTCTGTTTCCATTCACTGCAGGTAAGCATAGTTTCAGAAACATAATTCCAGTGGTAGAGTTGGTCAGCTTCGGTTGTCATACTTCCTTCGTCAGAAGTCATGCTATTGGGCGGTAGCTGAAACACATCAATAAACAAAGAGAGGGATCAGGCAGGGTGCCATGAAAAGCGCATGTCACTTTACGTTTAACAATTCGCTCAAACTGACCGCCCCCCCGACCAGCGCATACAATTAACGAAGCAAATCCGCAGACTAGATATGCAACGCGCTTATCGCTCCACTAAGCCGCTTAGCTCAACCTTAGGTGTCGATAAAATGAAAGCTTACATGGGGATAAAAAGTACTTTATTCTGCTTTATGGTTATAGCCTCTGCAGGCTGTGATCAGCATATTAAGTCTGATGAATTCAGTAAAAATATTTCTGAATCCAATGCGAAAATTGCAGAGTTAGAAAATAAAATTAATTCCCTATCGGCAGAAGTAGAATCAATTAAGTCAAAAACAGAATTTAATGAATTGATTTCTAGAATTGACACAACTGCATATTTAACACCCGGAGCAGATGGATACAGCATAGTAGCGTTTGATCTCGGCAAGTTAACAGTGCATCTGGCAAATGTTATCCCTTACGCCAACGGATCAAAAGTTACAATAAGATTTGGAAATATTCTTTTAGTGGCTGTTAATGGCGTTAAAGCAACCATTGATTGGGGTGAAGTAGACGAAAAAGGAACTGCAAAAAATGAAACCGCCAAGTCTAAAGAAGTTACATTCATCGAAACGCTAAAGCCTGGCTCATGGGTTCCAGTTTCTGTAGTTTTAGAGGGCACTCCTCCGGAAAAACTGGGATTCATAAGAATTAGGAACATTCATCATACTGGCATAGAGCTTTATACTAAATAGTGTGAATTAACGTTCGCCCAAGGCCGCTGAATGGTCGGCTTCCGGCAGCACATTAGGAATGCATTATGCGCCATCTGTAACTACCCCTTAGCTCTGCGTTGGGCGAAAAGTGCAGAATGGCAAAGCACACCATAAACGGAAAATTTTATGCATAATAAATTATACATTTCCATTTTTTCGGCATTTATTTTGGCTGGTTGCGCAAGCACTGCGCCAACCCAGATAGGCGCAAACACTTACTACTCATCAAAGACTAATACGGCTGGAATCTTTGGAGATGTTTCAGCGGTATCTGGAAAACTCATGGGAGATGGTTATAAGTTTTGTGCCTCAAAAAATAAGCAATTTGAACTTGTAACAGAAAGTACTACACAAAACGTTCCCGGGGTTCGTTTTGGTGGCGCGTCTATAACCTTTAGGTGTGTTGACCAAGCTTCAAATCCAGTAATGCGTAAAGATAATGGTGTTTCAACGGTTGAAGTTCGGTGAGCCATTTTCTTGCAGAATGACAGTTGCGCCTAACAAGTCGCTCAAGGACGCGCCATAAATGGCACTGGTCAGCTCCAGTCAGCGCATTTATGAGTTTTAATACAATATCTATTGGGTAATTCAGATTAT
>CAZMXB010000355.1:0-5033 GCA_964569855.1 uncultured Rhodoferax sp.
AAATCCCCTTTTTTAGCTAAACCCGTCTCGATTTGCAAAGTCCTACATAGCATCTACTAATACCCGCTACTGGGAAGTCCAGTGTTCTCTCGCCACGATGCGCCGCGTATTGCACGAGTGGCGGACGCCACGGCCCTTGCAGGAATAGGCGATGAAGTATTCGGGCCCGCAGCCATCACAGCGTGCGCGGGCATAGCAGTACACAAAGTTGCCGCACTCCAGTTGTTTGCTGGAGGCATGGCGCAGATATGCCTTGGGGATACGATTTCACGCGGCAGCGGCCAGTTGGCAAGCCTGTTCAATCGCTCGCTTGGCATCCAACTCACTGGCTTCATATGCGCCCCCTACCAGTGTGGCTTTGAGTCCCCGCGCCAGCAAATCGTCAAACAGGGTTCGCAGCGGGAGTTGTCCTGCGCACACGATTACCGTGTCGACCTCAAAAAGTTTGGGCTCGTTGTTCACCAGCGTATGCAGGCCCGCATCATCCACCTTGAGATAGTCAACCCCGTTGACCATGCGCACCCCGCGCCGAGAAAGGGTAAGCCGGTGGGTCCAGCCCGTGGTGCGGCCAAGAGATTTACCCACGGGATCGGTTTTGCGTTGCAGCAGGGTAATGGTGCGACCCGAAGTGGTCGCCTGCGGCTGTACCCCCGTTACGCCACCGCGTGGGTGGTTCTCGAAATCGATGCCCCATTCCCTGGCGAACACGGCGCTGTCCATCGCCGCCGATGGTCCCGCATGGGATATGAGTTCAGCCACATCAAAACCGATGCCACCCGCGCCCATGATGGCGACTCGCTGGCCAATGGGTTGGCGGCCAAGGATGGCGTCGATATAGCTCACGACTTTGGGGTGTTTGATGCCTTCCACCGTGGGTTGGCGCGGCTCAATGCCGGTGGCCACTATGACGTCGTCAAAGCCTTCGGAGGCGAGCAGCGCCGCGTCCACCCGCGTGTTCAACCGCAGCACGACACCATGTTTGGCGATCATGCGCCGGTAGTAACGAAGTGTTTCATAAAACTCTTCCTTGCCCGGAATGCGTTTGGCGAGGTTGAACTGTCCGCCAATTTCGCTGGCCGAGTCAAATAGCGTGACTTTGTGGCCGCGCTGTGCAGCCACTGTGGCATAGGCCAGACCGGCTGGCCCCGCACCCACGACGGCCAGTCGCTTGGGCTGGGCCGTCGTTTCATAGTTGAGCAGCGTCTCGCGACAGGCCCTGGGGTTTACCAGGCAGCTCACTTGCTTGTAGCCGCCAAAGGTGTGATCCAGGCAAGCCTGGTTGCAGGCAATGCAGGTATTGATCTCATCCTCGCGACCCTCGAAGGCTTTGCGAACCAGTTCTGGATCGGCCAGCATGGGGCGGGCCATGGATACGAGGTCGGCATCGCCGCGTGCCAGTACCGCTTCGGCAACGTCGGGCATGTTGATGCGGTTGCTGGTGATCAGTGGCACCGTCAGGACCTTGCGCAGTCGCCCGGTGACCTGGGTGAAGGCGGCACGTGGCACCATGGTGGCAATGGTGGGCACGGGTGCTTCGTGCCAGCAAAAATGGGTGCTGATGATGGTGGCACCTGCGGCCTCCACCGCTTGGGCCAGGGTGACAACTTCGTCCCAGGCCATGCCACCGTCGAGCATGTCCATGGCGGCAATACGGAAGATGACAATGAAATTGGGCCCCACGCTGGCACGCACCCTGCGAACTACGTCCACCACAAAGCGCATGCGGTTCTCAAAGCTGCCGCCCCATTGGTCGGTTCGCAAATTGGTTTTGGCCACCAGAAAGGTCGACAACAGATAGCCCGCCGAGCCGATGATTTCAACCCCGTCATAACCCGCTTGTTTGGCCAGTGCCGCACAGTTCGCAAAATCGATCAACTGCTTTTCTATGCCGTCTTCGTCCAGTTCGTGCGGCTTGAAGGCCCCGATGCGTGACTTGACGGCAGAAGGTGCAACACAAGCCGGGTTGGGCGCCAGAGAGCCCATATGCAGTATCTGCATGATAATTTTCACATCGGGATCGGCTGTATGCACGGCTGCGGTGATGGTGCGGTGCTGCTCGGCTTCTTCTGGGGTGGAAAGCTTGGCGCCAAATCCACCTTCTTCATTGGGCGGTATGCCGCCGGTGATCATCATGCCGACCCCGCCGCGGGCACGCTCTACGAAATAGGCCGCCATGCGCGCAAAACCATTCTCAGCTTCCTCCAGGCCGGTATGCATGGAGCCCATGAGCGCCCGGTTCTTAACCCGGGTAAAGCCCAGACGGTCAACACACACAGGATGAACCTTATGGAGAAACTTGGCGTCTCCAGTACCGCAGAATTGGTCCTTTACGCGGTTCGAAACGGGTTGGTTCACTAGTGGCAGACGAACAAACTCGGCAATGTCTGTAAGTTGGATCTCTTTTTTGGGCACGAAGGAGCCTGCGATCAATATCAGGTATCGGCCTTGCCTCTATAGAGCGGGTCCACCGTTCCGACCGGTCACGCCGATGTCGGCAGATGCCTCACACACAAAATTTCTGACAGGCTCGCCAGAGCTCGCGCAGTTTGATCACCGGAGTGGCCAAGCAACTTCCCTCTGCCGGACTGCACTTATGCAAACAGCCCCTTCAATTCCAACTGTGTGAATGTTGGTGGATCCTGGGCGCGTTTTTTGACGCCACTCGTTGAAATGGTAAACGAATAAGATCGGCGCTCAGATTAAATTCAAGCAGACCGTAAACATCCAACGCCGGAGCAATCTGGCCAAATTGCCCAAATCAATGCACTACATTCATCTCATCGCCGCGCTCGCCGTACTGCAGTTTTTCTTCTTCGGCACTATGGTCGGCCGCGCACGCGCGCGCTTCGGAGTCAAGGCGCCTGCGACAAGTGGGAACGAGCACTTTGAGCGCGCGTTTCGTGTTCAGATGAACACCCTTGAGCAGCTCGCCGGCTTCCTGCCAGCTTTGTACATTGCAGGTCAGTTCTGGTCACCAACCTACGTCGCTTCGGTCGGCGTCGTGTATCTCGTTGGACGGTTCGTCTACTGGCGCTCGTACATCGCCGACCCGAAGTCGCGAAGCGCGGGTTTTCTCCTCACGGTCCTGCCTACACTGCTGCTTCTTACTGCTGGCGTTGTTGGAGCAGTACTTCGCATCGCGGCCAGTGCCGCCTAATTCCTGGCTTCAAAAAAATCAACGTGACCAGGCTGGGGCAATGGTCTGACACAGCCAGCAACGGATCTGGGTTGGATTCGGTGGGTGTCAAAGACCTTACCTAGCCAACCGCAACTTTGCGGGCATCGCGAACTTTGAGAGCCAACTCATCCGACGCCAGGACCTCGTCCAGCGCTACCGGATTACGACATCCCGGGCCGTACTTGCCAGTCAGCAGCGCCAGTTCCTTTCGTGGCACGGCCTCGGTCTCGGACCGCTTGCGCGGCGCGCGCATGAACTCACCGGGTCGCAACCTAGAATTGGCCACATGGTAGCCAGAACAGTGCGCCTTTTTTTCCAGGGCAACGGTGTCGAGGCTTCGCGCCCGATTGTCTGGATTATTGGCTTTTTTGCATTCTTGAACGTCTATTCCGTTCAGGCGGTGCTACCGATGGTCATGGACGACTTCCACGCGACTGCGCTGGAGGCTGGAATGACGGTTGGAGCTACGGTCCTGGCAATCGGACTGGTTTCGCCGTTCATTGGACTGCTGTCTGATGCGGTTGGCCGCAAAGTCGTTTTGTGCACGTCCATGTTTGCACTGACGGTGCCGACGGCACTTATACCCATCTCCCACAGCCTCGACTCTTTGATTGTTCTTCGCTTTCTTCAAGGCTTGACCATCCCCGGCATCGCGGTCGTCCTGATTGCGTATCTCTCGGAGGAATTTCGTTCTGGTGGTGTCGTTCGAATGACGGCCACCTATGTCGGCGGCACGGTGATGGGTGGTTTCTGCGGTCGATTCCTGACGGGACATGCTGGTCACTTGCTGGGCTGGCGAGGCGCCTTTGTTGCTTTGGCCGTCCTGAATTTGCTTGGTGCCCTGCTGGTGTTGTGGTTGCTACCGCCGTCGCGTCAATTTGTTTCCAACAGAAACGTCACCGGAGGCATGCAGACTCTGTTGTTACATCTGCGCAATCGGCGGCTGATGGCGGCTTGTGCAGTCGGGTTTTGTGTGCTGTTCTCGCTGGTAGGGACATTCACATACGTCAATTTGCACCTGGCGTCGGCGCCCTTCAATCTGTCTGCGGCAGGCTTGGCCAATGTCTTCACGGTCTATCTTGTCGGCGTGATTGTGACGCCGCTGGCTGGGCGCCATATTGACCGTCTGGGGTTCATGAAGTCCCTTCTGGGTGCCTTGGCAATTTCTGCCACAGGCCTTCTGATGACTCTACTGCCGTCAATATTCTTCGTTGTTGTCGGACTGGCGGTTTGCTCAACTGGAGTATTCCTTTGCCAGTCAGCGACCATTGGGTCGATCGCAAGAAGCGTGAGTGAAGGACGCTCACTGGCGACCGGTATTTACTACTTGAGTTATTACTGCGGTGGAGCCGCGGGCAGTTGGCTGGCAGGGTTAGCCTTTGAAGGATGGGGTTGGAGCGGCTCTGTCGCCACCATTGCGTTGTTTCAAGGCTTTGCTGCAGTCATCGTCGCACTCGTTTGGCGGAGCCCGAGACCTGAAACCAGACGAAATTGAAGTCCTTGCATCGAACTTGTGAAAACCAGTCGCCAGTCCCAATGGCAAATTCAGGGGGTTGTAATGCTTTTGCCTTTCACCGCCAGTTCGTTTCTGGTTGTCGATACCCTGACCAACTTACCCGTATTTCTGCTCTACCATTGCCCGCATGAAATCTTTCGCAGTCTGACATGAACGCCCCACGCCTGGACCTCCAACCCGGGCTGCACGATCCCGTGATCTTGATGGTGAGTCGAGAAGCGGTCGAAAGCCAGGACATCACTTCAGTGCTGGGCCGCCTGCGCCTGCTGGGCGCCACACGGGAGGACGCGTGGCTTTACCGCGAGCAGTTGTCCATCGTCTACGACGGTTATGAAAATG
>CAZMXB010000356.1:0-2281 GCA_964569855.1 uncultured Rhodoferax sp.
GGCTCATGCCCGCGGTGGGTTCGTCAAACATGTAGACCTGTGGCTCCAGCGCCATCAGCAAGGCCACTTCCAGCTTGCGCTGGTCGCCATGCGGCAGGCTGGCCACAGGCGTGTTTTGCTTGCCGTTCATGGCAACCGCTTCCAGCACCTCTTCTGCCAGTTGTGTCAGTGCCTTGTGGTCGCTCCACACGCTCCACAAGTTCAGCCCGCGCAAGTGGGCGCCCGATCGCGCCGCCTGCACAGCCAGACGCACGTTTTCCAGAACCGAGAGGTTGGGGAACAGATTGGTCAATTGAAAGGCCCGACCCAGGCCGGCCCGGGTGCGGGCCGACGGGCTCTGGCCTGCCAAATTGTTGCCATTGAGCATCACCTCGCCACTGGTAGCCTTGATCTGACCGGAGATGAGATTGAAAAACGTGGTCTTGCCGGCACCGTTGGGGCCCACGATGGCCGTCAGCGTGCCTGGTTTGAATGTGCAGCTCACCGCGTTGACCGCCACGTGACCGCCAAATCGCACCGTCAAGTCTTTCGTTACTAACACGCTTGGTTTCTCCCGTTCAGACCAATGCCAGGTTCAGGGGCAAGTGCCGATGACGTAGTAATTGGTTCCAGTTTTCTTCAGGGTTGTGGTGGTGTAAATGTTCCACAGGCCCATGTTCTGGTTGGAGCCGTTCGCATACGTGTAACCGTACAAAGCCGTTGCACGCCCTGCAATGGAGTGTGCGTAGTTGGACGCCGTGTAACAGGTAGCAGCGGGGGGCGGCGTACCGGTGGTCGTGCCACTGGCAGCGGCAGACGCGGCGCCCTCGGCGCCATTGGCATCGGCGGCTTTTACGGTCCAGCTGTAGGTCGTAGCTGCAGTCAATCCGGTGTCGCTGAAGGTCAGCGCTGTCACGGGCAAGGCATTGGTCTTGTTGCCGTTGCGGTAGACGTTGTAGCTGGCAGCCCCGGAGACCGCAGCCCAGCCAATGGTCATGCCGCTGGCGCTGGCGTTGGAGGTGGTGACGTTGGTCGGTGCTGGCAGTGCAGCGGGTGGCGGTGGGGGGGGCGTGGTGCCGCCTGCAGACAACTGGTCCACCATGGCCTTGATGGCGGCCATTTGTGGGCCGGATTTCTTGGCGTAGTTGGCGTTGTCATAACCCCACCAGTCCCAGCAGCTATTGGTGGCTGCCGTGCTGGTCTGTGGGTACAGCATCACCATATTGTTGGTATCGGCCCAGCGGTTGTAACCGGTATTGCGCACGTACTTTTGCTGGACCAGGGTCACGTTCTGCTGGCAACCGTGCAACACCACATGCAGGCGGCACTGGGTGCCAGACGTGCAAGCCTGCGGGATATAGGCCCAGCCGGTAGGTGCCATACCATGGTTGGTGATGAACTGGCTTTGGTTGAACTCAACAAAATTGCCTTCGGGCAGCGTGCCGGCATTGCGGGCGTTCAGCGTGCCGTAAATATGGCCCAGCATGGCCCCGGCCAAGTCAAAGTTGCAATCGTTGATATAGGGTGATCCCTTGGTCGAGCAACTGCTGCCAAAGTCATCGGTGATCATGGCGTGTTCGGCTGCGATGTCTTTCTTGTAAACCACATTTGCTGTTGGCACAAAGCTGTTGTAGTAGGTCTTGAGCGCGTCCATCACACCCTGCTTCACTGTGCTGTCGATGGAGCCCGAGAACAGGTAGACCTTGGAGCTTTGCAGATTGGCCACTGGGTCAATGCTGCCCGCACTGGCCCAGCTATTGGTGGTGCTGACCAGCGTGCTGGTGGGAATGCCCGAGGGACTGGCCATGCAGCGGCCTGTGGCATTGGTGATGGAGCCTTCAGCACAGTAAAACGGTCCACCGGCCACAATGCCGGCGCCTTTTGTGAACGTGGCAGAGTAGCCCACGTGCAACTGCACGGCCATGAAACCGCCAGATGACAGGCCCGATACCGACGTCTGGGTCTTGTCGATATTAAGTTGCGGCAAGTTGACTGCTGCGATGGCACCGGCACTGACCAGCGCAAGCGCGCAGGCAGTCATTCGAACGGAAAAACGGCTCATTTGAATTGTCTCCTGGTTTTTTGGGCGAAAAGAATCCCTGGCCCCCGTGTATCCGGGGGTTAAAAACTGAACTCAGAGGAGGCGGGGCTGCTTGTCTGTCAGCCCCGCAATAACCGCGCCGTGGCTAGCGCTTGTTCCGGATCGGGATGTTCATCTCTTCCGGTTTGATCTCACGCACCAGCTCGGGCACACCCCAGGCAAATGCGGGGTCGGCCTTGATCTTGAAGTGGTACATGCTTT
>CAZMXB010000356.1:2291-4988 GCA_964569855.1 uncultured Rhodoferax sp.
TGGTGGTCTTCCTTGCGGAACGTCATCTTGCCCTTGGGGGTATCAAAACTCATACCTTCCATGGTCTTGATCAGCGTGTTGGCCGAGGTGTCACCCTTGCTGGCATTCAACGCCGTCACGATAGCCATCGCGGCCGAGAAGCCGCCAGCGGTAAAGAAGTCTGGCGGCGCCTTGAACTCTTTGTAATGGCGGGCCACCATGGCTTCGTTAATAGGGTTCTTGGGGATGCCAAAGTAGTAGTACAGCGCGCCTTCCATGCCCGGGAACTGCTTATAGGCCACCATGGCTGGCAGAATGTTGCCACCCGTTGCCAGCTCAATGCCGTAGCGCTTTTTCAGGTCCAGATCGGCGATCTTGCTGAAGGGTGCAGGTGCGCCCGACCAGCCCACCGAGATGTACTTGTTGCCGGGCTGGTCTTTAAGCTTGTCGACAATGCGCTGCAGACCGGCCGTGAAGTCCGTGGTGCCGACGGGCAGGTATTCCTCATGAACGATCTTGGCGTTTTTGAGGGATTCGCGGGTGGCCTTGACACCATCGCGGCCAAAGGCATTGTCATTGGCCAGCGTGGCAACCACGTTGCCTGGCTTGTCCAGTGCTGCGGCATTGGCAGCGGCGTCCTGGCTGGAATTGCGTCCGGTGCGGAAGATGTATTTGTTCCACTTGTCACCGGTAATGGAGTCGGCCACTGCGGGCTCCACGAGCAAAATCTTCTTGTACTCCTCAGCCACGGGCAGCATGGCCAGGGCAACCGGTGAAGCAGTAGGGCCAACCGCCAGGTCCACCTTGTCGTCGCCATAGGCAGCGGCCAGCAGGCTCTTGCCAATGTCAGGCTTGCCCTGATCGTCTTTTTCGATTACCAAAATCTTCTTGCCCGCCACCATCATGGTGCCGCCGGTGGCGTAGTCCAGGCCCATCATGAAGCCAACGGCCGTCTGCTTGCCATAGGCCTCCAGCGCACCGGTCTTGCTATAAATGTGGGCAATCTTGATTTCTTTGGATTGTGCAAATGCGGCCGTGCCAACCATCGCGGTGCACAGTCCGGTTGCAATCAGCGTAGCTTTCAGAGCCCAGCGGCGTTGGTACATCATGTCTCCTGTTGTGGTGTTCGAATCCAGATTGGTGCGCACAAAGCGTGCCAACTGCCAAAGTGTTGATTTCATTGAACTTTTTATGCACCCATTGGGTGAATGCACAATATTTGACTGAAATCAATACACATTGACATGACTAATACTTATACACACCGTATGAATATTAGTCATTTCCAAGCCGGGCGTACAGGGTCGCGCGGGCCACACCCAGCATCTTTGCCGCTGCCGCCTTGTTTCCCCGGCACGCGTCCATGGCGGCTTGAATAGCCTGCTGTTCAAGTTCTGCAATTTGCACCGATAAAGGGCGAAGCAGCACAGCAGCGTCGCGTGTTGGGGCTTTGTCCGCAAAGTCCGCGCTGCTCGGTAGTAACCGCGTTGCCGCGAGTTCGACCTGCTGAACACCGGATTCGCGCAATACGGCTTCCAGCTGAGGCACGTCGATGCGTTGCGAATCGCTGCGCATGGCGGCTTGCTCAAGCACATTGCGCAGCTCGCGGATATTTCCGCGCCACGCCTGCGCTTCCAAGAGCGACAGTGCCTGTGGCGAGAGCTCCGGTGGCAACAAGCCGCTGCGCAAAGCAACGTCCTCTCCCAATGCTTCGAGCAAAGCCGCAATATCTTCCCGGCGCTCACGTAAAGGCGGCACACGAATCGGCAATACGTGGAGGCGGTAGAACAAGTCCTCCCTAAACCCCCCTTCCCTGACCAGGCGATTCAGGTCGCGGGAGGTGGCCGCTATGACTCGCACATTGAATGGGATGAGCTTGTTGGAACCCAAGGGTTCAATCTCGCCCTCCTGTAAGGCTCGCAAGAGTTTGGACTGCAAGGCCAGCGGCATGTCACCAATCTCGTCAAGGAACAGGGTTCCACCATCGGCCAGCTTGAACTTGCCGTCGCGCCCCTTGCGGTCAGCGCCCGTGAAAGCTCCGGGAGCGAAGCCGAAGAACTCCGCTTCCAGCAAAGTGTCGGGCACGGCCGCAATGTTGACACTGATGAATGGCCCGGCCGCCCGCGCCGATGCGGCATGGATGGCGTGGGCCAGCAGTTCCTTGCCGGTACCTGTCTCTCCCAGCAGCAGCACCGGACTCGACGATTGGGCCGCCCGGCGCGCCTGCCGTTTGACTTCCACTGCCGCTGCACTCATGCCAATGAAACTGGCAAATGTGTATTTGGACTGGCGCTGCCCGCTTTGCTTGAGCCGCTGGGTTGCGAGCTCACGACGTGCGTCGTCCAGATCGCGCTGCAGCAACGAGAACTTTTCAATCAAAGGCTGCAGCGTGGTCTCGGCATGGTCAAACAGCACAATGCCCAATGCGCCTATCACCTGCCCCGCGGCATCGCGCAAGGGAATGCGGCTCACCACAAAGGTACCGGCACGGTTGGTCAGCAGATCAATGAGTATGGGTTTTCCGGTTTCCAGCACCTGGTGCATCTGGGTGTTCTGAACCACGAGCGAGACCGGGTGACCGACAAAGTCTTCCTCGCGTTCAAAGCCCAGCGCTGGCAAAAACCGCTTGTAATTGTCGTTGATCCAGACCACGCGGGCAGCGCGGTCCACCAGCATCATGCCTTCACTGGCATTGGCAAACAGGTCAAACATGGAGCG
>CAZMXB010000357.1:0-4974 GCA_964569855.1 uncultured Rhodoferax sp.
TTCAGTAAGGTTTGGACTTGCAAGCCATCTATTGCATAGTTCATTCGCAAACCTCGTGAGAGGCCAGCAAGCCCAACGCCGTGAGGCTGTGGGGCTCCCAAGATGGAGAGTTAGGGGCTTCGGCCCCGACGCTCATTTAAGCGACCTTTATGCGGCCACTGCGATAAGTGGCAAGGGGCTAAATTGAATCAGAACGAGTTTTTCGAGGCCAACCAAGTCGATGGCAATCTGAGTGAAGCGCAGATGATGCAAATGCTGAATCTGCCAGAGGGCGATAGCACTCCCGTAGTGCAAAGCAGCGAGCCCGACGCTGCGGCAACACCAGATCCAAAAACAGACGTTGTTAAAAAGGTTGAAGCAGAGCCAGTCATCCTCGCAAAGGACGGTGTTCACACCATTCCATTCGAGAAACTGACCGAGGCACGGGAAGCAGAGCAGCACTGGAAACGTGTCGCAACCGAAGCGCAGCAATTGCTTGAGGCTCAAAAGGCCGCTCAGACAGTCGCTGAAAAGGTGGAAACACCAGCAGTCGATGGCGATTTGTTTGGTGACTTCTCTGAGGAAGCGATTGCCAAAGGTGTTGAAAAGCTGGTGTCAGCGAAAGCTGCCGCCATTCAAGCTGAGTTCGATGCGAAGTTGAATGCCGTTCTTGCTCCATTGCAGGAACAGCGGGCAAAGTCAGCAGAGGAATCGCACTTTTCAGCGATTGAGGCCGCTCATCCCGATGTGGAGTCCGTTGCGCAAAGCGCCGAGCTTGCGAAATGGATTGATGCACAACCGAGTTTTGTGCGTGATGGCTATAAGGCCGTGATTGCACAAGGCACAGCCGAGCAGGTGATTGAGACGCTCAATGCTTTCAAGGCTGCTACCGGAAAACTAGCTAGCGCACCCGCTAAACCGGATGTACTGGCTGCTGCGCAAGCAGCTATTGCAAAAGCGCAGTCCAAGCCGCCTATGAGCTTGTCGGAAATTCCGGCTGGTTCACATGCAGCGTCGGACGAAGTGGCTGCAATGCTGGAGATGTCGAGTACAGGGATCATGAGCAAGTTCGATGGTAAATCGTCCGACCAGATCATGGCCCTGATGAGTCGGGTTCTGTAACAGGAATCTTTTTTATTGGCAACGCCGGGATGGCGTCGCTGGTCCCTTTTGAAGGAGTTTGAAAATGGGTTCTACAACACTACCGTATGGCTCGCCGCAAGCAATCACATTGCAGTCGGCTGGTCTTTTTGCTGCGAACATGCAGCGCAACACAACCATGAATCGTCTGACCGGGAAATTCCCGCAGCAGGCTGATGCAGAGGCCACCATCCGCAAGCAATCGAGCAACGAGATGCCGATTGTGCGATGCATGGACCTCCAGAAGATGGCAGGCGACGAAATCACGTTTGACCTGATCAACCCAATGGGCGGTAAACCCATCATGGGCAGCCGCAATGCCGAAGGTCTTGGACGCGCTATGTCGTTCAGCCAGGATCGCTTGCGCATCAACCAAGCTCGCTATCCGATCAGCGCTGGCGACACAATGACGCAGCAACGCACTCCCCACGAGCTGCGCAAGCTGGGCCGTGCGCTGGGTGAGAACTACATGAACCGTCTGGCTGATCAGTTGATTCTGACCCACCTGGCCGGTGCGCGCGGGTTCCACGACAACATCGAATGGGCTGTGCCAAAGGCTTCTGATGCTGACTTTGCAGATATTGCGATTAACACAGTGAAGGCTCCCACAAAGAACCGTCACTTCATGTCAACCGCAACCGGCATCGAGACTATCAAGGCGTCCGGCAATGAAATCACGATTGCCTTCACTGTTATTTTCAACGCCGACTTGGTGGATGCACTTCGCACCCAACTTGATTCTATGGCCGTTCCTCCCCCCCCTGTGATTTTCGAGGGTGACAAGATGGCCAGCGACTCCCCGTTGCGCGTCTTGCTGTGCTCCAGCGAGCAGTACACCAGCTTCTTGCAGTCCAACAGCGGTAATGTGCGTACTTTGCAGGCTAACTCGATGGCTCGCGCACAGCAGGCCGGCAATAACCCGGTTCTGATGGGAGATGCGCTGCTGTGGAATGGCATTTTGATTATCAAGATGCCCAAGCCAATCCGCTTCTATGCCGGTGACTCGCTTCGCTGGTGCGCAAGCTACACCACTGAGACAGAGACAGCTACTGACTTGGTGCCTGCTGCATTCAGCACAACCCACGCAGTTGACCGCGCCATTCTGTTGGGTGGTCAGGCTCTGGCCGAGGCTTGGGGCAAGCACACCAAGAGCGGAAGCCCGTTCTTCTTCTCTGAGAAGGAACTGGACCACGGCGACAAGCTGGAATTGCTCGTCGGTGCGATCAATGGACGCTCAAAGATTCGCTTTGAAATCGACCATGGCGACTCCAAGCAGTTCACCGACTATGGCGTGATTGCGATTGATACCGCAGTCAAGCTGCCAGCTTAAGTGACATAGGTGGCCCTTAACCGGGCCGCTTGTCCATAACCCTCATACCAAGGAAACATCATGGCTACAGCAACCAAAAAGAAGGTGCTAAACCAAACTCAGTTTGGCGGCACTCCCTACGGAAACAAGACTCAACTTCAGTTCAACCTTACGACCAACGCATCAGGCGTTTGGACCGACTCGGATCTGACCACAGCAGTGGTGTCTGGTACGGTTTGCCGTATCGGCGTACTGCCGGCAGGTTTCAAGATCACGGGCGCTCTGGCGATCATCAGTGACTTGTTCACGGCTTCCGTTACATGCTCCATCGGCATTCTTGCCGTGGACGGTGTGACGACTCAGGACGATGCCGACTATCTGTTCCTGAACACGTTGGCATTGAGCGCAACAGCGCGCACGTTTGCCACCAATACAGCCGTTGCGCCTATCACCCTGGCGCGCGACCACTACATCATCGTCACCACCGGCGGAGCTGACATCGCAGCTGCTGGTGTGCTCGACGTGCTGGTTGAAGGCGTATTGACCGGCGCACCTTAATAGGCGCTAACCGAAAGGAGGGGCTTGGGCCTCTCCTTCTTCAATCCAACAAGGACTTAGAGCAATGGATCATCTATCAGTTAAGTACATTGGCAAGCGCCCGGAATATACCGAGGGAACCTACGGAACAATGATTCGCTTTGTAAAAGGTGAATCGCGTCTGGTTCCGCTGGACAAGGCGCGGCTGATGCTCAAACACACGGACGTTTACGCGCCTGGTGAAACTGATGCTCCTATTGCTGTGATTCCTGAACAAAAGTCAGAAGATGACGACGCGCAGGATTTGCGCGATGCAATTTCTCTGATGGAGAAGGATGCTCTTGAGACCTACGCTCAGACGCATTTCAGCGTCAAGCTGGACAAGCGCAAGAACGTACTTGATTTGAGAACGCATGTCACCCAGTTGTTTGATCAATACGGGATCTCCTGATGACACTCGAAGACCTCATAGCGCAGTTCAGGTCTGATACTTTTGACCTGGAGTTGCCCTATTTGTCGTCCGATGCTGATGTCACAGCATGGATCAACGAGGCCGAACAAGAGGCCGCAATCCGGTCGCGCTTGATTCACGATGTGTCAACCGCGTTGGTGTGCAGCATTGCTGTAACAGCTCCAGCACGATCATTTGTGTTGCATCCGTCGGTCATTGAAATCACAAGGGCAGCATTTACCCCAACGGGATCAACAACAGAGCAAGAACTTTACTTGACTGACCGGGTAGAGCAAGACCGGATGCGCCCAGGCTGGAGGACGTTGGTTGATGTTCCGCAACAGGCAATTCAAACAGATACCACGCTGCAATTGGGCTGTATTCCAAGCACAAATGGAACGATCGCTTTGGAAGTCTACCGTCTGCCTATCAAGAACATTGAAGACTCGGCCACTGAAGCGCCTGAGATTAGCGGAATCCATCATCGTCACCTGGTGCAGTGGGCATTGCACCGCTGCTACAGCCGTCCAGATGCTGAAATCTATGACCAAAATCGCGCGGCAAAGGCAGAAGCCGAATTTACACGTGTTTTTGGACTGCGCCCGGATGCGGATTACCGCAAAGCCACACAGGCAACCCGGCCACAGGGAAATAAAGCCTGCTGGTAGTCGGCTAAGGAATCATCATGGCTACTTCCTACAAAAAAGACCCGAACGCCATCCTGGACTACACGTTCGACTGGGGTCCGTACCTGACCGCCATCTCCGACACGATCAGCTCAGTCACGTGGGTCGTCAGCTCTGGCATCACGACCTCCAGCCCAACGAACACCACAACAACAGCGACTGTGTTCGTGACAGGCGGTGTGCTGGATACCACTGAAACGCTGACCTGCCGTATCACCACCGCTGGCGGGCGTACTGACGACCGGACCATCTCCCTCAAAATCGTAAACCGCTAAGGAACTACCATGTCAAAGAGCAACACCCACGAAAACGATTACCTGTTGTTGATGTTCAACAACACCACTATGACGCTGATCGGTGACGCGGCGGGCATTCTCGCCAGCGCAGCAGCAGGAAGTTTGTATTTCTCCCTGCACACCGCCGACCCCGGCGAAGCAGGCGACCAAACCACCAACGAAGCGGCTTACACAAGCTATGCCCGTGTGGCCGTGGCTCGCTCTGGCGCTGGGTTTACCGTGTCCACCAATACAGTAGCCCTGGTTGCCAACGTCAGCTTTCCCGCTGGCACTGGTGGCTCTGGCACCGCAACTCATTGGGGCATCGGTGCATCGTCATCTGGCGCTGGAAAGCTGCTCTACAAAGGCGCGATTTCGCCCACCATCGTATGTGGCAACGGTGTAACTCCGCAACTTACAGCCGGAACAGTCGTGACTGAGGATTAAGCCATGACGCTACTCGACGAAATCCAAGCCAAGTGCAGCGCTGAGCTGATCGCGTCACGCGACTTTGATGCCATCGCATCGGCTGTCAGTATTGGCCGCAAAAAGCCAAGCACCAGAGAGATTGGCAACGGCACGATCCTTGAAGTGTTG
>CAZMXB010000358.1:0-4969 GCA_964569855.1 uncultured Rhodoferax sp.
CTCAGAACGCCTATTATGACACAGGATTGGTGTCTCCGCTACCCAATCCCTACACACTGGAAGCCGATGCGCGTATCCCGTTCCATTACCTTGCGGACGGGCAAATCAAGGTCCGCATTGTCGATAGCAGCGGCGTCACCCGGTTTGAGCAGGACAACATCCTGGTTATCGGCCCTAGCTCCGGTGAGGGCGGCGGAGGCGGTGTTGACCCTACAACGGTCTTTGCCACGGGTGACGTTCTGTGGCTCCCTATTCAGGGCACGCGCACAGGCTGGGTTCGCGCCAATGGGCGCACCATGGGTAGTGCATCATCCGGAGCGACCGAACGAGCGAATGCCGATGCTGCGGCACTGTTCGCGTATCTCTGGAATAACTTCTCCGACACTGTTTGCCCGGTATCGACAGGGCGCGGCGCGAATGCTGCTGCGGACTTCGCCGCGAACAAGACTATCACCCTGCTTGACTGGCGCGGCTATGTGCCCGGCGGCCTCGATGACATGGGCAACAGCGCGGCGTCGCGCTGGACTAACGTTCCTGTCGTATCCGGCGACACAATCACCGCAGGTTCGATCCTTGGCGCAGCAACCAACACGCTGCTAACCGCGAACCTTCCGCCTTACACACCTGCCGGTTCTATCGTGATGGGCGGAAGCAAAACGATCAATCCGCTGGCATTCGTGGGCGGTGGCGCTGGCACGGGTGGTGCAGGCACCGCCGTGAACAACCAGAATTTTACGATCAACGGAAGCGACTTCACCGCGACATTCACCGGCACAGCGCAAGGAGGCACGTCCACCGCGTTCGGCAACGTACAAAAGACCGTGCTTGGCACGTTCTTCATCAAGATGTGAGGGCCTGACAAATGTATCAAGGCTCTCTTCCGGCAACCTCAAATCGCGAAGATTTTGAGGCCATCTTCCAGCTTGTCGATGAAGACACTGGCGATCTGATCGACCTGACCGCTGCAAGTATCGAGTTCGATATTTCTGAGATCGGTTGCAGACCGCTCATCACCGCCACGACAGATAACGGGAAAATCACATTGGTTGAGACCACAACTTTCCGCGTGGCGATCCCTCGCGCAGAAATGGCCAATCTTTGCGCCGGACAATACGACGTTGGCGCGACTGTCGAGAATGCAGGCGAGACGCGATCGTTTCTGATTGGCGCTCTTCCTGTGCTGGACGGGAGGGTTTCGCGATGACGATCAAGCTACGCTCCAAAGTCAACTTCCCCGCTACAGTCAATGCGACTGGTGGACTTGGCGTTTCTAAGTCTAAAGGTATTTGGACTGTCGAACCAGACTGGTCGTACCTATCCCTCGAAACAGCAATCCCTGACGCGTCGGGGCGCCAGCTCTGGACGTTTGATCCCGTCAATGATGCCTACTACCGCCTCTCGGTGCAGGCGCTGATTGACAATCTCCCTGACGGGCCGCCCGGAGCGGCAGCGACTATCACCGCAGGTACAACCACAACCGGGAAAGCTGGCACGTCCGCCACGGGCACGAACTCCGGCACCTCAAGCGCCGCCATTCTGGACTTCGCCATCCCGCGCGGTGCTGACGCGGGCATGCGTTACGCCTTCGAGTCGTCAACTTCGATGGCGGCTCCGGCCTCGGGTGGCCTGCGGTTGAACAACGCATCTTTGGCGTCCGTCACCGCAATTGCCGTTAATGCAACAAACTCTGATGCAGTTGACGTGTCGGACTTCATCGCAACTTGGGATGACAGCACAAACACAGTCAAAGGTTATGTGGAAATCCGCAAGGAAGGTAGCGGTGCGGCGCTAGGTGTGTACCAACTCACGTCGGTAACAGACAACACAACGTGGCTGCAACTGGCGGTCACATACGTGTCGGGGTCCGGCTCATTCACGGCAGCTGACTCGCTGTATCTCACGCCGTATCGAGTTGGCAATAAAGGTGCGGACGGCGCTGGCACTGGCGACGTGTCGGGGCCAGCAGCATCAGTAGATAGCGAAATCGCGCTGTTTAGCTCGACGACCGGCAAGCTCATCAAGCGGGCATCGATTAGCGGCCTAGCAAAACTTACGTCCGGCGTTTTGAGTGCGGCGGTATCGTCAACTGACTATGCGCCAGCAACTTCTGGCTCATCCATCCTGAAGGGCAACGGCTCTGGCGGGTTCAGCAATGCATCTGCTGGAACCGACTACCAAGCCGCCGACGCGCAGCTTTTCAGCAACATCCCTCAGAACTCGCAGAGTGCGGCTTACACTCTCGTGGCCTCGGATGCCCAAAAGCACATTTATCATCCGTCCGCCGACACCACGGCGCGCATCTGGACAATCCCGGCAAATTCCAGTGTGGCCTACCCAGTAGGAACAGCAATTACGTTCATCAACGATACAAGTGCCGGGGTCATCACAATAGCGATTACGTCAGACACACTGGTTCTGGCTGGTGCGGGTACGACTGGTTCGAGGACATTGGCCGCGAGCGGCATAGCGACGGCGATCAAGAAGACAAGCACAAGCTGGATGATCAGCGGAACGGGCTTGACCTGATGTCGGGCGCATCGTTTCAAGCACTGATCGCCGCCAAGAAGCCGGTCGTTCTCACCTACGTTACGCATCTCGAACAAGCGGGCGGAACGTCAACCCAGACTTTCACTAGCGCGGCTATAGGCACGGAATCAGGTGACCGACTTGTGATCGTTGGAATCGTAATTGGAAAGGATTCAGGAACGTGGTCGGCAAACCCTGTTTCGTCAATGACGATTGGCGGCATATCTGCTACCCAAGTTGGGAGCCAGCTCTTATGTGAGGGTACAACGACGGCAGCACTCGCGATTTTCGCTGCATCCGTGCCAACCGGAACGACAGCAAATATAGTCGCAACGCTCGCCGCCAATGGCGCAGCTGACATTGTCATCTGGAATGCGACGGGGCTTTCAAGCACAACGGCTTCGGATACAAAGAGCGACAATGCGACGCCGTTCACGCAGTCGCTTACAGTCCCCGTCGGCGGATTCGGCATAGGTCTTGCTGGCGGCGAGTCCGTCACATCTTGGACGTGGTCAAATATGACGGAGCGCAGCGATGCTGCATCGGGCATTTATGTTGCAAGCGGCGCTGATACCACGTCTACGGGATCAATTAGTGTAACGGCGACAAAAGCCGCTGGTACCAGGGCGGCCATGCTGCTCGCGTCATGGGTTTGATTTTGCTAATAACCCGCCGAATAGGCTAAAAGGATCGGTCTGTATTTACATGGATGTTTACTTGGCCTCGTCTCGACGCGAAATATGCGCAGAACTTCTGGCGGTGCTGGCTTCGGTCGGCATCGCCCCGGCAGCTAATGCCTTGGGCCAGCTAAACGAGGCTATCGATCAGAAAATAGCGACCGCTGTTGCTGGCTTGGAATCTCAACTGCCATCAAGCGGAGGTTCTGCGCTCGCATTCCCAAAATGGAATGGGCCAAACAACCAAGTCGGCGCGGGTTGGACAGACTTCAAGGCCGCGCTGGATGCGCAGATTGCGCGGTGCCGCGATTTGCCTTTCCCCAGCGGGGCGAAAATCAATATCCCCGGCTCATATCCTGGGCCGGGCGGGTTTTCCTACTCGACCGCAATACAATTGATCGATGGCCGGATATTCCTCGCTCCGCACACGACCTCGACGGCGCGGATTTACGACCCGGCGACGCAGGTTCTTGTTACCCCGAACGGCAGCTACCCAAGCGCGCAGGGGTCGTTCAACGGCGCGGTGCTAATGCGGGATGGCCGCGTTTACGTCATCCCATCAAACTCGACATCGGCGCGCATATTCGACCCGCGAGACGAAAGCCTGACAACTCCTGGCGGGGCATTCCCCGGAGGCGATCAGCACTCGGGCGGAGTTCTGTTGCCTGATGGTCGGGTGTTCATGGTGCCGCACCAGTCTACAGTAGCTCGCATTTACGATCCTGTTGCGAATGCAGTTTCAACGGTTGGCGGCTTCCCCGGTAACTACGGTTATTGCGGTGCTGTGTTGCTGCCAGATGGCCGCGTGATGTGTATACCACACATGGCAACGAAGGCAGCGATTTATGATCCTATCGCTGGGACCGTCTCGTTTGGAGCTTCGATTTTCCCTGGGTCTGAGGGCTTTGTAGGCGGCGCGTTACTTCCTGATGGGCGGGTGTTCTGTTCTCCCCACAAGGCTGCCGCTCCACGCATTTATGACCCGGTGACAGACACTGTTACGACACCCAGCGGCGTATGGGGCACGGCTGGAATATCCAACTTTATTGGCTGTGCGTTGCTTCCGGATGGCCGCGTGTTCGTCATGCCATACGTTTCGACCACGGCGCGCATTTACGATCCGGTCACGGATATAACTGTGATCCCGCCCGGGGCGTATCCCGGAGGCGGCGCGTTTCATGGCGCTCTCACGATGAGTGATGGCCGCGTGTTTTGTCCGCCCTTTGGTTCGGCTGCTGCATACATCGCGGCGACGGGATATGGCTTCGACATCGATCCGCAGCTAGCCACCAGTCCGTTTTATAATCGGTACTGAAAATCCAACTCATATCGTTCATGCAGCCGCCTCCGGGCGGCTTTTTCTATGCCCGAAAGGAAATCCAATGATCCCATTTCTCATCAAATCCGGCGACACCATCGTCCAGGCCGTCCGGAACTATCCCAAGGGCTTTCTGATCGTTCTCGGCGTCGTCGCTGTTCTGGGCTTCATCTTCTGATGTCCACGGTTACCGGGCTTCTCACGGCCAACGCGGCCCGCTGGAGGGTGGCAAAGCTCACTCGGGCATCCGAGTTCGGCCCTGTCGCCAAGAAGCTGGTAGCGGCCAAAGCTCGCTATCAGGCCGTCTCTGCAAAGACCGGCGTTCCGTGGTTCGTCATCGCCGTTATCCATCAGCGGGAGTCGTCGCAGAACTTCTCGCGCTCGCTGGCGCAGGGCGATCCGTGGAATCAGGTTTCCACGCATGTGCCAAAGGGCAGGGGTCCGTTCA
>CAZMXB010000359.1:0-4927 GCA_964569855.1 uncultured Rhodoferax sp.
CACGATGTTCTCGCGCACCACGATGGCGTCGTCGATCAGCAGGCCCACGCACAGGGACAACGCCATCAGCGTGATCATGTTGATGGTGAAGCCAAACAGGTTCATGAAGAAAAAGGTGCCGATCAGCGCAATCGGCAGCGTCAACCCGGTGATAACGGTGGAACGCCACGAGTTCAGGAACAGGAACACGATCAGCACGGTCAGTAGCGCACCCTCGATCAGCGTGCGGCGTACGTTGTCGACCGATACGCGGATCTGGCGCGAGCCGTCCGTGATGGGCTCCAGCCGCACGCCGGGCGGCAGCTGTTGCTGCATGGCGGCCAAGGTCTTGTGCAGGTTGTCGACCACGGCAATGGTGTTTTCGTCCTGTGACTTCTGCACATTGAGCAACAACGTGCGCTGGCCGTTGTAGAGTGCCAGGTTGTCAATTTCCTGGGCACCATCCACCACCCGCGCCACCTGGTCCACGCGCACCGGGGCACCATTTTTGCGCGCCACGATGATGCGGCCAAAGTCTTCCGGGCGCTGCATGCGGGCCTGGATCTGGATCACACGCTCCTGCTCTGCCGAGCGGATGGTGCCCACCGGAACGTCCTGGTTCTCATTGCGCACTGCGGAGACCACCTGCTCGGGCGTTATGCCAAAGGACTCCAGCGCCTGGGGGTTCAGGTAGATGTTGATTTCACGCTTGGTGCCGCCCACCAGCGTGACGGAACCCACGCCGCGTACATTTTCCAGTCGTTTCTTGAAAACCTGATCGGCCCAGTTGGTAAGTTCAACCGGGTCAAGCGCTTTTCCCTTGGTGGTTGCGGGGTCCGGAAGTACCGCAACAGACCAGACTGCCCGCGCGGCCGGGTCAAAACGCAGCACGCGTGGCTCCTTGACCTCGGTGCGCAGCGTGGGTCGCACGGCGGCCACCTTTTCACGTACATCGTCTGCGGCCTTGCGGCCATCGATGTGCAGGCCGAATTCGATGATCACCACCGACTGCCCCTCGTAGCTGCGCGAGGTCAGGGCGTTGATGCCGGCGATGGAATTGACGCCTTCCTCGATTTTCTTGGACACTTCGGTTTCCACGATTTCCGGCGAGGCACCGGGGTAGTCGGCAATAACCACCACGACCGGAAAGTCGATATTGGGGAACTGGTCCACCTGCAGGCGTTGCAGGGAAAAGAAACCCAGCACATGACCATCGTGGCAAACACCGGGTTTTGCAGGCTGACGCGGGTAAACCACATGGCTTATTGCAAGACCGTGGCGACTTTGACGGGTGTGCCGGTGCGCAAGCTCCCGACACTGCCCACCAAGACCGTGGCACCCTCTGCCACGCCCTGCACGGCGACCATGGCCCGACCGTCCACTTCACCGCGCACACCCAGTGTTACAGGCTGGTGGACAACCTGGCCTTTGTCGACCAGTTGCACATACGCATCGGGCTTGTCAGTGCGAACGGAGGTCAGGGGAATGGCCAAGGTGCGCGACACCCCGGTTTGCAGGCTACCTTGTGCAAACAACCCCTGGCGCAGGCCCGGGCTGGGCTCCAGCGCCAGATAAACCAGCACGGCGCGGCTGCCCGCAACCGCGCTGGGATTGACGCGCACCACCTTGGCGCTCAGGGGTTTGCTGGCGCCTTCCACCGTGAGCTGTGCGGTCTGGCCGGTTTGCACCTGCAAGGATTCTGCGGCATTGAGGCTGGCTTCCAGCTCCAGGCGGCTCAGGTCCACGATCTCGACAATGCGCGCATCCACGCCCACACGTTCGCCGTTTTGGGCCAGGCGCTGCGCAATCTGTCCGGCAATGGGTGCGCGCAGCACCGTGTCGTCCAACGATTTTCCGGCCACATCCACTCCCGCCAGCGCGGCACGGTAATTGGCCTCGGCTGCAGCCAGCGTGGACGTGGATGCATCCAGCGCTGTCTTGGAGATAAAGCCTTTGTCGACCAGGGACCGGTTGTTGTCGGCGCTGCGCTTGGCAATGTCCACCTGCGCCCGGGCGGATTCAGCCTGCTGCTGGGCCTGCTTGACGCGGGCCTGGTACTCGGTGGCGTCAATGCGGGCGATTACGTCACCGGCTTTCACAAAGTCGCCCTCGCGCACCGCCAGGCCAAGCAATTCGCCCGGTATACGGACTTTGACAAAGGCCGAGTTCACGGCTTTCACCGGGCCAGAGAGGGCCAGGGACTGCGCCAACTCCACCATGCGCACGTGGAGCAGATCGCTGGCTAACAACTCCACGGTAACCTGGGTTGGTTTACCGGTCTGTGCCGCCAGTGCTTCCTGTTGGGCCTTGCGGGCAGATAGCGCGCGCAAGACTCCTGCTGCCGCAAGCCCCAAGACTATGGCTATGACGGTCCATTTGATCCAGGGTTTCATGGTGCCGTTTGCTCGCGGGTGATGCCATGAAGCAGCGTATCGATCTGCACCTGGAAATAGTGATCGGGATCAATTGCCTCAGTGCCGGCGCAGGTTCCCAGCGAGTGCTTCCACGTCGCAAGAAAGAGCATGGGTGCCAGCACGGTGTAGACACCGTATTGCAGGTCAATGGCGCGGAATTCACCACGGTCGACACCGCGTTGCAGCACGCGGCGCAGCAGGTCGTTGCCGGGGCGGATCACTTCGTGCTGGTAAAAGGCCGCCAGTTCAGGAAAGTTGCCGGCCTCACTCATCATCAGCTTGGTGATGCCCGACACTTTGGTGGAGCCAATGCGCTCCCACCAAGCCCGGATGCTCACGCGTAACAAATCCGCCGAACTGCCTTGAAAACTGTCGATTTCGGCATTCCACTCGTCAAAGCGGCCCGTAATATTCTCCCGCACGACGGCCTTGAACAGTTCTTCCTTGCTGGAAAAATACAGGAACAAGGTGCCTTTGGATACGCCTGCGCGCTTTGCCACTTCTTCCGCACGGGTCGCCGCATAGCCCTTTTCGACGAACAACTCCAAAGCCGCTGACAGCAGTTCTCCGGGACGGGCGTCCTTTCGGCGTTCGCGCTTGGCGCGCATCGTGGCGGCAATTTCACCCAAAGGGCAGGATGTGGACATGAGGTTACTGACTGATTGGTTATTAGTTTACGGTATCAGTCGCACCGGGTCAAGGTGATGGCGACGAGCCGACCAAAGTGCATGACGAACTGTTGAAACGCGGCTACGGACGGAGAACGCGGCATTGTCCGACTAAATTTGTATGGCATTGTGATTCAAGGTTGATGAGGATCAACACATGCCCGTTCGCCTCAGCGTATCTTCCGCGGCACCGCAATGATCGCATGCAGCGACACACTTTCCCGGTACCTACTGATGCAAAATCTCGAAACCCTTGCAGAGGGCATGGCGTTGGCGCCCATGGAACTGGTCTGTCCGGCCGGTAGCCTGCCAGCTTTAAAGGCCGCCGTGGACAACGGCGCCAGTTGCGTCTACCTCGGTCTGCGCGACGCGACCAATGCCCGCAACTTTGCCGGCCTCAATTTTGACGAGGCGGCCATTGCCAACGGCATAACCTACGCCCATACGCGGGGCTGCAAGGTCTTTATGGCACTCAACACCTATCCGCAGGCCGCCAACCCCGAGTTGTGGCAAAGCGCGGTGGACAAGGCAGTGGACCTGGGCGTGGACGCCGTGATTCTGGCCGACCCCGGCCTGATGCAATACGCCGCCACCCACCACCCCAAGCTGCGCCTGCACCTGTCCGTGCAGGGGTCCGCCACCAATTTCGATGCGATCAACTTCTACCGCGAGCAGTTTGGTGTAGTGCGCGCCGTGTTGCCGCGCGTGTTGTCGCTGACGCAGGTGCAGCAGGTCATTGAAAAGACCCCGGTCGAGATTGAGGTGTTTGGCTTTGGCAGTCTGTGCGTGATGGTCGAAGGGCGCTGTGCGCTGTCCAGCTATGTCACCGGCGAGTCGCCCAACACGCACGGCGTGTGCTCGCCGCCCAAGGCCGTACGATGGGTGGAGACGCCACAGGGCCGTGAGTCGCGCCTGAACGGAGTGCTGATCGACCGCTATGGGCCGGGCGAAAACGCCGGTTACCCCACCTTGTGCAAGGGACGCTTTGATGTGGGCGAGGATGAAAACTATTACGCCATCGAGGAGCCCACCAGCCTGAACACGCTGGAACTCCTGCCCCAGCTACAGAAGATGGGCGTGAAAGCGATCAAGATCGAAGGCCGCCAGCGCAGCCCGGCGTATGTAGCCCAGGTCACCAAGGTGTGGCGTGAGGCGATGGACCACTGCATGGCCAATCCCCACCGCTACGCACCCAAACCCGTCTGGATGAGTGGGCTGGACAAAGTGGCCGAGGGCCAGCAGCATACGTTGGGCGCGTACCACCGCCCGTGGAAGTAACCATGAAAATTTCACTAGGTCCCCTGCTGTACTACTGGCAGCGCGAGGTTGTATTCAATTTCTACGAGGCTATCTCGCAGTCGGCCGTGGACATCGTCTACCTGGGCGAAGCCGTCTGCTCGCGCCGCCATGAATTGCGCTTATCCGACTGGCTCGACGTGGCTCAGTTGCTCAATGATGCCGGCAAAGAAGTGGTGCTGTCCACCCAGGTGCTGCTGGAGTCGGGTGCCGAAGTGGGCACCATGCACAAGATCACCGGCAATGGCGACTTTTTGGTGGAAGCCAACGACATGGGCGCCGTGCAATGTCTGGCCGGCAAGGTGCCGTTTGTCGCCGGGCCGCACCTCAACATCTACAACCTGCCGACGCTGAAATGGATGGCAGGGCTGGGCGCCACGCGCTGGGTCATTCCGCTGGAAATGAAGCGCAGCGATCTGGCAGTCATCCAGCAGGACCTGCCTGCGGGCCTGCAGACCGAGGTGTTTGCCTACGGCCGCATGCCGCTGGCGTTTTCGGCGCGCTGCTTCACCGCGCGCCACCGCAACCTGCCCAAGGACGATTGCCGTTTAAGTTGCCTGGACCATCCGG
>CAZMXB010000360.1:0-4916 GCA_964569855.1 uncultured Rhodoferax sp.
CGGGCAGGTAGACCTCGCACCAGGCGTGCAGGTCGGTGAAATCGACCTCGGTGCCACTGGGGCCGTCCAAAGCCTTGACATCCGACTTCAGCTGGATCAGGTAGCCCGACACAAAGCGTGCTGCCAAGCCGCAGTGGCGCAGCAGTTGCACCATCAGCCAGGCCGAATCGCGGCAGGAACCGGAGCCGAGTTTGAGCGTCTCTTCAGGTGTCTGCACACCCGGCTCCATGCGGATGGTGTACTTGATGGCGTTGTGCACCATGGTGTTCAGGTCCACCAGAAAAATCACCGTGCGGCGCTTGGTGTAGTCGATGCTGGCCAGGTATTCGTTGATGGGCTCCGTGCGCTCATCTGCCATCAGGTAGGGCAGCAGTTCTTCCTGCAACTGGGGCGCGTATTTGAACGGAAACTCTTCAGCCTCGGGCTCCAGGAAGAAGTCGAACGGGTTGTAGACCGCCATTTCCACCACCAGATCGACGGTGACTTTGAATTCCCGCGTCTTGTTGGGAAATACCAGCCGAGCCTGGTAGTTGGAAAACGGGTCCTGCTGCCAGTTCATGAAGTGACCCTCGGCCGGCTCCACTTTCAGCGAGTACGAAATGATCTTGCTGCGGCAGTGCGGCGCCGGGCGCAGGCGCACCGTCTGGGGCCCCAGGGCTACCAGCCGGTCGTAGGTGTAGTGGGTGACGTGGTTCAGCGCGGCGTGGATCGACATGGCGTATCTCGGTAGGACTCACAGAAGTTTCGTTGGCGGCAAGCACGCTCGCCCGGGTTCCATCGTACCAAGCAATTGTTGCGCCACCCGGATTGGCCTTAGCATGGTGGCGTGCACAACACCGTGTCTCCCCACCCCACTGCTGCGCAGACCCTGTTTGCGGCATTGCTGGGTTGGGTGGTAGGCGCTGCGGTACAGGTGCAGCAAGCTGCGTTGTGGGGCTGGCCAACCTATGTAGCTATTCTTCTTATAGCCCTCGTGGTGTATGGTTTTGTAGCTACTAAAAATATAGCGTACTGGCCGCGCAGCGTGCTGGTCGGACTGGCTTTGGCCATGCTGGCCTTTGGCAGCACCGGCTGGCGCGCCACGGTTTTTTTGGCGGGCGCGCTGGATCCGGCTTTGGAAGGTCAGGATGTCCGTGTCCGGGGTGTGGTTTCCAACCTGCCACAACGCAACGAGAGCGGGTTGCGGTTCCAGTTGAATGTCGAATCTGCGAGCCTGGGCGACCGACCCATCGCCGTACCCAGCGTCATCAACGTGGGCTGGTATGGTGGTCCGCAATCTGCCGGGCCGGGGGCGATTGGTGATGGGTCAACGACCCCGCAGGGGCTGCCACTGAGCGCCCTCAACCGCCTTCCGGCACAGGTGGCCGCCGGAGAACGCTGGGACATGGCGCTGCGGCTCAAGGCCCCGCATGGCAGTCGCAACCCACACGGTTTTGATTACGAGTTGTGGCTATGGGAGCAAGGTGTGCAGGCCACCGGTTACGTGCGCGCGACTGCCAAAGACCCGGTGCCAGAGCGGCTGGGGCAGACCTGGCGCCACCCGGTAACGCTGGCGCGGCAAACGGTGCGTGAAGAAATTTTCGGTCGGGTCTCCGAGCGGCAGACCGCCGGCATGCTCGCGGCCCTGGTGGTGGGTGACCAGGCGGCCATTGACCGGGTGGACTGGGATGTATTTCGCGCCACCGGTGTGGCCCACCTGGTGTCGATCTCCGGGTTGCACATCACCATGTTTGCCTGGGGCGCAGCGCTGCTGGTGGGTTGGTTGTGGCGTCGCTCCGGTGCCCTGTGTCTGGTACTGCCGGCGCCCAGTGCGGCGCTGGTGGGAGGCGTCGTGCTGGCCACCGCCTATGCGGTCTTCTCCGGCTGGGGTGTTCCGGCGCAACGCACCTGCCTGATGCTGGCAACGGTGGGTTTGCTGCGGCTTTCAGGTGCCCGCTGGCCCTGGCCCCATGTCTGGATGCTGGCCTGCGCCGTGGTCGTGGCAGTGGACCCGTGGGCCTTGCTGCAAGCCGGTTTCTGGCTCAGTTTTGTCGCCGTGGGTGTGTTATTTGCTACAGATTCAGGAGCGCCTTACGAAGATTCCACGAGGGCTGAAGGGCTAAAAGACAAGTTGGTTTTTAGCGCGCAATCTGCCGCCGGGCCGCCGCAAGGCTCTGAACCGCTTGGCGGTCAGCCCCGGCAGGGAAGATTGGCCCCGTTGGGGGGTAGCGTATTACGCGCAGCGAAAAGCGTGGGGGCGGCATTTAGGGAGCAATGGGTGATTACCGTGGCGTTGACGCCTTTGAGCTTGCTGCTGTTCGGGCAAGTGTCGCTGGTAGGGCTGCTGGCCAATGCTCTGGCCATTCCGTGGATCACGCTGGTGGTCACCCCGCTGGCCATGTTGGGCGCATTGCTGCCGGGGATGTGGGATGTGGCCGCTTTTGCCTTGAGCGGTTTGCTGGTCTATCTGCAGTGGCTGGCGTCCTGGCCGTGGGCTGCCATTTCCGTTGCGGTGCCACCGCTGTGGATCGGAGCCGCTGGCCTGCTGGGTGGCGTGGTGATGGTGTTGCCATGGCCGTGGAGCATGCGCATGCTTGGTGTGCCCCTGATTTTGCCCCTCGTTTTGTGGCGTGTACCGCTGCCGCCACCGGGTGAGTTCGAGTTGCTGGCCGCCGACATTGGGCAGGGCAATGCGGTGCTGGTGCGCACGGCCAGCCATGCCCTGATGTATGACGCCGGCCCCCGTTTCAGTCTGGAAAGTGACGCCGGGCACCGCGTGCTGGTGCCGCTGATGCAGGCCTTGCACACCGAACTGGACTTGTTGGTACTCAGCCACCGCGACACCGACCATGTGGGCGGTGCACCGGCCGTGCTCAACATGCAAAGCAAGGCTGCCCTGCTCAGTTCGATTGAGGCCGGCAACCCCCTGCAGAGCCAGCGCAGCGCTCAACGCTGCCAGGCTGGCCAGCGCTGGACCTGGGACGGTGTGGTTTTTGAGGTGTTACATCCTGCTGTCGCGGATTACGACAGCGCGGCCAGACCCAATGCCTTGTCCTGCGTGCTGCGGATTTCCAACGGTCAACAGACCGCTTTGCTGGCAGGCGACGTCGAGCAGCCACAGGAAGCCCGGTTGGTGGCAAACGACGCTCCCAAGCTCAAGTCCCAGGTGTTGCTCGTGCCACACCATGGCAGCAAAACCTCCAGCAGTGCGGCTTTTCTGGATGCTGTTGCGCCGCGCATAGCCATTGTGCAGTCAGGCTACCGCAATCGTTTCGGCCATCCGGCCCCGCCGGTGTTGGAACGTCTGCAGGAGCGACAGATTCAGGTCATAGATTCGCCCCATTGCGGTGCCTACACGTGGCAATCGTGGCAGTCGGGGCAATCCCATATTGGTGCATGCGAACGCACGCGGGGCCTGCGCTACTGGCACCATCGTGTGCCATAGTTGTGCCTGCTGTGTCACTATTGGTGCCATGTGAATGAATGGAGCGTGGCCCGATCCTTGCTAAGTTACGGTGAAGGACAGCGTCGCGCCATGGTTGGCTTGATGGGTTTCAGGAGAGAGCGAATGCAAAAATTTGACGAGATGTACACCGACCTGCCTTACGCCTTTTTTACCAAGGGCGAACAGGTCAGGGACCATTACAAGATTTATGACGCCTGGCTGGCCCGCCAACCGGGCGACATGATGGCCAAGCGGCGCGAAGAAGCCGAGATGATCTTCCGCCGGGTCGGAATCACCTTCGCGGTGTATGGCGAGAAGGATGAAGATGGCGCAGGTACCGAGCGCCTGATACCGTTTGACCTGATCCCGCGCATTGTTCCGGCCCATGAGTGGGCCAGTATGGAAAAAGGTCTGGTACAGCGTGTCAGTGCCCTGAACCGGTTTATCCACGATGTCTACCACGACCAGGAGATCATCAAAGCCGGTTTGGTGCCGCGCGAGCAGATTGAGAACAACGCCCAGTTCCGCCCCGAGATGGTCGGCGTCGATGTGCCGCACCAGGTGTATTCCCACATTTCCGGCATCGACATCGTGCGTGCGCCGGACGCCAATGGCAAGGGCGAGTATTACGTGCTGGAAGACAACCTGCGGGTGCCCAGCGGTGTGAGCTACATGCTGGAAGACCGCAAAATGATGATGCGGCTGTTCCCCGAGTTGTTCAACGCGCACCGCGTTGCGCCGATCGCGCACTACCCTGACCTGTTGCTGGAGACGCTGCGCGGCAGCAGCCCGGCCACGACCGATGAACCCACGGTGGTGGTGTTGACGCCGGGTATGTACAACAGTGCCTACTTCGAACACGCGTTTCTGGCCCAGCAAATGGGTGTTGAACTGGTAGAGGGGCAAGACTTGTTTGTCAAGGACAACTTCGTGTACATGCGCACTACGCGCGGCCCGCGCCGGGTGGACGTCATCTACCGCCGGGTTGACGACGACTTTCTGGACCCCACGGTGTTCAGGCCGACGTCGACGCTGGGTTGTGCCGGCCTGTTGGGTGCCTACCGCAGCGGTAACGTGACTATTTGCAACGCGGTAGGAACCGGCGTGGCGGACGACAAGTCGATCTACCCTTATGTGCCAAAAATGATTGAGTTCTACCTCGGTGAAAAGCCGATTCTGAACAACGTGCCCACTTACATGTGCCGAAACAAGGACGACCTGGCCTATACGCTGGCCAACCTGAAAGACCTGGTGGTCAAGGAGGTCCATGGGGCCGGCGGCTACGGCATGCTGGTGGGCCCGGCGTCCACCACCGCCGAGATTGAAGATTTCCGCAAGGCCATTCTGGCCAATCCCAACGGCTATATTGCCCAGCCCACGCTCAGTCTGTCGAGCTGCCCCACCTTTGTGGAAAGTGGCATTGCGCCGCGCCATATCGATTTGCGACCGTACGTGTTATCGGGCAAGACCGTGCAAATGGTGCCAGGCGGTT
>CAZMXB010000361.1:0-4897 GCA_964569855.1 uncultured Rhodoferax sp.
ATGTTCGTAATCTGAAAGCTGCGCGACAGACCCAAGCGGTTGATCTCAAATGGCTTCTTTCCGTTGATGGGTGTGCCGTTGAGATACACCTCACCGCTGCTGGCCCCGAACCGGCCACTGATCAGATTAAACAGCGTCGACTTGCCAGCACCATTGGGCCCAATGATGGCGACCCGCTCTCCATGGCGAACGGACAAGTTCACTCCGCGAATGATCTCGGTCTTGCCAAAGCTTTTGCGCAGATCCTTGAGTTCCAGCGCGAACGAATCGGTTGCACTCATTGCGCTTCCTCCGGGTTCAGTTTTTTCTCGATATAGGCCTGAATTTCTTCCCACTCCCGGGCGAAGCGGCGCCGGGCCAATTCAAACAGCACCAGACCGACCAACAACACCGCCAAAGCACCCAACCAGTCGACAGCACCCGTCGTGTCCAGGCGCATTCCCATAAAGGCGATTTCACTGCCTTGCGAAGCGCTGAGTTGCAGGTGGTAGAGCATTTCCACCATGGCGGCGCCCCCGGCCAAAACAATGACTCCGGTGATGAACAGGGCCAGGTAACTTTTCCAGAGCTGGCGCAGTTTTCCAAAGGCTGCAACCCGAAGGTTCATCATGATCAGACTGGCCAGGCCGCCGGGCGCGTACATGACCATGAACAGAAATATCAGGCCAAGGTACAGCAGCCAGGCTTTGGTGAATTCACTGAACAACACGAAAGCCAACACCATCAGAACCGCGCCCAAAATGGGACCAAAGAAGAAGGTTGCTCCACCCAGAAACGTAAACAACAGGTAAGCCCCGGAACGCGCCGCGTGGACCACTTCCGCCGTCACAATTTCAAAGTTCAGTGCCGCCAATCCCCCGGAGATGCCGGCAAAGAAGCCGGCAATGATGAACGCGGTATAACGGACGCGCTGGGTGTTGTAGCCCACAAATTCAACCCTTTCCGGGTTGTCGCGCACCGCCTTGAGCGTCCGCCCCAGGGGTGTGCGTGTAAACGCGAACATGGCAACGACCGACAAAAACGTGTAAATCGCAATCAGGTAATAAACCTGGATTGCCGGACCAAACGTGATACCCAGAAACGGTTTGCCAATCACCCGGTTACCCGACACGCCGCCTTCGCCGCCAAAAAACTCCGGAATCATCAACGACATGGCAAAAACCAGCTCGCCCATGCCCAGGGTGATCATGGCGAACGTGGTTCCCGCCTTGCGCGTAGTAACGTAGCCGAACAGTGCGGCAAAACCCATGCCGGCCAACCCGCCGACCACGGGAACCATTGCCACTGGAATCGGCAATGACCCGCCTGCCACCGAGTTCAATGCATGAATGGCCACGAAAGAGCCCAGACCGGTGTACACCGCATGGCCGAAGCTGAGCATGCCGCCCTGCCCCAGCAGCATGTTGTAGGACAGGCAGGCAATGATGGCAATGCCCATCTGGGACAGCACCGTCATGGCCAGACCACTGCTGAACATCCAGGGCGCAACGATCAACACCAGGACGAATAGACCCCAAGTCACCCAGCGCCCCACGTTCATGGTTTTATTTGGTTTTTGATTGGACATGTGCTCAGCCTTCGCGCGTTCCCAAAAGACCTTTGGGCCGGAAGATCAAAATCAGAACCAGGAACAGATAGGGCAATATCGGCGCCACTTGCGACAGAGTCAACTTGACAATCGAGTTATTCAGCGCTGCGTCGCCCAGTTGAACACCCATTTGTTGCGCCATGGTAGCGATAGAAAAATCGAAGGCGACGGCAAAGGTCTGGATTACACCGATCAATACCGAAGCCAGAAAAGCTCCAGACAACGACCCCATGCCGCCAACCACCACCACCACAAATATGACGGAACCCACAGTTGCTGCCATGGCCGGCTCGGTCAGGTAGGTGCTGCCACCAATCACCCCAGCCAGCCCGGCCAATGCAGCGCCTGCGCCGAACACCAGCATGAAGATCCGCGGAACGTTGTGTCCCAACGCCTCCACGGCCTCGGGATGGGTCAGTGCCGACTGGATCACCAGGCCGATACGGGTGCGGGTCAACAACAGCCAGACCGCCACCAACATAACCAATGCCACAAACATCATGAAGCCACGGGTGGCGGGAAACGGCGAACACACGATCCGAAGTGCCGCATCGGTTGCAGCACACATCTCGGAGGGAGCCGCACCCCACATCACACTCAGACCGTTGACTGAATGGTTGATGAGTGTGAAGGCCGGGCCCTGTAAAACTTCGGGTGGACGAAACTCCAGGGCAATACGACCCCAAATCAATTGCACCAATTCCAGAATCACATATGAAAGACCAAAGGTAATCAGCAATTCAGGAACATGCCCGAACTTGTGCACACGCCGCAGGCAAAGACGCTCAAACACCGCACCGATTGCACCCACCACGAGCGGGGCTACGACCAAGGCCGGCCAGAATCCGACCCATCGGGACACGGTGTAACCCACATAGGCTCCGAGCATGTAGAAACTGGCATGTGCAAAGTTCAGCACACCCATCATGCTGAAAATCAGAGTCAGACCTGAACTCAACAAAAACAGCAGCAAGCCGTAGCTCAATCCGTTGAGCATCGAGATGATGAAAAACTCCATAGTCTCCAGGTCCTCCGTTTAATCAGTTGGCGACAGAGCTTCGCTACGCTACGGTCTGTCCCGTAATGTTTCCGCTAAGTAAAAGAGCCCGATGCGGCAAACCCGCTCGGGCTCCTGTGTCAAGCGCCCAAGGGACGAGCCCCCAAGCCCACACACGGCGTAAAAGGCGCGGCCTTCAATCGAGGCCGCATTTCAACCGCGTTGACCCCGCCGTAGGACTAGGGACGCTTCATCTGGCAACTGGTTGGTGTGCTGGACACATAGTTGGGATACTCCTTTAACGGTGCCAGCGTCATGCCGGTGTTCTCGGGGCTGTACGGGTACTTCTTGTCCGCCTTTTGCCAAACGGTCATGTACAGCGGCTGCTGTAACTGATGATCGGTCTTGCGCATTTCGACTTCGCCGTTGAAGCTGTCAAACTTCAAGCCTTCCATCGCGGCGGCAACCTTCACCGGATCGGTCGATTTCGCCTTGGCCATGGCAGCGCCGAGAACCTGGAAAATGCGGATGGTCGAACCGGTGTAGAAATCGTCGTTGTACTTGGCTTTGAACTCGTCTTGCCATTTCTGCATCTGACCACCCATGTTGTAGTGGTTGTAAGCGATCTGGTACACACGGCCCGCACCATTGGTACCCAGCGCGGTCGGGGTACCGGTGACCCCCGCGTAATACGTGAAGAACTTGCCTGTGTAGCCGTTTTCGTTGGCAGCCTTGATCAGCAAGGAGAGGTCAGAACCCCAGTTTCCGGTGATGACGGTGTCAGCGCCCGATGCCTTGATTTTGGCAATGTAAGGAGCAAAGTCGCGCACCTGCGCCAGGGGGTGCAGGTCTTCGCCAACGATCTTGATGTCCGGACGCTTGCGGGCCAAGGTTTCCTTGGCATATTTGGCCACCTGTACGCCATGCGAATAGTTCTGTCCCAGGATGTAGACATTCTTGATGTCCTTCTGGGTTTCAATGAAACTTGACATGGCTTCCATCTTCATGGAGGTGTCGGCATCAAAGCGGAAGTGCCAGAAGCTGCACTTGCTGTTGGTCAAATCAGGATCCACTGCCGAGTCATTCAGATAAATGACTTCCTTGCCGGGATTGCGTTCGTTGTATTTGGTTACCGCATCGGTCAACGCCAGGGCCACAGAGGAGCCGTTGCCTTGGATGATGTACCGTGCACCCTGGTCAATGGCCGCCTTCAGAGCGTTCAGACTTTCGGTAGGGCTGAGCTTGTTGTCGATAAAGCTGATTTCGAACTTGACGCCGGCCGGGTTGCCCGCACCACTGAGCTTTTCGGCAAAAAACTGGTAACCCTTCTGCTGACTGATGCCCACCGGGCCCAGCAGTCCGGTCAACGGGTCAATGCGGACCAACTTGACGGTCTCACCTTTTTGCGCAAACGCTGCACTGGCACACACCAACGCCACCGAGGCAGCGACAAATTTGATTGCAAACTTCATTTAGGGAGCTCCTGTGAAAAACTTCGTCAAGCGTACAAGGATTCGAACTTCAGAGCGCAAGGGTTTCCCCTAGACCGTATCACCAAGGTGACTACGAATCAAAAGGGAGTTAGCCGCACCGAGACAATGCCGTTCAGACGCCCGGCAATTGGTAGTCGCGCAGCATTTCACGCAACTTGGACTTTTGCATCTTGCCGGTTCCGCCCAATGGGATCGCATCGACAAAAACCACGTCATCCGGAACCTGCCATTTGGCCGTCTTGCCCTCGTAAAAGGCAATCAACTCTTCACGCGTGACATCGGCACCCGGCTTCTTGACCACTGCAATGATGGGGCGCTCGTCCCACTTGGGGTGTTTCATGCCAATGCAGGCCGCCATCGCCACCGCCGGGTGGGCCATGGCGACGTTTTCCACGTCGATGGAACTGATCCATTCGCCACCCGACTTGATCACATCCTTGCTGCGGTCGGTGATCTGCATGAAACCGTCTGCATCGATGGTGGCCACATCGCCCGTGGGGAACCAACCGTCCACCAATGGGTCGCCACCTTCGGACTTGAAGTAGTTGGCAATCACCCAGGGGCCTTTGACCAGCAAATCGCCTGCGGCCTTGCCATCGTGCGGCAACTCTCGGCCATCGGCGTCCACGATTTTCATGTCGATGCCAAAAATGCAGCGGCCCTGCTTCATGCGCAGCTTCATCTGTTCGGCTTCGGGCAGGCTTTCGTGCTTGTTTTTGAGTGTGCACAAGGTGCCCAGTGGGCTGAGTTCGGTCATGCCCCAGGCGTGCAGCACATCCACGCCGTAGTCTTCGCGGAAAGCCGTGATCATGGCCGGTG
>CAZMXB010000362.1:0-3331 GCA_964569855.1 uncultured Rhodoferax sp.
TGGATGCTCTGGGGCGCGCCACAGGTACGTTTGCGAAGTTGTTTGAGAAGTATCCATCGCGCTGAACGTGCGCAGCTTGGCGATTACTCCCAATTTGATAGCTGCCTGCGTAATGTTTGCGAGGGCTGCAGGCCAATTCGACTCGCAGCCCCGGTTACAGTGTCTACATATTGCGCCGGTACTGCCCACCCACTTCAAACAGCGCATTCGTGATCTGCCCCAGCGAGCAAACCCGCACCGCGTCCATCAGCACTTCAAACACATTCTTGTTGGCTATGACGGCCTCTTGCAGGCGCTTGAGGGCAGTCGGTGAATCTGCGGCATGCTTGGCGTGGAACTCGGCCAGGCGCTTCAACTGGCTCTGTTTTACTTCATCGGTACTGCGCGCCAACTCCAGCTTGTCGTTCACCGGGTCGCCATGCGGATTGCGGAAGGTGTTGACGCCAATGATGGGCAGCTCGCCGGTGTGCTTGAGCATCTCGTAGGTCATGCTCTCGTCCTGGATCTTGCCGCGCTGGTAGCCAGTTTCCATCGCACCCAGCACGCCACCACGGTCCGCAATGGCCGTGAACTCGGACATTACCGCCTCTTCCACCAGCTCGGTCAGTTCCTCGATGATGAAAGCACCCTGGTTCGGGTTCTCGTTCTTGGCCAGACCCCACTCGCGGTTGATGATGAGCTGGATGGCCATGGCGCGGCGTACTGAATCTTCGGTCGGCGTGGTGATGGCCTCGTCAAACGCGTTGGTGTGCAGGCTGTTGCAGTTGTCGTAGATGGCGATCAAGGCCTGCAGTGTGGTTCGGATGTCGTTGAACTGAATCTCCTACGCATGCAGGCTGCGGCCCGAAGACTGGATGTTGATGTGCCATTGCCATGAAACCTGGCGTGATAGATTGCGTCATGGACAGTTCTAGTCAGGGACGAGTATGAGCGTTGAAGATCTATTGAGTGCTTACGAGCAAGCGCATCCGAAGCGCGCGGCTGGTGGCATATACGCCATGGCAGGCTTTGCATATCAAGCGGAAGTGGCGATCAGCAAATCGGTAACTTGTCTTGCCACAAAAGCTGACTTTGCGCAGTCGGGCAATGTTTTTATCGAAGCGCTGTCGGACATTGCCCATCAGGCCGCTGACGGTTCCTTGGTTTTGCTGCAAGTCAAGCGCACCCTGACTACTGCCGCATTGGATAGTGCTGCCGCCGAAATCGCGGCTATTGAGGCCGTGGATGCCGCTCAAGTCAAGCCCGTGCGACCCTGCTATGGGGTTGTGTGTCAACAGCATGCGATTGAACTGGACTGGGTGAAGTTGCCCAAGGCATCCCCGCACGCTGCGTTGATGCAAAGCCTCTTGCAAAACAAACGGCTTCAGCCACCGCTGCATCAACCTAACCCGCGCTGGCAGACCTTGTCGATGCTGTGGAGCTGCCACAGTGATCCGTTTGGCTTTCTGCGGTATGCATTGGATCGCATCATGCAACGTCAGGCCAATCCTGCCGATGCTGCAGCCTATTGGGAAGCTATTGCTGAGCGGTTTCAACAGGGGAGAGTTGAACGCCCCAAGTTTGGACAGAGTTTGACTTGCAGTGATGTGGTTTTGCCGGCGCACGCAGCCAATCATCTCGAAGTCGGCAAGCGCGTCACCTGGGAGCGTTGGCGCAAAGGCCAATACATGGCGCGGCCTGGCTTGAGTCAAGAGGCAGTAAGTCGCGCCTTGTCGTTGCGTGAGCAAGCCCTGCAGTCCCCCTCTTCCGAGTTGGTCGTGTTTTGGCTGGCCGGGCGCTCGGGGGCGGGAAAAAGTGTTTTGCTGCTCAATGCCGTCAGCGATTTGGTGCAGCGCGGCCACAGTGTCCTGTGGCTCAAACCCGAAGAAGTTGAGTCGGCACTGACACAAATCGTCCAAGGAAATGCATTGGACATGCCGGATTTCCTGGCTGTAGACGACATCTACGATCCAGATGCGAGGGATCAACTAGATATTGGACGCATCAGCATGGTTGTGGACAACCAGGGCTCCCGAGCCTGGCCTGTGCTCTTGACTTGCGGCCCCAGCGAGTTTGCAGACGACTTCGAGGAATAAAGTCGCTATCAAGGCTTCCAGCTGCAAGTCCACGCGGTGCCGCTATTGGACCGTGCCGAGACGGTGCAATTTGTCGACTGGGCCAAAGGGCAATTGGACTCACCTGTCGCGGCCCAAGACGAGAGTCTATGGCTTGGACAAGCCTTGTCTCAAAGCGAGCAAGGGCAGGGCCTATTTGTGTCGGTGGCAACAGAGCTGGCACAGGGAGATATGCGCCAATTTGGTCAGCGCTTCGCCACCCGTTTGAAAAAGCATGGCGACCTGTTTGCCCAGCACCTGCGCCTGTGTCTGGCCGTCAATCGTCTCTACCTGCGCGCACCGGCGGCCTGGCTTAGTGCGCAGGATAGGGAGCATCTGGAAGACATCAACCGAGACAGAGACTTCGCGCTGGAGTCTGTCGAAGCGGGCCAGGAATGGCTACGTTTGACCCACCCCCATCTCAGTGATGCAATATATCCACACCTGCTGCAGGCAGACCGGCCGCGACTTTATGCCGAGGACCTGGGTGATGCCTTCCAGAAAGCCCTTACTGGCGGGCACGGTGTGCTGGCGCAGCGCCTACTGCAGGTATTTTCTGCTTCCGCTGGAGTTGCACGCGCCCAACGTATGGAGCCGGTTGATGACACCCGCTTGGCCGAGCGTTGTGTGCAGGCCTGGCGGGCCTGCATAGCCGGTGGAGATGTGCGACTGCAGGCGGGCATGCGGATCAGCTTGGCCTGTTGGCAGACGTCCCATCAATTTTTACGCCAGCAGGCAGATACATTAGTCGCCGATGCCTTGCTAGACATGGATGCCGCCGAGGCGCAGTTCCCTGCCCTGGGGTGGTGGCCCGCCTGGTGGTCACGGCTGTGGTCCGTGTACCCGCACCACCCTGCTCTGCGGGAGTGGGCTGTCGAGCGGCTAGCCCGCAGCACAGCGCAGCCGCCACCCCAATGGTCCCGCATTTGGGAGGCCATATGGGCACAGTCTGAAGGTGAACAGCGCGTGACCCTGACAACCGCCGCCAGGGATTGGTTGCAGACGCAATCGCGTCGCGCAGATTGGCACTTTGTCTGGAAAGCTCTGCTGGCCGATCCATTGCAGGACCGTCAAGCGCTGACGGACTTGCTCAATCATGCCTTGTCACACGAGGATGCGGCCCACTGGGCTCACATCTGGCAAGAGGCGCTTCCGTCTCCCCCAACAGGCACAGACCTGGCCGGCCTGGTGCAACTGGGCTGCGAATGGCTGGCAGGGCGAGAAAACAAGGATCAGTG
>CAZMXB010000362.1:3431-4888 GCA_964569855.1 uncultured Rhodoferax sp.
TGGTGCAACTGGGCTGCGAATGGCTGGCAGGGCGAGAAAACAAGGATCAGTGGAAATATGTGTGGGAGGCACTGCTGGCGCGCCCCCAGGTTTTGCCCGAGGGCTGGAGCGAGCAGCGCCTGGTGCAACTGGGCTGCGAATGGCTGGCAGGGCGAGAAAACAAGGATCAGTGGAATTATGTGTGGCAGGCCTTGCTGGTGCACCCCTGGGATTTGCCCGAGGGCTGGAGCGAGCAGTGTCTGGTGAAGCAGGGCTGCGAATGGCTGGCCGGGCGAGAAGATAAGGATCAGTGGGCATTTGTGTGGCAGGACCTGCTGGCGCGCCCCCAGGTTTTGCCCGAGGGCTGGAGCGAGCAGTGTCTGGTGAAGCAGGGCTGCGAATGGCTGGATGGGCGAGGAAACAAGGAGCTGTGGAACTATGTGTGGCAGGCACTGTTGGCGCGTTCGCAGAAATTGCCAGAGGGCTGGGATGTATCGCGATTGGCGGACATGGGCCTGACAGTCATTGCTCAACCCCTTCAAGGAAACATTGCGCTGCCGATCCTTAAGGGGCTGTTGGTGCAAATTGGCGAGTTGTCGGTTACACAACAAAAAACCCTTGAGACCAAGCTGGCTGACTGGATACCACGTCTCGGGACTTTAGACGCGGGCCCTGCCAGTCATCTCATCGAAGCCATGTTGGACGCTGGAATGATTGGATCAGAGGTTTTTCGCAATATGGCCATGGCCTGGTGCGAATCCTCACGACGACATCCGTCTTGGCCTTTGGTTCTGGTGAAGTGCCTTATTGCTTGGCCGACTGAGCGAGGCTTGCTCGACTTGGCCAATGAACTGAGCCTATGGGTGGGGCAACACCCGAATGCAGGCTGGCTATACAAAGCAGAGATATTGCTGCAGCCGACTAACCTTGGGTTGGTTGAGCCGGCGTTTGCAGCGTTGATCTCTGCGGTTCGCGAACGCAAGCAAAACCCTTTGTGGGCGCAGCTTGACCAGTGGCTTGAGCGTGGGCAAGTCGTGCCTGCGATCGTTACCGCGCATGGCCGACAGGTGACAGTTGAAATCGCAGGAGGCCTGTACGCTGTGTTTGATCGAACGGCCCCCCATCTGCGTCGTGGGCAACAAGTGCAAGTCGTGCCCATGAGGGTTGAGCGCAGCCGTGACCGGATTGTCGTGCGGCAGTCACTGGATTCAGCTGATTTGCCAAAAGTGGGGCAGATAGTGGAGGGGGACATCACCGGGCATCAGCCCTACGGTGTGTTTGTCCGGGTCATGGGGCGCTCGGGTCTGATACAGCCAATTTCTCTGCCGCTAGACCAGTCCGATTGGGTGCACCAGTTGCCGTTGCATTCCAAATGGCATGTGCGCATCATCAAGCACACCAGCAAGGGCTTCAACGCCGTGGTGGTTAACCCGCCGTGGGACGGATTGTGAATCCTTACATGTTGCGCCGGTACTGCC
>CAZMXB010000363.1:0-4872 GCA_964569855.1 uncultured Rhodoferax sp.
CCTTGGCAAGCCGTCATCCCGCGCCCAGCAACAATTCCAAAGATATCGCCCTGGGTCACTAAAAGTCGGCCGCCTGGGTCAAATTGACGTCGGCGTCAACAGGCTTCGCACTCTTACGCAGTCCATCTCGACTGCAAGATTGAGCGTCACCACAATTTCCACCATGGTTTAGTCTGCGACGAAAATGATTGGAGTTCAAACACCTCAAAGCTATCGTCTTCGAGCCCATCGTTATCGTCGTGCTTGAACCCGACTATGCCTTTGGCTGTTTGCAGCGGTATGTCAAAAAAATGATCGACGCCGGCATTTTTCCCACCTGCTTGTTCTTGCTCCTCGGCATACCGTCATTGGATTGCAAGGTAGCTATCTGGCAAAGCGCCAGTAATGCTGAGGTGGTCGATACTTTCTTGAGCGTCGTGCTCGATGCGCCAAATTTGCTGGCCGTCGCGCCACAACTCCGATGTACTCACCATCACGTGCTCTTCAGCGGAGCAGGCAACAAGGTCGCAGTTGCGCGACAGCGAAGCCAGCGACTTGGATTTTAAAAATTTGTGCTCGCACCTATTGAACACCAAAATAAACCATCCGCTCGGCAAGGTACGAGCTGTAAATGGCTCTCGCCCGTAATCGCACATCGCGCCTGTAGGCGAAAGCCTCAGCTCTTGTAGCAAGAGTTCGGGAGCCCTCTCTTTAACTGCGATCCAGGATATGGAGTAGCCCATGATTATGACGCCCAACGCGGCGGTAAAAAACCCAATCCCCACTCACGTCATTCCGGCTGTGCACGATTTGGTAATCAGACTTCAAGAATTTGACGCTCATGCGCAAAGTGTGCCGCAATTTCTCACTCTTTTACTCCGAATAGCACCTTGTTTTTGGTCGATCCTAGACGGCACGCGTGCTCTTACTCTAACTGGACCACGCTATCGACTGACTGCTGCTGCTCTGCCGACCGCCAACTCCAAAAAACGATTGTGGCCCGCGAATGCCTGCTTTGGAGTTTTGGCGATGGGCAAGTGCCAAAATTGGGCAAGTACCGGCTATGACCGGTATGGAGAAAACGTCTCAATTTCGATGGCTACTTTGAACGACTGCTAGCCCCGAAGCGGGTCTCCAGCCTCGTGTTCCCTGAATTTTCGAGCGACAAAAAGAATGTCTTCCGGAAAGCGGGCATTCACTAATGTCGGCTGGCCCAATCCCGCGTTCCACAACCGATTGATTTCCTCACCGATCCCCATCGTTTTGGAGTACGGACCAACATGAGATACTGCGGAAAGTCAGTTGATCAATGATGGGATCGGAAGTTGCGATGTCCACACCAAACATCCAGAAGCCACTGCTCGGCGTTGCGATTTGCACGGCGCTACTACTTGCGATACCAGCTATCGCCATGCAGTTCACGCCGGAAGTGTCCTGGGGTCCCGCTGACTTCTTGGTCGCCGCAATGCTTCTGTTCGGAGCCGGAACGGTGATAGTCCTGAGTCGCAACCACGTCACTGGGCCAACTGGTCGCATCGCTTGGACCCTCGGCGTCTTGATTGTTGTGGCATTGGTCTGGGCAGAGCTTGCAGTCGGCATCTTCAGTTGAGCGTTGCCACGAGTTGACGTTGGGTGATCGCTTGGCTGTGCTCCTGTTGTGAAACGAGGCCAATTGCTTCGTTGCACAAGATGGGCATGAACAGGTGCGATTGGCCTGCCCCAAAGCAGCCATTGAGGCTGCCGCAGCGTGGTGCGCAGGCAACTCCATTGGGAGGGTTGTTCTACTCAGGTAGAAGACAGGGTGTCAATGGAGCCGAACCGGGATCTGGCAGCACAACCGGCACCAAACCACAAGGTGTATCAGCGCTTCATCGGATGACTCAGGGAGACGTCGACTTAGCTGCTTTTCGGGCTAGCGTGTCAGCGCCGTCAGCCCGAAACTGGCTGGATCCCCAGAGGCCACAACTTTGGGCATCCGCCAGACCTCAACTACGCAAGTCAAAGATGCTGGGAACCCGAAACCCTCAAACTACGCGCCCTCATGCGATTTGGATCGGCTGAGGTACCATGGGAATGATCGAACATTTTGATGTGTTGATTGTCGGAGCAGGCCTGTCCGGAATCGGTATGGCTTGCCACCTGCAACGAGAATTACCGGGCAAGCGCTATGCAATTCTGGAGCGACGCCAGGCGATTGGGGGTACCTGGGATTTGTTCCGGTATCCCGGTGTTCGTTCGGACTCGGATATGTTTACCTTTGCGTATGCGTTCAGGCCTTGGGAGTCTAAAACCATACTGGCTGAAGGTGCGCTCGTACGCAACTACCTGATCGACACGGCCAGGGAATTTGGCGTAGATAAAAACATCCGTTTCGGTTTGAAGATAACGGCGGCACATTGGTCCAGCACGGACCAGCTTTGGAATGTGGAAGCCGCGCATGAGGCCACCGGCGAGAACCTGGTTTACAGCTGCAGCTTTTTGATCAGTTGCACCGGATACTACGACTATGACCGGGGACACTTGCCAGAATTTGCAGGCATGGAGGCGTTCAAGGGGCAGTGCATCCACCCGCAGTTCTGGCCTGACAACCTGGATTACAGAGGCAAAAGAATTGTAGTGATCGGCAGCGGGGCCACCGCGGTGACGCTGGTGCCTTCCATGGCGCCAGATGCTGCCCACATCACCATGCTGCAACGCTCTCCGACCTATATTTTCAGCCTTCCGGGTTATGGAAAGTGGATCGGCTTCCTGGAAAAACTACTTCCTCCCAAGTTGCTGTTCAGCACGCTGCGCTCCATCCACATCCATTTGCAACGGGCGCTCTACAAGAGTGCCAAACGTTGGCCGAATGCCGTGCGGCGGTTTCTCCTGCGACCTGTAGAGCGCTTCATGGGCAAGGACTTTGATATGCGCCACTTCACCCCAGCCTACAGGCCCTGGGACCAGCGCCTGTGCATGGTGCCGGATGGCGATTTGTTGCAGGCAATCAAGTCAGGCAAAGCCTCGGTGGTGACCGATGAGATCCAGTCGTTCACTGCAAGCGGAATTGCGCTCAAGTCCGGCCTGCACTTGGACGCAGATATTGTGGTTACCGCAACCGGCTTGCGGTTAAAGACATTTGGCGGCGTGCAAATTCGCGTGGATGGCGAACCGATTGTTGCATCGCAGTTGCTAAGCTACCGGGCAGTGTTGATGCAGAATTTACCGAATTTTGGGTTTGTTTTGGGGTACACCAACGCGTCCTGGACGCTGAAGTCTGACATGGCATCGCGCTACATCTGTCGCCTGATCAACCACATGGATCGACAGGGGTGCACCAGTGCGACGCCCCGTGCGCCTGCCACCGAAAGGGGCGATGGCAATGTGATGGGCTCACTGAGCTCTGGTTATGTGCAACGGGCGATGGACGAGCTGCCGCGCCAGGGGCAAGGCGGTCCGTGGAAAGTTACTCATGCGTTTGAGCATGACCAGCCTATGTTGCTCCAAGACCCCATCGACGATGGTTTTCTTGAATTTGGCTTTAAAAAAGCGCCCGCATTAATCGCTTAAGGCGGCTGCAAATTGGATGAAATCACGCGCTGTTTGTTTAGGCGCCTCCAACATGGGCACGTGCCCTATACCGGCCATGACAATGCAATGGCTTGCCGGGAACACCGTTCGCTGTGTTTGTACAGCAGCCGGGTTGAGCAACCGGTCTTCAGCTCCCCAAACGATGAGAGCCGGGGTTGGAAGATCCTTGTACTGCGACTCCAACATCGGCGAGTTGATAGCCAGATCTTTCAGAATTTCGCTGTGTAACGCATAGTCGTCAATACCGCGCTGCGCCAGCACCCGCTTCAGGAAACCCGGGAAATAGGGTGGACGCGACATGGTTGCCCGAATCAGCCGATCCGCCCCTGAAAGATCGCGAATCAACAGCGGGAACTCGCCTGAGGCAAGGTACTCCTGAAGCATAGGCGTGTTGTGCGCCGCTTCTGTACCGGCGGCGTCCAGCAGCCACACGGCCCGGACTTGCTCGGGATGGCGAGCAGCGTACTCGCTGGCAATGAATCCACCCATAGAGTTGCCGCCCAGCACCATGCGTTCTATGCCAAGTGCCCGGATAAATACATGCAGGCGCTCCACCTGGTCTTCCATGCGGTAGCTCGCAGCTGGGTCCCGAGTGGCGTCGCCAAAACCGGGCAAGTCCGGCACGATGACCCGAAAATGAGGGACCAGATGGCCTGCCAGCCGTGTGAAATTGTCTTTGTCCCCGGCAAAGCCGTGAATCAATACCAATACGTCCCCGTGCCCCCCCTCCAAGTACGGCATCGTAAAACCAGATGCCGTCTGGGACTTGAGCGTCAGCCCGTTTCGCTTGCGTTCCAGAGCCAATGCCCATCGGGTCGCGACATGCGGCTGCAGGTGGGCAAAAATTGCGAGCAGCAGCACGGCCCCAATCAGGCCATATACAAAATACATCACAGCAACATCAAGGCAATACAGGCAGCGACTCCACCCGACCACACCAAGGTGCGCAATGCGCCAAGGTTCATCAGATAGACGGCAACGTAGGCCACCCGCAGTGCCACGAAAGCCATGGCCAGCATGTCGATGCGGGACTGGTTGGCTTGCGCAATATGTGCAAACACCACGCTGCCAACGAACAAAGGCAATATCTCAAAGCCATTGGAATGGGCGGCGATGGCTCGCTGCTGCCAGCCACTCAAGCGGGATTCCCATTCGCGTGGGGATAGGTTGTCGTACTTACCATCCCTGCGCGAAAGCTTCAGAGAATCAAGCTTGGGCAAAAGCGCCGTGAGAACGGGCAGAAAGCAGGCAATCAATACACACCATTTACTATTGATATTTCGTTAATTCATGACAACCGTTGAACGACTCAAACGTTACATC
>CAZMXB010000364.1:0-4867 GCA_964569855.1 uncultured Rhodoferax sp.
CGCCCGCCGCGCTGAAACACTGGCCACCCGAAATGGAGCGGCTGTGCCCTCCGAGCTGGCCAAAGGATTATGCCAAGTCCGTCGAACGGCGCGTGCTGGAAAACGATACATATCAGCATTATATTGTGTCGATATGTAGCAGCCCGCTATTGCGATTGCGCAATGGCGGTCAAGCTGTGTGGCTAGAGCGCCGTTTTACGGGCGGCATTGTAGAAGTAAGCACTGTGAAAGCAGCGCTCGCCATGCTGAAAAACGGTGACACCCGTAGTGCGCAGAATGTGCTGGCCAATGGAGTGCGGAACGTGGGGAAGGTCGGTTGTGCTGACACTACGGGCTACCTTACCGTGGAACGGGGCACACAGGGCACGCCGCACGCATACGTGCTAGAAGTCGAAATCAAAGTAGGTGCGCAGGCACAGTCAGACGCACAAGTAGTACGTATGACCAATGTGCGCAGACGTGGGGGCTGCTACGTCCTCGCGAACACAGTCGCTGATGCTATCACACAAATCGTCGCTTTTCGTGACTCTGTAGTCTAAGCTCGCCTAGTCTCTCCCTCCTTTCATACTACTCCACACAGGGTAGTACAGTCAGCCAAAACACAAAATCAACCACGGCCAGCGAGGCTGCCCAGCTCGCTTTTCTGGCGTATTTCTTCTATTGTTCCCGTCGCTGAGTCGCGGTTTTTGCGACAAAATTTCGGTAGAATAAAGACTGCTACCGCAAATAGGCCGAAAAATGGCCTACGTTGGGAAGTTAGCTTCACACGCCCAAAATCACTAGTATGCCGGGTGATCATTTTGTCGACGGGAAGGCACTTTCAAAAATGATTTGGGAAGTTAAGTCGCACCGACATATTGTAAAGCACCTACCACGCCCCGTCGCTGGATAAAGGAAATGGAGCGGTAGGCCTGTGTAGTTTTTTGGCCATTTTAGGGGAGTGCATAAACATCATTATATATGTAGTATTTTTGCGACATCTAAGTTTCTGTGTGGAATACGTAGCCAAGCTGTGCGGTGCTCATCACACATTTCCCCATGGTAGTTACAATGTCGTTATGCCATTTTCGTGGGAGTTGGGTGGCAGTGCGGTGGATGATTTTGTGTTTTCCATTTGTTTTACTTGCCGTCTGAAGACGACATTTCAGCATAGGGAGTAGGGGAGTCTTTTGGGTGGATTGACTGCTGTGAGAAAAAAGATCGGAAAAAGCGAAAGGGAAAAGGAATGCGCGCGCATGATCTCCCATGATAGGAGGATCGCACGCATGATGGCCCGGAGACCAGGCACCTTACCCTGGCCAGCCACGGGGCGCGGTAGTGCTGGAGCTGCCGGATCGCGTACGTGCGAGCCGTACACATTTCGCGCTAAAACATACATAATATGGATGGATGATTTTGTGTTTTGGTTTCTTTTATCCCCGTCGAGAACTACATTTCGGCATAGGGAGTAGGGGGAGTGTTTTCGATTTTTTGGGAGATCGCTTATTCGGAGTTTTTGAGGTGTATTTTAGGCGCTCGCTAGAGCACTGCCATTTCCCGTCGCTGTGGGAGTCTTTTCGTGGCACCATCCAAGCCATGAGCGGCACACAAACCCCGAATCCCTTGGCCTTCACGCTGTCCGGTAGCGCTGGTGGCACTGGTACGCTGTACCGGCCCAGTAGTGCAGTAGATGGCAGCTATGCCACTGTGGCAGAGCTGTTTACATACTCCCTACCTGAGAACGTACAGCATGACTTTCTTTACAGTAACTTACAAAGTCAGCTTGTACGGGCTTCTCGCGAGGCTGACACGATGATTTGCCATCGCTTCAACACGCCGCTGTCCGCGTACTCCGAGGCGTGGGTGGGCTGGGTCTGTGACATTGCTGCCTACCACGCGATGGACGTGCGCGGCTGGAAGCCCGGCGACGAAGGTGCTGCTCAGGAAGCCAGGTTTCTGCGGCGCTGGAAGAACGCCATGGCGCAGATCAAAGCGGCGCAGGACTATCTTATCACTCCTGACAAGCGCCTACTTATGTCAGAAGTCCCACAACCTGCTACCGTTTCGAGCCAACCTAACCGGGGTTGGGTGCGCTAGCTTGGCAAATTTGCGCGGAAATGGCCCTAGGACGCGCTACAAGGCGCGTTTGGGGGTTCCCGAGTACCCCGGTAGCGGGGCGAGGTAGAAAATGGCTCTGAGCTTGGCTGACGCAGAAATTGAGTATGTTGGTACGGATTTACTACACATTGCGCGTATTATGGCGCGGGTGTCGCAGATTTACCCACCAAAGATCTACCCCCCACTTGGCCCGCTTGGCGACCCCCGGCAGCCCATCGTGGTGGCCGGGCGGGAGTGGGTGCTGGGTAGTACCACGGGACCGGACGGCAAGCAGCAGGCACCCATAACCCGTGCTACGGATGTGGGGCACTACTACGTAGGCGCAGACTGGCCATATACCGACATGGCACCACAAGCTATTTTGTGGATTCCGCCGGAATACCCTGAAGCGCGCTATGTTGGAATGCCAGATCGCACCGGCAATTCCAGATTTACTAGTTCTGCGGTAAAAGACGTGCTCTATCCCGATAAGCCGGATACCCTCACAGCGGAGACTTCGCAGGCTCCGCAGTCCGGCATCTTCAGCTACTCGCGCACCGGGAGCCTTGTGTCGCCCTGGAAAGTGCTGTGCTACGGAAACAGTTGGCAGGACACGAAGCTGATGGCGCACTGGGTTGCGAGCTGCGCGCATGATGTCGAGCGGAGCCAAGCGGAACGCCTGGGGGCCAGTTTCACCGTCACACGGGGCGGCTGGTACCCTGACAAACCCGGCGATCGTGGCCTCGTGTGGGCGATGACGATAGAAATCACCGAGCCGGTGTACCGCAGTCAGTATAATGTGGTAGAAAACCGATACGAGGCGGGCACAGCGACCTTCAACGTGCAGCCCGGCACGACAGCCGAGCCGATAGAAGGCGCTGCGGAAGAAGACTAGGACGGCGGTGCTGGCGGCGCTGTCGGTGCAGGCTGCCGGATGAACCAAGCGGGCTCGGGGCGGCGGGTCCATTTGGCCGCACGCCACCGGGGCGGCTGTCCTGCTCGTCGCACCCAAAAGCCTTGTTTCTCGGCATTGTAGTACGCGCGGTACGCCGCGACCGCATCGCCAGCGATGCGGTACTGCTCGGGCATGACTTGTGCGAAGGGTGTGTGTCGCTCGAAAGCATCGCGGACAAGCACGCGATCAGCGACTTCGGGAAGCCGCAAGCCAGAGCCGTGAGTTTTGCCGAAGCGGGCTATCCATTCAAGATGGAGCGCACAAGCTAGGGCCAGTGCCCACGAGGCGTTTGCGGGTGATGTGGCGATCCATTTGGTGCATGGGTGATTCTGGTGCGTCGGTTTATAGGGTCCACCGTAGACCGTGCTGAGCACTTGCACAGCTTCTTTGAGCTGGCTGTTTAGATGCACGTCCGAGTGATACTCGGCACACAGTCGTGGCTCGTCGCTCAGGATGAGGAAGTTCATGGCTGAACTCCAGCTTCTATTTTCTCAAGAAAGGCTGTGATTGTCGCGGCAATTCGTCGACAGCGACGCGCCTGCACTCGTAGTGTTGCGGCTGTGCCGCCGTCACAGGTCATCCGTGCTTTGTTCAAGCTGTCATGCGCATCTTTAGTTAGACTGTCTCGGCACTGAAACAGATCGGAGTAGGTTAATTGGATGTCGCTAGGCTTCATGCCTTCATCCTGCCAAATTAGCGACCGGCATGCAAGCACTTTCTTTACGAATTGTTTTACTCCATGTCCAGATCGCGGCACTGCTTTTGGTGCTGCTCGGCGCGCCATGCGTCGACGATGGTGCGACGACGATCCATGCCAGCCGCCAAGTTGTCTGTGTGAACGTATGATCGGCACTCGAAAGGCTTTGCTTCGTGAATGTCGCACTTGCCGTCGATGAGGAAGACGCAGGTGCCGATTGGGTCTTCCGGGTAGCGCATGCCTGGCAACATCCCCTGAATGGCAGGGGCGAGGACTTGCGTGTCATCAACCCACCAATCGATCCCCAGGTACTGCTTGAAGAAGGCGGCGAAAGACATGCCTTTCAGCTCGGCGGCCTTCTCGGCCTCACCGGGCAAGAACCAACCTGGACGATGGCGGCAAGCGCTGACGCAAGTGACACACTGACAAGATGTTGTGTTTGACATGCGAGTAGCCTAAACGAAAAGCGCGCCGCTTGACAACATGTTTCCCTTTGGTTCGTACCATCGGGAGACATGGAACACGTTTTGCCGATACTTGATGCGGCGTACAAAGGGCCGCTGCTGTTCGTTGCTATCTGCCTGCTCGCCATCTTCGGCGGGCTCGTTTGGTGGGTCGCGTTCCGCTTTTGGCCTGGGCACCGGGAGGAGAAGGCGCTGGACCGCGCACATCTTGCCGAGCTGCTTCGCCAGCGTGGGCTTGAAGCTGCGGACGATATCAAGCAGGCCAGAGAGATCGCCGGGCTCCATCACGAGGCGATCGTCAAACGGGTAGAAGGGAAGCTCGACGACGTGCATACGGATGTCAAGCGTATCGCCGCGAAGGTAGGGCTCACGGTCCTACTCCTTGGCCTGCTCATCACGAGTTTGCGGATTTCTGTGGCACTGCTCGCCGTCGAAGAGAGTGATAGGTGCGACCCACCGTGCCCCGAAGGCCAGCACTGCACGCCCGGTGGAAAATGCAGGCTTGACAAGCAAGACACAGCAAACGGTTTTGCTGGTGCGCCGCACAGCAGCATGCTGTGCTCGCCTCGAAGGGATTCAGAATGCGTGCGGCTGTAGTGCTCGGGTTTGGGTTGCTTGGGCTTGTCGCATGCCACCCCGCTGCGCTATACGACCTCGATACGCCGATCGCGATTG
>CAZMXB010000365.1:0-2923 GCA_964569855.1 uncultured Rhodoferax sp.
ACGGCAAGATCCTGGGCGGCGGCATGGTCGGCACGCATGCGGGCGACATGATTGGCGAGATTGCACTGGCCATCGTGAACGTAGCTAGGTCGGCCGCTGGCTGGCATCCTGGAACGGCGACGGCGGCGCGCGGTTGCCATGGCAGAACCGCAGCTTGTGGCCACTGCCACATGAGCATGGCTGGTAAGGGCCGCCGTCGGCATCTTGCCGCGCCTTCCATGCCATCACGTCGGCAGGCGGACGGCCCTTTTGCAGCAGTTCGACCATGTGCCGCATGGCCGGCTGTATGTGTGAAAAGAACAGGTGGTATCCGGCGCACAGGTAGTTCGTATCCCGGTCTGCGTCAGGCGAGCGGACGAACCGGTCCTTCGGGCAACCACCGTGGCACCACTGGCGTACCGCGCATGTCAGGCACGATGCGGGCAAGGCGCTTCGCTTGTGCTGCACGAACGCGCGCTGCTGGCTGCCAAAGACGAGTGTGCGCAGGGGCGTCTCGTGAATATTGCCCAGACGGTAGCCAGGCTCGACATAGTGGTCGCAGCAATACAGGTCGCCGTTGTGTTCCAGTGCCGGCCCGTAACCGCATTCGGGCGCAAGCACGCACAAGCTGTGGCGGCCGAAACATGCTTCCAGTGCCACGTCGAAATCGCGCACGAACACGCGCCCGACGTCGTGGCGCACCCACTCTTCGAATACTTCGACAAGAAAGCGTCCGTATTGCGCGGCCCCGACCGAGCGTTGCGTGACGAGGTCGCCCGATTGGGTGTACAGCGGCCGTTTGCTGCCGCCTGTTGGTGCACGCCAGCCCTGGTTGGCCAGGTCGATGGTCTGCGCCGTGGCCCGTTCGACGATGGGAATGAATTGCAACCATTCGGCCTGCAGTTCGTCGCGCAGGAATCGGTAGACCGTGCGACCGTGGTCCTGGTTCGCCGCGTTGACCGTGCACAGGATGTTGCACGCGACATCGTGGCTGCGCAGCAGCTGCCAGCCCCGCATCACCCGGTCAAACGTACCTCGACCAAGACGATCGACCCGGTTACGGTCATGCAATGCGCGCGGGCCGTCGATGCTCAGGCCAACAAGAAATCGGTATTGCTTCAAAAACTGGCACCAGTTTTCGTCGATCAACGTGCCATTGGTCTGGATGCTGTGCTCGACAGTCTGGCCCGGTCGGCGGTACTTCTCGACCAGCTCAACCGCGCGCGCGAAGAACGGCAACTGCATCAGCGTTGGCTCGCCGCCCTGCCAGGCCACCTGAACCTGCGTCGATGTGTGCGCTTCCAGCAACTGGCGGATGTAGGTCTCCAGCGTCTGGTCCGACATGTGCTGGCGTCGGTCCGAATACAACGCCTCCTTGGACAGGAAAAAGCAGTAGCTGCAGTCGATATTGCAGCTCGATCCGCCGGGTTTTGCCAGCATGTGAAAGCCCGGCACCGGATCGCCACCGGCGTCTGATGGATCGGTATGGTCTGGATCGGGAATCACGATGGATGCTTGGCCTTGGCTCAGATATCACCGCGGTTCTTGGCACCGCACAGGAAAATGGTTCCCTCGACAACCGGAGCGCGCAAGGGTCGTGGCGCGCTGCGAGCTACTCTGGTCCTCAGATTGGTACGGTAAAAATCTTGCCACAGACGGGCCAGGTGACGTTGTGGGCAGTCGGCCACGCGGCAGGCTGCTTGTCCTTCTCCCAATCCGTGATCAGGGCGCGCAGTTCGTTCACTTTGGCGACGTTCTGCGTGGCGACATTGGTGGTTTCGTTTTCGTCGACCTTGAGATTGAACAGCAGCGTGTAGTCGCCGTAGGGCGACTGAGCGGCCATGCGCGTCTTGTCGGAAACCTCCCAGAGTTTCCAGTCGCCGGCGCGGATGGAAACCAGGGGCGCACGCCGCCAGATCAGGACATCATGGGGTTGTCCAGGCGCCTTGCCCGCGATGAACGGCAGGAAATTGACACCATCGTAGGTGCGATCCGCAGGCAGATGTCCGCCGGCAGCGGCCACGGTGGTCGGCAGCAAATCCATCAATGAGGTGATGCCGCTGTAGAGAGCGCCCGCTTGCAGTTTGCCGGGCCAACGCACGATCATCGGCACCCGAGCTCCGCCCTCATAGTGGGTCAGCTTGCCGCCGCGCATCGGCTCGCAGGAGCAAAGGCCGCTGAAGTAGTCCTCGCAGCCGTTGTCGGACGTGAACACGACGATCGTATTGTCGGCTTCGCCCGACGCCTCCACTGCGGCCATGATCTGGCCGACCCCGTCGTCAAGGGATGCGATCATCGCCGCATTGATGCGCTGCAGTTCGTCTTTGATTTCGGGGAAGCGGTCGTAGTATTTCTGCACGACCATGTGCGGACTATGGGGCGCTGTGTAGGCCGCATACAGAAAATAGGGCTTGTTCGATTTCGCGTTCCGTTCGATGAACTCCACGCTGCGGTTCGTCAGATAGTCGGTGAGGTACTCTTTTGCGTCGGTGGCCAGCGTACGGTTCGGTCCATCGAGGATTTTCGCGTGGGGCCAGCGATGGAATACACCATCTTTCGTGGCGGCGACCGCAGCGGCGCGATCCTGCGGCCAAACCCGTACGCCGGGCTGCGCCGGGTCCCCATAGGATGTCTCGGCGGTCAGCAGTCCGACGAACTCGTCGAATCCGCGGTTGGTCGGATAGAACTTGTCTGCGATTCCCATGTGCCACTTGCCGACGAGCCCCGTCTTGTAACCGGCGGTCTGCAGGACGTTCCCTATCGTCAGCTCTTTCGCGTCAAGCCCGTAACCCTGCTTGAATTCCCGCTTGCCGGGCCCCTGATTGAACTCGAATCCGAACCGTTGTGGATAACGCCCGGTGAGCAACCCGGCGCGCGAAGGGGCACACACAGGTGCTGCGGCATAGGCGGCGGTGAAGCGCACGCCCTGCTTGGCAAGCTTGTC
>CAZMXB010000365.1:2933-3502 GCA_964569855.1 uncultured Rhodoferax sp.
GGCTTGTCGATGTTGGGGGTCTGATAGCGGTCGGCCTTGTACGCGCCGATGTCTGCGTAGCCCAAGTCGTCGGCCAGGATCAGGACAATATTGGGCTGCCTGGCGACTTTCATCGACGCTTGGGCGATGGGCGCCACGGTGGCCGGTACCTGGGCCGGGGCGCTGACGACAAGGCCGAAAGTGGCGAGCACCGCCATACCAGCCCGGGTCTTTTGGAAAACTTTCATCGCGCACCTTTAACCCTGCGGAACTGCCGTCGCGATTTCTATTGAAATGGCTGCTGGGCGTCCGCTCAATGTGAAAAACACAAATCCATCGAATTCAAGCGCTTGTTTTTTCGTTACGTAGCGCGGAATTGTGCATTCAATTCAGCGCCACGCAAATAGCGACATCAGCCTTCGAAAGCATGCGTCTTTCTAGAATCATTGGACGATGCCTGCAACGGCAATGCCTCGGTGTGGCCAAGCGTGACATGGCGTGCCCGACCAACAGACTGGCCAGACTGGCGGCGGCGTCGCTACACTCACGGTTCTGTTTGAAGCACAGTCGTGACCACCCCCACCCGCGCG
>CAZMXB010000365.1:3512-4832 GCA_964569855.1 uncultured Rhodoferax sp.
CCTGCAACGGCAATGCGCTGCCTCCCACCCCATCCAGAAGCAAACCATGCCATATTTTTTCCGGCTATGGGGTCGAAGTTCCTGTCTGCGCTGCTGCAAAGCATCGGCCCGAGGTTGGGCACGCTGTTGATTTTTGTCGGCTGCGCGTCGAGCCACTTCAAACCCCCGAGGTTTCTGGCAGTCCTGCCATGGTCTACGAGGCCGGCAACCCTCGACTTTGGGTGCTGACAAAGCAAGAGGAGCGGCAGCAGGTTTCGGTTGGAGGCTCCAGACGCAGCACCGGCGGTACGCGAAACGACACGCTGTTTCACTTTGACATCCAGGCCTTCGATCCTGAAACCGCGCGAGCGCTGTGGTAGCAGCGGCTGCTCACCATACGCGACGATGAAGCGCAAGGCGTGCGCCCCTCCCGCGTGATCGGCTCCACTGCCGGCCATGCGCCCGTGCGCCTGGTGACCCTTGCAGGGCAGCGGATAGGTCTGTTCTCGGCGCCAGAAGCGTTTGATGATTCCAACGATGAATTTGGCGAGCAGTTCGATCGATTCATCGGTTTTACGCCCATTGATGTGCGCCCAGCTTTCTCAACGGCCGCTTCCTGACAACCGTGGGCAGCGACGACGCCGTGCTGCTCGATGATCCGACCGGTGTTCTCGTTTGGCACAGCACGCGCATCGACAACACGGGGTGACTGGCGCTGATGGTGATGGGCGGCTTGCAAACGCTCGAAAATGAGGCATCGCCCCAAGCGCATCTACCGGCCTCTGGATGGTACAAAACTATCTATTTGATAGCTGCTTGCGCTTGTGCAATAAGCGCTAGAAGCCATTTCGACCATATTTTCTGGTGCTGCCGCGCAGATTGAGAGAGATGGTTTGGACGGCGCCTTGAGCGCGGACAATGGGCCTATGCAAGCCTTGATTGACGCCATCGACACGATGGACCTGCCCACCGACGCCCGGCGCATCTTCCACGGCCGGGGCGGGCTGTACCCCGGTTGCGAGCAGTGGACGCTCGACGCCTACCCGCCGGTGTTCGTCTTCACCAGCTTTGCACCGGTCGCCGAGGAAGCCCTCGCGAGCATCGGCGCCGCTTTGGCCGCACGGTGGCAGGTGCTTGCGCCTGGTGTGCCGCTCAACTGGGTGTTCCAGTGCCGCGACGATTCAGTGCGTGGCCACAGCAGCAGCGAATCGCGCCTGATGGCAGGCAGCGTGCCTGAGCCGCATGTCGTGACTGAAGCCGGCGCGAAATTTCGCGTGCACGTGGCCCGTGGGCAAAACCGTGGCTTATTCCTCGACATGGCCGAAGGCCGGCGCTGGGCGC
>CAZMXB010000366.1:0-4829 GCA_964569855.1 uncultured Rhodoferax sp.
CCAGGTCGGCCACGTTCCAGGCGCTGACAATGATGCGGCGCGAATCGGGGTTGGTCTGCAAGGTCTTGATGACTTGCGCGATCTGGTCAATGTGGCCACCATCCGGTGTGGGCCAGCTGCGCCACTGTACGCCATAGACCGGGCCCAAGTCGCCGTCCTCACGCGCCCATTCGTCCCAGATGCTGACGCCGCGTTCCTTGAGCCAGTGGTTGCTGGAGGATCCAGTCAGGAACCACAGCAGCTCCTGGACGATGCTGCGCAGGTGAACCTTCTTGGTGGTGACCAGCGGAAAACCTTCTTTCAGGTCAAAACGCATCTGGTAGCCAAACACGCTCTTGGTGCCGGTGCCGGTACGGTCACCTTTTTGCACACCGGTGGTGTAGACGTGGCGCATGAAGGTCTCGTATTGGCTGCGCACCGGGCGCGCGGGCGTGGGGGTGTTCATTGTGGGGGGGGTCCGTGCTGCGGGTAAGCGCCGGATTTTAGTGGCTGACCCAACAGGCCGTGCGCCTGGCCTCAGCTTTGCGGCTTGTCCAGTGCCCTGATCTTGGCGAGGTGGCGGTGGTATACCGCCAGCGCATTCAGCAGGTTGCGCAGCAGCCAGGCGTTGGCCGCGATCAAGGCAAGGCCCGCGGGGTAGACAAACCAGTGTGGACAGACCACAGCCAGCAGCAGCAGTCCCACTGCAACCAAATGGGCAATCGTTTGACCGTTGATGTGCCGCTCATCCATCACTTTCTTTACATGGGGCGCCATCAGGCGGCCGTGACCAAGGTTCTGCAGATGCAGCCAGACCAGGAAGGGCACGATCTTGTAAATCATGCCCAGAATCACCGACATGAAGCCGCCAAACAGCAGCAGCACGCCAAACAGCAGCGGCCAGCCCTGCCACTGGGTCTCCGTGTCCGACACCCTTGCCAGCAACCACAGCGCGCAGGCCAATAGCGTGCTGACCATGGCGACGCGCCACAGGCGCTGCAGTGCGCCTGGCTTGGGGTGCTTGCCTTGGCGCTGCACCTTTAGCGTCATCCACGCAAAGGAAGCCGGCACCAGCACCACCCCAATCGCCAGCACCGAGGCGCCGCGCGCCAAGCCAGCCAGCTCCGCCCCCGTCCAGAGGGCAACTGTGGCGATGGTCACCACCGCAAATCCACGTCTGAACCAGCCCGGATACTGAGGCGTCTGCTGGAACATGGGTACCGCCACAAACCCCACCGCACCCAGAATGGCACCGCCCCATGCGACAAAGCCCCAACCCAAGTGCACGTTGGCCAGCTGCTCCTGCGGCAGGCCCAGCGACCAGCCCATGGAAACCGCGATCAGCAGGCCGAGACCCACCGTCACAAACAGCCCCAGCAGCCCCAGGCCCATGCCGCGAGCGATGGGGCTGGCCGTGGGCACGCCATGCAGGGCCTGCACAGCCGCGCCAGTGAAGATGACCACTCCACCGCCCAGCAGGGCAACAGCACAGCCAACCAGCAGCGGCTTGGCCGTCAGAAAAGCCAGCACCAGCAGAATGCCGCCCAGGGTGATGGCGGCGTGTACCACCGTGGCCACCAGGAGCGGGCGGCGGATGTTGGCGCCGGCCATCACCGGCAGCAACTGCTGCATGGCACCCAGCATCACCTGCATCATGAAGCCCACGGTGATCAGGTGGGTGAGAGCCAGAGCGGCCGGCGTCCAGCGCGAGGCAAACAGATCCGGGCCCGCCCATAGCAAGAGGCCCCCGGCGCAGATGGCGAACAGCGGCGCTGTGATGAAGAAGCGCAGCGGCGCGCCGAAGGGTGGACCCTGTTCGAACGACAGGAGTGCTTGCATCAGGGCTGCTTGCGCCAGATCAGGATTTCAAAGGTGTAGTCCGCGGTAAGTTCGGTCTCGTAGCCGTAGCCCTGCTTTTGCAGGGCTCGGTAAAGGGGATGCGGCTCACGGTTGATGATCAGCAGCAACTTGTGGCTGGGGTCCATGACATCCAGCGCGTCCATGGTCGCCACAAATGGCTCGGGCGGCTCCATCGCCCGCGCGTCGATGATGAGGTTGGCAATGGCGTGGTCCATGGCCTACTCCGTTCTGCCGTGCATCAGGCCTTGCAACCGTGTAACCAGTACGTCGGCCTGCTCAGTCAGATACTGGTCGCACATGGGGTAGAGCACATTCTCTTCCTTCACGTTGTGCTGCTGCATCATGATGGAAAGCGTATCCGCGTACCCTGAATAGTCGTCGCCATCTTTGGCCTGCAGGTCTGCGGCACAGGCATCCATCAACTGGCGCATCTGCAGGTGCTCTGCGCGCATTACCTGTGTCGGCCCCATGTGCATGCCGCACTTTTCTTCAAATGCCGGGAACAGCACAGATTCCTCAGCGGCAAAGTGCTGCAGCAACATGGTCTGGAACTGCCCGAAGGCGGCTGTCGCCCCGTTCCAGTCCTGGGCGGCAACCAGGCTTTCGGTGCGTGCCAGCACCCCGTCGCAGAGCAGGTGGTCGTGCGCCATGAAATCGCGGATGTTGGGCATATCGAAAGGTCGTGGACGGTCGATGGGGGAACTCGATTGTTGCTCCAAGCTTCCGTGAAGACCTTGAACCACCTTAATATTGGGCACCAGCCCTCGTGAAATATGCTTAAGCCGCTATCAACGCTATAGCAAATGGCTGTGCTGTGCAGGGTATTCCACGGACGCATGGGCGCTCTGGCGTTATTCCAACTCCCAACCCAGAAAACCAGCGTGGGAGTGCAGGTGCGGTGACAACAGCAACGTGATGACGGAGTCTGAGAGAGAATCCCGCATCGCTATTTCGGGGCATTGCCTCACCCACGCCGTGCACCCTATCAAGAAACTGTTCACCTACGCCAAACATTACCGCCGTGACATACGCCTTGCCACGTTCTATTCCGTCCTGAACAAGTTCTTTGACATCCTGCCTGAAGTGCTGATTGGCGCAGCGGTGGATGTGGTGGTGAAGGGTGATCAGAGCTTTCTGGCACGCCACATTCTGGTGGACTTTGGCATCACCAGCACCTGGCACCAGTTGCTGGTGCTGGGCGTGTTGAATGTATTGATCTGGGGCGGTGAGTCGCTATTTGAATACCTGTACCACCTGAAGTGGAGGGGTCTGGCGCAAGACATCCAGCACGACCTGCGACTGGACACGTACCGCCATGTGCAAAAGCTGGAGATGGCCTACTTCGAGAACCAGCGCACGGGCAACCTGATGTCTATCCTCAATGACGATATCAACCAGCTGGAGCGTTTTCTGAACGGCGGGGCGAACCAGATCATTCAGGTGTTTTGTTCGTCACTGATGATCAGCGCCGTGTTCTTTGCGCTGCAACCGGGCATCGCGGTGATCGCGCTGCTGCCCGTACCGGCCATCCTGTTTGGCGCGTTCTGGTTTCAGAACCGATTGGCGCCGCGCTACACAGAGGTGCGTGAGGCTGCCGGTGATGTCAGTGCCCGGCTGAACAACAACCTGTTGGGCCTGGCCACGATCAAGGCCTTTGCCACGGAAGCTGCAGAGGCCGACCATATTGCGCAGGCCAGCAACGGCTACCGCGCGGCCAATGCCCGTGCCATACGGCTCAGCTCCGCCATCACGCCGGTAATTCGCACCGCTATCCTGGCAGGATTCACCGCCACGCTGCTGTATGGCGGCTGGCTGACGATACAGGGCCAGCTTGCAGTGGGCGCCTATTCGGTGCTGGTGTTTCTGACCCAGCGCCTATTGTGGCCGCTGACCGGTCTGGCCGATGTGGCAGACATGTACCAACGCTCCATGTCTTCAATCGACAGGGCCATGGCGCTGCTTGGCACTCCCATTGCAATTCCCTACGAAGGCCATCATTTCCCGATCGACAAGGTGAAAGGTGAATTGTGTTTTGAGCATGTGGGTTTCGCCTACGACACGGTGCCCACGCTGCAAGACATCCATTTGACAATCCCTGCGGGCAAGACCACCGCCTTTGTCGGCTCCACGGGTTCAGGCAAATCCACACTGGTGAAACTGCTGCTACGTTTCTACACCGCCAAGTCCGGCCGTATCCTGCTCGACGGCCAGGCAATAGACGCTTTGAACCTGCAGGACCTGCGCCGCGCGATTGGTTATGTCTCGCAAGACACGTTTTTGACCGACGGCACGGTGGCCGACAACATTGCCTATGGTGCTATCGGCGCCAACGACGAAGCAATTGCCGAGGCGGCACGCGCCGCAGAGTGCACCGAATTCATCAACCAGTTGCCGCTGGGTTTTGCCACCCGCATCGGTGAGCGCGGCCAAAAGCTCAGCGGTGGCCAGCGCCAGCGTCTGGCCCTGGCCCGCGCCATCCTGAAGAACCCGCCGGTGCTGGTACTGGACGAAGCCACCAGCGCAGTCGACAACGAGACCGAGGCTGCCATTCAGCGCTCGCTTGATGTGGTCAGTCAGGGCCGCACCACCATCGTGATTGCCCACCGCCTGTCCACGGTGCGCCAGGCGGATTGCATCCATCTGTTGGAAGCCGGGCGGATTGTCGAAAGCGGTACACATGAAGAGTTGGTTGCACGCAACGGTGGTTACGCTGCTTTGTGGCGACTGCAGACGGGCGAGCGCATGCATTGATATTGCGTATAGACCGGCGCCGATTGACCCGATTGACCCGATTGACCCTGCGCGCAGGCCGTTTCCCGCCTTGCCCGATGGTCTGGTACCGGTCGCTCAGGATGTGAGGGCGCGTTACCATTCGGCCATGGAAAATATGGACAGCTTGCCGCGCGACGCCCAGAGCATTCTGGAGCTGGCGGCGCGCTCCATGTTTGACCTGTTTGCCAATGCCAGTGAAGGCATGATGCTGGTGGACC
>CAZMXB010000367.1:0-733 GCA_964569855.1 uncultured Rhodoferax sp.
AAATGGCCATGTGCAGGTGGGAGGCCGTTTTGTCGCCACCAGCGGCCACCGTGCCCGAGAGGGTGAGAATCTCCATGCTCCCGGTCAGCCGCGTAGGCTGCGCCGCCCCCGCCAGGCGGATGCCTGCGGTGGACAGGCTGCCGATGCCCGACAGCACAAAGGCTGCGCAGCAGTTTTGGGCCAATACTGCCGCCTCTAGCGCAGCGCGCAGATCTTGGCCGGGGGTGAGGCGGATGGGGAAAGTCTTCATGGCTTTCATACTAATCCAAAATGGCGCAAAATGCGCCAATCAGGAGAAACACCATGCCCCAGGCCCACACAGGTTTTGCATCCGTCAAACTACCCGCCACCCTGGTGGACCAAGCGCGCGAAGCAGCGCAACCCATGCGCCGCTCGGTAGCGGGTCAAGTGGAATACTGGGCCACGCTGGGCCGCATCGTGGAACACAGCGGCCTGACGGCTCAAGAAGCGCAAACCGCCATCGCCAACTACGAGGCCGACGCCCGGCGCGCTCGCCCCACCCCCAGCGAACCCGCCAGCCAGGCGGGCGCACTACTCGCCCAGTTCATGGCGGTGGAGAACAATGGCAGCCTGGCGCAACGCGTGCGCGAGGTGATCGCCAGCAACCGGAGCAAAGCAGGCACGGCAGCTGCCTGACATGGGGCAACCCGTCTTCTACCTGCTGGCCGGGCCCAACGGTGCGGGCAAGTCCACCCTGTATCGCGCGCTGGTA
>CAZMXB010000367.1:743-4815 GCA_964569855.1 uncultured Rhodoferax sp.
TCTTTGACCATGGCGCTGGTATTGGCCGGCACCATCCCAGCCGCAGCAGAGTTTGTGAACGCCGACCTGCACGAGGCCGCGCAACTACAACACATCACCGACCCAGCGCAACGTTCTGAGCAAGCCCGCCAGTGGGCCGACGCGCGTCGGGCCGCGCTGCTGCAAGCAGGCCAATCGTTCGTGAGCGAAACCGTGTTCTCACACGCATCCAAACTCGCGCTCATTCAAGAAGCACAGGCAAAAGGCTTTTTTGTCATGCTGCTGGTGGTGGCGCTGGACCAACCAGAACGCCTGCTGGAGCGCGTAGCCCAGCGGGTTCTTGAGGGCGGCCACCCGGTACCGCCCGAGCGCATTCTGGCGCGCTACCCACGCACACTGGCCCACCTGACCCAAGCGGTGCGCCTGGCCGACGCCGCCATTCTTTACGACTCTGCCGACGTGTCGCCCGGCACGCACATTGCCGTGGCCACCTGCAAAGGCGACTGGACGCAAGAGCTGGTGCAACCCATGCCGGAGTGGGCTCGGCAGGTGCTTTGGGATTGAATTAGGGCTCTAGCCCCCGTATTTATTGCGCAAACAGCTATCAAAACAGAAGCAAAATCGCTTACTGAGTCGCCTCCGCCTCCTGAATCTCCTTCAACGTCCGACCCTGCGCGTCCTTCCATTTGGTGCGCCCATTCGTATGCCTGCCCAAGATCATCACTGCCGCCAAAGAGGGCGAAGTAAACACGTAGTCTTGAGTAAAACGCAGTGCCGTACCGTCTGGCACCAGCACGCCTGCCTCCAGCAAATCACGCCTTTGCGCAATGCGGGCTGGCCAATTCTCACGCAGCGACGGCACAACCTCCACCACCGCGAAGGAACCTGACTTCACCACAAAACCCTGCGTGGACTCATAGCCCGAGGCCACCACATCCTTCCCCTTGCAATACAGCACGCCTGAAGCATCGGCAGCAGCCGCGCCTGAAGTTGCAAGTGCTGCCGCCACATAAGTCGGTGCCTGCTCAAACGCATGCACACCCAGCACCGGCAGCATGCCCAGCATGTGGCCCAAGAAGACTTCCATGTCGGCCCGGTCCGCCTCGCTCAGGGATGGCTCGGCGGGCTGGTTGGCGTTGTCCAGCGGCATGCGCTTGGCGGCGCGGGCCAGGGCGATGAGGCGCGACTCCAGAAACTGCACATGCGCCTTGTTGAGCTGCCCGGCCGTGGTGGTGGTGAAGCCGATGGCGCGGGTCCAGAAATCCTTTTGCGCATAGTGGCTCTCCAGCCGGGGGCGGATGGGGTCGCCCTCGCCCACGTAGAGCATGTCGCCCTCACCGTCCGGGCGCGGCCCCAGCAGCAGGTACACCCCGGTCTGCGCCAGCTCGGGCCGGGCCTTGACCTGCGGCAGCAGCGCACGCGGGAACACCAGCGCCTTGCCGATCCAGTTGGATTTGTCGACGATCCGCAGGCCGTCGGGGTCGCCGTCGGCTACGAAGATACGGAGGGAGAAAGGGGTTATCACCTTCGGATTTCCATACTCGCCGCAAGGTCAACCTTTGCCGCCACTTGCACCAAACTGAAGCTTCCCATTCGCCCGCTTCTGATACTCGAACAGCGTTCATAGACTTCAATCAAGAGTCGCTGCTCTTCTGAAGGTTGCTGTCCCTCAACAGCTTTGAATTCCGCCTGTTCTCGAAGGTGCTTCATTTGAGCGTCACGGCGCGCGCGATTGGGATCACCGACACGCAGATAAGCATCGATCCACAGCCTCGCTTCCTGTGCCGAATAGTCGGTAGCGTCAGCTCCAAATGCACCTAGCCAGCTCATTACTTCAACAGGTCCGGAATCTCCGCCCACGAGACGCTTGAAAAGACTCTGGTCTTTCATCCGCAAAATGATGAGCACTGCGACCAACGTTGAATCCAAGGTTCTACCGTCGGGAGTCTGTGACATCACAACCGCCAGACAAGTTAAACAGCGGTCAATCATTCGAAGTGACAAACCAAAGTGCTTTGCCAATGAGTTAAACGTATCGCAGAACTCCTCCTTCTCTTGATCACCACCATTCTTACGTTGAGAAAATTTCTCCGTAAGTTGATAGCGCACGAGCAATTCCGTTACGTATTTGGCCGGCGTAACAGTGGGTATGCCAACCTCCAAATCAAAAAATCGTCGGAGGTAATCTTGTGCATCAATCCGCTCGCCATATACCGCCGCAGTGATGGCTTCCAGTTGCCTTTTATCAATCGATAAAACAAACACCATATTGGCCACATCAAAGAGATGCTTCACTCGTTCTAGTAACTCAATTGCGTAACTCGGTCGACAGCGGTCCAGTTCATCGATAAAAAATATCAGTGGGCGCACTAGACCGCCCTTCGACAGCCTTCCCACGGCTACTTCCAGTGCTTTTCGGAATACCACGAGTGAGTCTCTTTCCTTTTGAAAAGCTTCAATCAGGTCATTGGCAGATTCGCTTGCCATTTCAGCAGCAACATCTTCCATTACGTCATCTAAGTCCAGCACATTCAAGGTACCCGCCTTGACAGCAGCCACCACACCGCGTTTCGCAATCGCCCCTACCGCTTTCTTCACGGACGCCATACTGGACCGAAAGCCGCTAGCAATTGACTCGTCGTCCAGCTTTAACTCGTCAATAGCCGACACCATGGGAATCAGTGGATCAGTGACGTAATCGTCTTTCCAAGCATTGAAATACACGCACTGAAACCCATCAAGCTCCAATGAACGGCGAAGCATTTGCACTACAGTAGTTTTGCCAGTACCCCAAGGGGAATCCAATGCCAGGACAAAGGGCCCTTCGATTTGCTTGATGAGATCGCGGAGAAACTCGACTGGCTGTTTTCGTTCCAGGGCATCAAATTTGAATGGTTCATCCTCAGGAACCTCCACCTCGGCAATCCGGAACTTCATGGCATCTCCTTTCGGGCTACACGTAAATGCTTAGCTGTCGCCAAATGCTTTTGCCAACGTCGACTGACGCAACGCCTGCGCGCGCTGGAGGTTGGCGTCGACCTCGGCTTCGACTTCGCGGATGATGGACAGGTGGCGGTCGACCTCATCCGCAATACGTTGCTGCTCGGCAAGTGGAGGCAGTGGAATTGGCATAGCCTTCAATTCATTGACACCACGGACATTAGGAATTGCCGCGCCAGCCGACTGCTCGAAGATTTGACCTTGAAACAAAGGCCCCCGAAACAGATGCAGGAAATACCTATGATCTATAACGCTGGAATTCAAGCGAACACGCAATAGCGCTTGATTGATAACGCCCGTTTCAAATTTTTCCGGCACTCGGGTAATGCGTCCCAAAGTAACACCAGAGCAACTTATTAGATAGTCCCCCGCTTGAACGGCGAAGCCTTTCAACTCCTCAAACTTCGCCGGTGTGATGTAGTACCGCGCAAAAGAACAGTCATCGTTGATTGGGCAATATTGCTCATACACCTTATATCCTGAGCTAACAAAAATGGCCTTCGTAAGCGCACTTCCAAATGGACCGCGTTTGAATGCGCCATCCGATGGAGCAAGCACAGTTTCCCAGGACACCTGTACCCAACCGTCCGGCGCCAATAAACCTGCCGCAAGCTCAGCGCGAACTGGCTCCTTGTATTTACCCTTCCCAGTCCATTTCTCCCGCCGCTCCTCAAGAATTCGCCGTAAAAGCTGTCCACCAGTCTCGTAGGTGCGACCTTCGCGGCGGGCCAGAGTGGCTTCGGTTTCTACGAGGCGGCCTTCGACGGCGGCTTTGAGGACGGAGGCTTTGTAGCGTTTGAGGTTGGCTTTGACGCGCTGGAGGTTGGCGACGGCTTCGTCGAGGCGGGAGAACTGTTTTTCGAGTTCGGCGACGATTTCGCGCTGCTTCGCCAATGGAGGCAATGGCAACGTGAGCGACTCTATATCGCCGCGCCGAAGGTTGTTGATGTTGACGCCAAGTGCCTTCTTGCCGACTTGCTTCCAATAGCTGGGTGATTGCAGAAACGCGGCTAAGAAGCGGGATTCGATGTTTGCCTTTGGGCGAATGGCTGCGCAAAACGCACCGAATGAGCCACGCCAATCCGCGTGCACA
>CAZMXB010000368.1:0-4807 GCA_964569855.1 uncultured Rhodoferax sp.
GCTGAACCCAACACCTCGGTCAAGCGGTTGAACCGATCCCGGCTGGGCCATTCGAACCCGAGTTTGTGCTCGCGGTAGGGGTAACCGGCCGGGATGTTCATCTCGTTGGCACTGGCAAACCAGCCCTGCGGCGGGTTGTAACTTGATGGCAACTGGCTGCCCGGCAGGAAGCCCGCCCACTCATAACGACCATCGCCCGGCACTGGCAACAACCCGTCCCAGTTGGGACGAATCGGTGCCAGTCCGCCGGCAACCCAGCCGATGTTGCCCTTGGTGTCGGCATACACCTGGTTTTCCGCCGGTGCGCCCCAGTGCGCCATGGAGCGTTTGAACTCCTGAAAATTGCTGGCAAACATGTAGTCAATGCTGCCAAAGTACGGCGCCATGCCGGGTTCAAACCAGCCGGACCGCACGGCAAATGCACGCTGCTTGCTGCCCTCGGCAAAAATGACCGGACCATGGCGTGTGAAGCGCAACTCCGCTGACACGGGTTCGGCCCCCTTGACTGCAATGGACTCCCGCGCCACAACAAATTTCTCCCACTGCCCCTTGTATTTGTATTCCAGCGGGTTGGCGGGGTTGGTGTCGTAGACGTAGAGGTCCTCCTGGTCAATACCGAAGATCGTCAAACCAAACGCGATGCTGCCGTTGTGGCCTATCGAAATACCCGGCAAAGCGGGCTCTCCAGCGCCGATGACATTGAGCTGCGGTGCGTTCAAGTGGGCGATGTAGCGCAACGATGGTGCGGAATACGCACGGTGCGGGTCACTGGCCAGCATGGCCCGGCCGGTAGTGGTTTTGGACGGCGCAATGACCCAGGCATTGCTGCCTTCCTGTACGTCCTGACGCGACACAAGGCCTTGGACCTCATCAGCGAGCAACACCGATGGGTCGGGATCGGTGGCACTGCTGGTCGCGGTGTTGCTACCCAAAGTCACACCTTGCGTCGCCAAGTAGAAGACATTGAGCAGGTCTTTTGGCAGGCAGGGGTCCAGCCCCGCCGGCATCACTGGCTCCCAATCAGGAGACAGTTTGATGCGCATCTGGTCGGTTTTGAGATCGGCGCGACAGGCCACAAAGGCCCGCGCCACTTCGGACGTCAGGTTTCGGGTCAGGGCGTGGCTGCGAATCCGCACCACATCGGAGGCCTGCCACTTTTCGGGCGCATAGGCCTGGGTTCTGAACTCCAGAGGCAACTTGGCTGGGTCTGCCGACACTTCGTCAATGTAGGCATTGATGCCGGCCACAAAGCGCTCGGCAATCACCTCTGCGTTGCGCCCATACGCCTTCCATTCCTTCTGCATGTCACCCCGGTACAGGAATAGTCGACTGGCCCGGTCCTGCTCTACATAGGCCGGTCCAAAAACGGAGGCCAATCGCCCCAGGCCGCGCCGCCGCCACAGGTCGATCTGGAACAGCCTGTCACGGGCAGCGTTGTAACCCTGGGCAAAAAAAACATCGTCCTGGCTGGCGGCATAGATATGGGGCACACCCCACCGGTCAATCAGGACTTCGGCCTCCTGTTTCAAGCCCGTAACCTTGACCGTACTGGTCTTGACTGCGGCATTGGCCTGCGCCGCTTGTGCCGGGATTCCCGGGACCGCAGCCATTGCACCCACCAGACACAACACAAACAGGCTGAGGCGCTGAGAAAAGAAATCGGGGTGCATGGGAAAAAAATGGTGGCAACGTAGAAAGACAGGTCAAGCATGGAGGACAGGGGTTGATGCTAAGCCAGTTTCGTAACACACTGGTTACCCGAACACGGGCACACATGATGTAACCAAGTTACCATGCAGTCTGTCATTTAGTTTCACGTCTGCCATGCCCAATCCCACGCCTTTGCACCCCACCGTCCTTGCCGTTACCGAGCGCATCCGCCTGCGCAGCGCACCCAGCCGTAGCACCTACCTGGCACAGGTGGAAGCGGCTGCGAACCGCAAGCCCGGCGCAGAACGCATGGGGTGCGCCAATGTGGCGCATGCTTTTGCCGCCATGCCCAGTGACGACAAGGCGCGTGTGACCGGCATCGACAAATTCCGGGTGGTGGCAGAGAAAGGCCCCAACATTGGCATCGTCAACGCCTACAACGATTTACTCTCGGCCCACGCGCCGCTGCAACACTACCCCGACCTGATCAAGATTGAAGCCCGGCGCCTGGGTGCCACCGCGCAAGTGGCCGGTGGTGTGCCCGCCATGTGTGACGGTGTAACCCAGGGCACACCCGGCATGGAACTGAGCCTGTTCAGCCGCGACACCATAGCCATGGCGACAGCCATCTCGCTGAGCCACGATGTCTTTGACTGCGCGCTGATGCTGGGCGTGTGCGACAAGATCGTGCCCGGCCTGTTGATCGGCGCCCTGCACTTTGGCCACCTGCCTACGGTGTTTGTGCCCGCCGGCCCCATGACCTCAGGCCTGTCCAACAACGAGAAAGCCAAGGTGCGCGAGAAAGCCGCCCAGGGTTTGGTCGGACGCAGCGAGTTGCTGGAAGCCGAGTCTGCCGCCTACCATGGCCCTGGCACCTGCACCTTCTATGGCACGGCCAACAGCAACCAGATGTTGCTGGAAGCCATGGGCCTGCATGTGCCCGGCACGGCCTTCATCAACCCCGGAGCGGACGCCCGCAAAGAGCTGACGCGTGAGGCCGTGCGCACGGTGTTGGGCATTACCAAGGCCAAGCGATTTGCGCCGATAGGTCACGTCGTGGACGAGCGCTGCATCGTCAACGCCATGGTCGCATTGCTGGCCACCGGTGGCTCCACCAATCACCTGATCCATTGGGTGGCCGTGGCCCGAGCGGCGGGCATCGTCATTGACTGGAACGACTTCTCCGACCTGTCGGACATAGTGCCTTTGCTGACCCGCGTCTACCCCAATGGCAGTGCGGACGTGAACCAGTTCCAGACGGCGGGTGGGCCGGGTTATGTGATCCGCGAACTGCTGGACGCCGGGTTTCTGCACCCCGATGTGTTGACGGTGCGAGCCGGCGGCCTGCGCGAATACACGGCCATTCCATCCATAAGTGCCGATGGCGCTTTGCAATGGGTGGATGCCGGTGCCAGCAAGGATGACACCGTGGTGCGCCCGGCAGGCAGCCCCTTCAGCCCCAGCGGCGGCTTGAAGCTGCTGCAAGGCAACCTTGGCCGCAGTGTGATCAAGGTATCGGCCGTGCCCGATGACCGCCACATCATCGAAGCCCCCTGCCGCGTTTTTGATTCGCAAGACGCCTTACACAAGGCATTCTCTGCCGATGAACTCAATCAAGACGTGGTGTGTGTGGTGCGCTGGCAGGGGCCGCAAGCCAATGGCATGCCCGAATTGCACAAACTCACGCCGCCGCTGGCGGTGCTGCAGGGCAAGGGCTTCAAGGTGGCCTTGGTGACCGATGGTCGCATGAGTGGCGCGTCCGGCAAGGTGCCAGCCGCCATCCACGTCTCGCCCGAGGCGGCGGTGGGTGGCCCGCTGGCCAAAGTGCTGGATGGTGACCTGATACGCGTGGACGCCATCGCTGGCACATTGCAGGTACTGGTGGATGCCGCCGAATGGGAGGCCCGCTCAGCGGCGACGCTGCCAGAAGCATTGCGCGCTGCCAATGGCATCGGCATGGGCCGCGAATTGTTTGCAAACATGCGCCGCAACGCGTCCACCGCCGAAGAAGGCGCATGCAGCTGGCTGTAAAGCATCACGACCTGAACTGCCCCACCCCTTTTTGCCTAGACGCTTCCATGACTACATCCCACGCCTTCACCGCCCTGCAGGTCATGCAGGACGCACCGGTAATCCCCGTCATTGTGCTGACTGACGTAGCCCACGCAGTGCCCATGGCGCGTGCGCTGGTCGCCGGTGGTGTGCGCATGCTGGAAGTGACTTTGCGCACGCCCCAGGCCCTGGCCTGCATTGAGTCTATTGCCAGGAACGTGCCGGATGCAGTGGTCGGAGCTGGCACGGTGCGCACCAAAGCCGACGCGCAGGCCGCAGCGCAGGCCGGTGCACGGTTTGCCGTCAGCCCGGGCTATACCAGCGCCGTTGGCCAGGCCTGCCGTGACGCCGGTTTGGCGCTCTTGCCCGGCGTAGCCAGCGGCAGCGAAATCATGATGGCCCAGGAAGACGGTTTCACAGAACTGAAATTTTTTCCGGCCATGCAGGCCGGTGGGCCCGCCATGCTCAAGGCCTGGAGCGGCCCGTTTTTTGACATTCGCTTCTGCCCCACCGGCGGTGTCACGCTGGGAAACGCACCCGACTTTTTGGCGCTGCCCAACGTGGTGTGTGTGGGTGGTTCCTGGCTGGTGCCCGCCGATGCGCTGGCACAGGGCGACTGGGCACGTATCACGCAGCTGGCACGGGATACGCAGACGTTGCAAGGAAAATAGGCGTCCAGCCCTCGTAGAATATGCGTAAGGCGCTACCAATAGCGTAGCGTTTCGTGATCCCAACGCGATTTTCAATAGGTCTTCCCGAACTGCCGATGGGATCGTTTTTGCAGTTATTGTTGACAGCCACAGCCACTTGATTGACAAAACACAATCTTCATCAGGGACATTGAACTTCTCAATTAGCACTCACTCTGAGAGAGTGCTAATATTGCATTAACGACACACAAGGAGTTCAGGTATGTCCGTTAACACTGGTTCCGCTTCCCCTGCCGCGCTGGCCTTGGCTAACCCCTGGGCGGTCGTGCCCTCGCTGGGCAATCTTGACGCCTACATTTCGGCAGCCAACCGTCTGCCGATGCTGACGCTCGAAGAGGAGCAGGCTTTTGCACGCAAGTTCAAGACCGAGAATGACCTTGAAGCTGCGGGTAAGT
>CAZMXB010000369.1:0-4800 GCA_964569855.1 uncultured Rhodoferax sp.
GGCTGAGCTTCTTCATGTTCACCTACTTCACCGACCGCGACGGCAAGTTCCAGCTCTGCGCCTTGGCCGAATCCAGCTTTGACCCGCTGGCCCGCACCACCAAGTTCATGCTGACCGAGGAAGCGCACCACATGTTCGTGGGTGAGTCTGGCATTTCCCGCGTGATCCAGCGTACCTGCCAGGCCATGAACGAACTCAAGACCGACGACGTGACCAAGCTGCGCGCAGCAGGGGTCATCGACCTGCCCACGCTGCAGCGCTACCTCAACTTCCACTTCAGCGTGACCATCGACCTGTTCGGCGCCGATGAGTCCAGCAACGCCGCCACCTTTTACAACACGGGCCTCAAGGGTCGTTTTGAAGAAGGCAAACGCATGGATGACCACCAGCTCAAGGGCGGCACCTACAAAGTGCTGAACGCAGTCGGTGGTCAGCTGATCGAGAAAGAAGTGCCCATGCTCAACGCGCTGAACGAAGTGCTGCGCGACGACTACATCAAGGACTCCATCGGCGGCGTCGAGCGCTGGAACAAGGTGATCGAGAAGGCCGGCATTCCCTTCCGCCTGAAGACACCGCACAAAGCCTTCCACCGCAACATCGGTGCCCTGGCCCAGGTCAAGGTGTCGCCCGATGGCCGTGTGCTCAGCGAAGCCGAGTGGAAGGCCAATGTCGACAACTGGTTGCCCAGTGAAACCGACCGCGCTTTTGTCGGCAGCCTGATGGGCCGTGTGGTGGAAGCCGGCAAGTTTGCCAACTGGATCGCGCCGCCCATGATGGGCATCAACCGCCAGCCAGCGGACTTCGAATACGTGCGATTCAACTGAGCTAGGTTAACGTGGATTGCATTGCTGAGCTCGCAGGGGGAGTGGGGTACATACCGCCGCTCATGTCCCCCGCCCTGAGGCCTGAGCCTCAGGGCTCCTCCTTGACTTCGCTTTGGCATGTGCCCCACTCCCCCTGCTGCGAACGGTATGGCTGGTAGGCGAACCCGAACGCTACGCAAGATCAGGAGGGTTGGGTGTACTGCGCAGTGAGGTCAAGGAGGAGGACGAAGGCCGGGGGACACGAACGAAGTAGTGCACCCAACCCTCCTGATCCAGAGCCAACGCGACGCATACGAACGGCGCTAAATAGACAAGCGATCCAGAAAACGGAGAGACATGACCATGACAGAAGCCGTCATCAAGCAACACCTGATCGACCCCGAGATCTGCATCCGCTGCAACACCTGCGAGGCGATTTGCCCGGTAGCGGCCATCACCCACGACACGCGCAACTACGTGGTGGATGCCGAAAAGTGCAACCTCTGCATGGCCTGCATTGCCCCCTGTCCGACGGGCTCCATCGACAACTGGCGCACCATGCCGCGTGTGCGAGCCTACAGCGTGTCAGACCAGTTGGGCTGGGACGAGTTGCCGCCCGAGTTGACGGTGGACCAGTTGGCAGCCCAAGGCGTGGCGGCCGACGCAACGCCTGCCGAGATGCCCGTCGCGCCGGCCTTGCCCGCCGCCGCCAGCGGAGAAATCAGCTTTCAGGGCGCGCAGTACGGCGCCACGCTGCCGCCTTGGTCGGCGGCCCATGCCTACACCAATCTCTATGGCCCCAAGGCCGCCAGCAAGACCATCACCGCCGCCGTGGCCGGCAATGTGCGGGTGACGGCTGTTGGGCACGAATACGACACCCACCACATCGTGCTGGACTTCTGCCAAATGCCGTTCCCCGTGCTCGAAGGCCAGTCGATCGGCATCATTCCACCCGGCGTGGATGCCCATGGCCGCCCGCATCACCCACGGCAGTATTCCATTGCCAGTCCGCGCAACGGTGAGCGCCCCGGGTACAACAACCTGTCGCTGACGATCAAGCGCGTGCTCGAAGACCCTCAGGGTCAGCCCATGCGTGGCGTGGCCTCCAACTACATGTGCGACCTGCAGGTGGGTGACAAGGTGCAGGTGATTGGCCCCTTTGGCGCCAGCTTCCTGATGCCCAACCACCCGCGCTCCCATATCGTGATGATCTGCACCGGCACCGGCAGCGCGCCGATGCGGGCCATGACCGAATGGCGGCGCCGGCTGCGCCAGTCCGGAAAATTTGAGGGCGGCAAGCTGATGCTGTTCTTTGGTGCCCGCACGCAGGAAGAACTGCCCTACTTCGGCCCGCTGCAAAACCTGCCCAAGGATTTCATCGACATCAACTTCGCCTTCTCGCGCACACCGGGCCAGCCCAAGCGTTATGTGCAGGACCTGATGCGCGAACGTGCCGCCGATCTGGCCCTGCTGCTGGCCGACCCCAACACGTTCTTCTATGTCTGCGGTCTCAAGAGCATGGAAGACGGCGTGGTGCTGGCCCTGCGTGATGTGGCGCAGCAGGCCGGCTTGTCTTGGGAAACCATAGGTGCGGCGCTTAAGGCCGAAGGCCGACTCCATCTGGAAACGTATTGAAGAAGCCCGAGGTTACCCAGGGCAAGTTGCGGGCCAAAGAGGCGGCGTAAATTCTGTCGCGGCGCGCACCGGGCGGCGCCATTGTCTTGGTCGTGCGCTCAATTGCCCAGGCCGATGGGTGCAGGCGCCTGCGACACAATCTTGGTGAACAGGCGGTCATAGGCCGGGTCGCGCGGGTATTTCCCTGTCAGGGGGTCGCAGTTGGTGGCAAACGCGGCATCCAGCGCATCCCAGTCGGCGGCGCTCAAAACCCTTTGGGCGGCGGGCAAAATCACCGTTTCTTCCAGCCGCATGTGCTCCAGGTAAAAGCTCAGGTAGCGCTTGGCTGCCGTTTCAAACGCGACCCGTCGCGAGTCACCAACCAGTTCCCAAGCCAGCAACAAATGCTGCAGTTCTCGCACCGCCGATTCCCCATGCTGGTGGTCTTTTTCCAGTCGGTCAATCGCCTCGCCAGTCTCCGGTGCCAAACGGGCCACCGCCGGAAACAGCAGCTCGGACTCCTTGGTGTGGTGCAGCCGTTCAGGAAACTCGTCGATGTAGAACAGCATGGCTCGCAATACATCGAAGAAAACCACAGGGTCGTTGCCAGGACCGCGGTCCACCATCATGCCGATGGAACGCAGCATGGCCGACAAGGTGCCATGCTCGTCCTGAATAATTCGTACGCTCTCATGTGACATCATCTGTCTCCCGGGTTTAAGTGAAGTTCGACTTGTCTGGCTCGCAGGGCAGCTCAGCCTTAGCCTACTTGTAAATCTTTTTGAGCAACTGCAACAAGGTCTTGCGTTCGGCATCCGTCAAACGCGAAGTGCTGTCCACCTCCAGTTGGGCTGCGGTTTTTTCCGCAGCGCGCATCAGCTTAATGCCAGCCGGCGTGGGGTGCAGACCCATGGCGCGACCGTCGAGCGGATGGGGTTTGCGGGCAATCAGTTCCCGCTTTTCCAACGCATCCACCATGCCCACCAGGTTGGGTGCCAATATGCCCAGGGAGGCACACAGCTGACGCGAAGTGATGCCGGGGTTGTGGGTCACCAGCGACAGCACCGAAAAGTCCACGATGCGCAACTCATAGGCGGCCATGCGCTGCAGAAACACCTCAATGATGGTGAGCGCCGCCCGTCGCGCGTTGTACCCCAACAGCGTTTCCAGGTAACGGGTGTTGACCTTGTCGACGAAGGGAATTTGAGGCTGGGCGTCCATGGTGTTCAAAGCGCAAATGGGATGAGCATACCAAGTCGTTTACGCGCTGCTTTGCAGCCTTTCGTTGATGATGTGCACGCGCATCGCAAACTCCGGCAGTACCCAGTGTTTCACGGCACTGGCAGGTTCAGCCCAGCGGGTTGCCGGGTCTTTGGCCGCGTCCTCTGCAGCAGCCTGATCGATTCGAATCCAGGCCCAGGACATCAGGCACAAGGCCAGCGCCCGCAGGTAGTCGTCGGCCACCCAATAGGGCAGCTGGGGGTTAGCAGCTGCCGAGAACACCAGCCGCTCCGTCACTTGGCGCAGCGCGGCTACCGCGTCGAGGAATGGCCTATGGGTGGCCCCATGGGGGCCCAGATCATCACTGAGTGTCTGCAACAGTGTGAACAGGCCCAGGCCGGCGTCAGGCAACACCTTGCGCACCAGCAGGTCGATGGCCTGGATTTCGTTGGTGCCTTCGTAGATCATGGTCACCCGGGCGTCGCGTACGATTTGTTCGATGCCCCATTCGCGCACGTAGCCATGTCCACCAAACACCTGCAGGCATTCGCTGGCGCCGTTGAATGCCTGCGCGGTCCAGGCGGCCTTCAGCACCGGTGTCACCAGGCTGCACCAGCGTTGCGCGGTGTCGCGACGTGCTACGTCGGGGTGGTGTTTGAGCAGATCGAGTTCGATGGCGGTGCGGTAGGCCAGCACCCGACCGCCGTCGATCCAGGCTCGTTGCGTGGACAGGATACGGCGCATCGCCGGATGCTCTGAAATCAGATCTGGTGCACTGCTCATCTGCGCCTTGGGCGCACGCATTTGCCGGCGCTCTCTGGAATAGTCATCGGCCTTTTGCCATGCGGCTACGTGCAGGCGGGCCGCATTCATCATCACGAACATGGCGCCCAAACCCTTGCCCGATGCGCCGACCAACCAGCCCGTCGCGTCGTCAAAGCGCATCACACAGGTAGGGCTGCCATGCAGGCCCATTTTTTCTTCGATGCGCTCGCAGTGCACATGACTCCGGCTTCCGTCCTCATAAAACTTCGGCACTAAAAACAGCGACAGTCCCTTGGGTCCGGGCGGTGCATCGGGCAGGCGGGCCAGCACCAGGTGGATGATGTTGTCGGTCAGGTCGTGCTCACCACCAGAGATGAAGATCTTGGTGCCATTCAGC
>CAZMXB010000370.1:0-4798 GCA_964569855.1 uncultured Rhodoferax sp.
CAGCGTCGCTTCGGAGTAGCGGGCGGGGGGCTTGGTTTTCAGGCCCTTGGGGTCAACCGGGTCGCCCTTGACCTTTTCATCCGGTTGCACCGGCACCAGGTTCTGGCCCTTGTCACCGTCCTTGGCATCTGCCACTTCGTCGGCGGCTTCCTTGCCGTAAATGGCCAGCCAGCCCGGCTTGACCAATACCTTGCCTTCAGTTTTGAAGTTATGTTCCACCGCGGTCGGCTTTTTTCTCGGCATCCTCCGCATCTTTTTTCCATGCCGGGTTGAACCACTTCGCCGGGTATTCACCGGCCTGGGCGTGGAAGCTCGCGTGGATTTCCCAGTAGTCGCGGCTGATGAACTTGCGGATTTGCTCTTCGCGTTCCACTACCACTGACAGGGTGGGTGTCTGCACCCGGCCTACGGTGGTCAGGAAGAAGCCGCCGTCGCGCGAGTTGAAGGCGGTCATGGCGCGGGTGCCGTTGATGCCCACCAGCCAGTCGGCCTCGCTGCGGCAGCGCGCAGCATCGGCCAGAGGTTGCATTTGCGCATTGGTGCGCAGGTGGTCAAAGCCGTCACGGATGGCCTGAGGTGTCATGGACTGCAGCCACAGTCGGCTGACCGGCTTGCCCAGGGGTTTAGCACCGCCCGCGTACTGCTCGATCAGGCGAAAGATCAGTTCCCCTTCGCGGCCCGCGTCACAGGCGTTGACGATTTTGTCCACATCCTTGCGTTTGGCCAGTTTGACCACGGCGTTCAGGCGCGTCCTGGTCTTGTCCACCGGCTTCAAATCAAAGTGCGGTGGAATTACTGGCAGGTTGGCAAAGCTCCATTTGCCGCGTTTGACATCGAATTCTTCGGGCGCCTGGATTTCCACCAGGTGACCCACGGCGCTGGATACGACATACGTGTCACTCTCAAAGTATTCGTCGTGCTTCTCGAATTTGCCGATGGTGGGCGTGAGTGCCCGCACGATGTCTTGAGCGACGGAAGGCTTCTCGGCAATGACTAACGTTTTATTGAAAACGGTGTTTTTCATCTGACTACAATCCAGTTCTCGCGTGCGCGCAGGTGCGCGCCCACACACGCAGGCGCACACATGCGCGCCCATACGGTTCACCATACCAAATTTTTAAGCCCCGTTGTCCGACGTGCAGAAATGAGAGCAACAGTGAGCAAGACAATGCCCCGTGGCGACACCCGCCGCATTCAAACCCGCCGCTCTGGCGTGCATGGCAAGGGCGTGTTTGCGCTGCAGGACATTGGCGAGGGTGAAACCATCATCGAATATGTGGGTGAAATCATCACCTGGAAGGAAGCTCAGGCCCGCCACCCGCATGACCCGAAAGACCCCAACCATACGTTTTACTTCCACATTGACGAGAACCATGTCATTGACGCCAAGGTCGGCGGCAACTCGTCGCGCTGGATCAACCACTCGTGCGACGGAAATTGTGAGGCTGACGAGGTTGACGGGCGAATCTTCATCAAGGCACTGCGTGACATTGCCCCCGGGGAAGAGCTTAACTACGATTACGGGCTCATCCTGGACGAACGTTATACGAAGAAGCTCAAGGCCGAGCACCCCTGTTGGTGCGGTGCCAAGACCTGTCGCGGCACCTTGTTGTCGCCCAAGCGTGGCAAAAAATGAGCGAGGTGCGCAGCGCCAGGACAGTGGGCAAGCGTGGGGCCCCTATTCATTGGCCTGCAGAGGCTATTTGGGAGGCGGTGTCGCCATCGCTTGCGGGGTTCTCAGTAGAAATTCTGCCCGAGATCGACTCGACCAATACCGAGCTGATGCGCCGCGCGCGCGCGGGCCAGACGGAAGCTGTGTTGCTGGTGGCCGAGCGCCAAACGTCCGGGCGTGGGCGTCTGGGTCGGCAGTGGTTCAGCGGCAACGACCCCCCGGCTGAAAGCAAGGCTTCCGTTGTGTCGGCCGCCAATGGCGCGGGTTATACCGCGCTGCAACCATCGTTGACGTTTTCACTCGGCTTGGCACTGGCGCCGCAGGACTGGTCGGGTCTGTCGCTTGCAGTCGGACTGGCCCTGGTGGAAAGCCTGCACCCCGGCCTTCAACTGAAATGGCCCAATGACCTCTGGTTGGAGGGTCGCAAGCTTGGAGGCATTCTGATTGAAACGGCCAGTCTCGGCGAGCTGCGGTATACCGTGGTCGGCATTGGCATCAACATCACGCCCCGCAATGGGGTGGGGCTGCGCACGCCGCCCGCTGCGTTGTCTGAAATCCTGCCGGACATCGACGCAGGAGCGGCTCTGGAGCGCGTCGCAGTGCCGCTGGTGCGCGCGGTGCAGCGTTTTGAGTCGGAAGGTTTTGGCCCGTTGCGGGCGGCGTTTCATACCCGTGATTACTTGTATGGAAAAGAGATTGTGTGCAGCGATGGCAGTGCCGGTATGGCCCGTGGAGTCGACGCTGCCGGCGCTTTGCTGGTGCACACTGAAAGCGGGTTGAAAAAAATCACCAGCGCAGAGGTCAGCGTGCGCCCGACCCCATCCACCCTAGCCCACTGACACCATGCTGCGTCTGCTTGTCCTGATCTTGATTCTGGCCAATGGCGTTTATTTTGCATGGAGTCAAGGCATGCTGCGTTCCTACGGCTTCGCCGCCACGTCGCAGCGCGAGCCCCAGCGGCTGACGCAACAAATCATGCCGGAGGCTATTCGTGTTCTGACGCCGGCAGAATTCAAGCGGGTTGAAGCGCAAGTGCAGGCTGATTTGGCCCCCAAGGAATGTCTGCAGGCCGGACCGTTTGACGATGCTCAGGCCACGGCGTTGCGCACGGCGCTGGAGACCACTATGGTACCGGGCAGCTGGCAATTGCAGGCGAGCACCGTGCCTGCGCGCTGGATTGTCTACATGGGAAAGTTTGCCAACGCCGAGGGGTTGGCCAAAAAGCGTGAGGAACTTGCGGCCATGCGCCTGGTACCGCAAAGCCTGAACAATGCAGATCTGGAAATCGGGCTGTCATTGGGCGGCTTTGACAGCCAGTCGGCCGCACAGGCCGAATTGGCGCGCTTGAACTTACGGGGTATTCGCACAGCAAGGGTAGTGCAGGAACGTGGCGAAGGACAACAAACCCTGCTCAAGCTGCCGGCGTTGACGCAGGACATGAAGCGCCGTCTGAACGACCTCAAACCGGCTTTGGCAGGTCGTACCTTGAAAGCCTGCGGCTGATGGCAGTGCTCGGACGGCGCTCAATCAGAATGTGCAAAACGAACGGTAAAGCAGGTTCCCGGTGGCGACTGGCCCGGTCGGCTGTCTTCGATGCTGACACTGGCAAAGTGTTGCCGTGCGATCTCCAGCACAATGGGCAGGCCCAGGCCAGAGCCGTCCGCCTCGGTCCCCAGAACCCGGTAGAAAGGCTGAAACACCAGTTCCCGTTCAACGGCAGGGATGCCTGGCCCTGAGTCTTCCACCTGTAGCACCAGCACTTTGCTGAAGGGGTCTTTCAGGATGCGTGCGGTAATCATCCCGGGCTTGTCCGCATTGGATGGCGTGTAGTTGATGGCGTTGTCCATCAGGTTGCGCACCATTTCCTTGAGCAAGGTCGGGTTGCCCATCAAGACGGTATCTTCGCTACCCTGCTCTGCACCTTCGTAGCCAATATCTATGTGTTTGTCCATGGCCCGGGGCACGCAATCACGGATCACATCCATAGTGAGACGCACCAGGTTGCATGGCTGCTGGCTCATGGCGGTGCCGCTGCTCTCGGCGCGGGCCAGGGCCAGCAATTGGTTGACGGTGTGGGTGGCGCGGATGCTGGAACGGCCGATCTGTCGCAAGGACTGTTTCAGATCTTCGGCGTTGGCGCCTTCCCGTTGCGCCAGGTCGGCCTGCATGCGCAGTCCGGCCAGCGGCGTTTTGAGCTGATGCGCGGCATCCGCCAGAAATCGCTTTTGCGTAGCGATGGAATCTTTCAGGCGCATCAGCAAATCGTTGACGGACGACACCAGCGGCACCACCTCAATCGGCACGGCCTGCGCGTCCAATGGGCTGAGGTCATCGGGGCTGCGCGCCCGGATGCGTTCTTCCAGGTGATTCAGGGGTTTGATGGCCTGCACCAATGCCAGCCAGACCAGCAACACCGCCAGCGGCAATATGACAAACTGCGGCAACATGACGCCCTTGACGATCTCGGTGGCGAGCAGGGCGCGCTTGTCCATGGTCTCCGCCACCTGCACCAGCGCCGGTTTGCCGTTGGGTACATCCAGTTTGACCCAGGTGTAGGCGACCTTGATTGCCATACCGCGGAACTCGTCATCACGGATACGGACTTCACCTGCCGCAAGCCTTTCGTCTTCGGGGGGCAATGGCAGGCCCTTCTCCCCGTTGAGGTATTCACCCGATGTTCCTAGCACCTGGTAATAGACCATGTCGGTGTCGTCGGCCCGCAGGAGTTCCCGTGCGGGCAAGGGCAGTACAAATTGGGCTTTGTTCTGGTTGACCGTAATTAGCTGAGCCAGGGCTGCGACGTTGTATTCCAGCGCCCGGTCAAATGGCTTGCCGGCGATGCCCTGTGCCACCAGCCAGGTCAGGACCAGACTCACCGGCCACAGCAGCAGCAACGGCGTCAGCATCCAGTCGAGGATTTCCCCGAACAGGCTGCGTTGCTCGCGCTGGAAGATCTTCACAGGGTCAGGGAGAACTCAAGCGGCGCGGCCACATTCTCAGTTGGGAATTTTTTCCAGGCAATAGCCAAGCCCGCGTACCGTCGCAATACGGATGGGTCCTTTTTCGATCTTTTTACGCAGGCGGTGGATGTAAACCTCGATCGCGTTGTTACTCACCTCCTCGCCG
>CAZMXB010000371.1:0-4754 GCA_964569855.1 uncultured Rhodoferax sp.
TCTGCCCTGGCGCAGAGTGGTAAGCTTAAACTAGCCTCCACGATGCTGGATAAGGTAGAGCAAGCTCGCACCAGACAGGAGCGCCAGGAGAAGCTTGAACTCGAGCAGGCGAAGCTTCGGGACCAACAGCAGCAGCAACAGATCAATTGGTTACAATCCGCCCTGGGTGAGGTGAAGGACCAACCCACACTGGACAAGGCCGTGGAAGGTTATGAGGCGATGACGGGTGAGAAGGTTCCCGTTGCCTACAAGACCTACTCCCCCTTGCTGGTAGAGCAGCTCAATCGCGCCGTGATGACGCAGAAGGATCGTGGGATGCTGGACGCCCGTCAACGGCAACTCGACCTCCGTGACAGGGAAGTCTCTGAGCGGGAAGCCCGGGGGCGCCAAGCAGCGGCCACCGCACGCATTCGTGCTGATATTGCGCAGCAGCGTGTTGACCAGGCTGCTACAAGGGAAGCCCGCCTTGCGAAGGACGGGGGTGGGGTTAAGGGTAAGGGGGCTGTGGTCCCTCCCCCCGCTATGCGGAATCACGCTGAGGCGGTGGTGAAGCAGATGTTCCCTGACCTCAGCAAGGATCAGGTGAGGCAATACGCACTGGACGCTGCCTCTGATGCACAGGTTGCTATGGGCCGTAACCCTGGTGTGGACATGAAGTCCGCTGTATACGGAGCCGTGCAGCAGAACGCAGATAACATTAAGTCTGAGTCTCGCCTGTTCCGTAAGGATAAGACAACCTATGCGGGCGCGGGGAGTGCGGAGAAGACTGCCCTGCCGATGCCTGCTACGGTGCGCGAACTTATCCCTGGCAAATTCTACCGCGACTCCAAGGGTGTCGTGAAGCAATACAACCCCAAATAAGGAGGCGCTATGCCTGAACTAACCTGGGATCAAATCGAATCCGCCCCAGCAGGGGGTGGTAGTGCTGGCACATCTGCCCTGACGTGGGACCAAATCGACTCACCCGCTCCAGCAGTTCCTCAAGGTAAGCCTGCTGGGAAACGTCCTATGACACAGGAGGAGTCTAATGCTGCCGGTATCAAGGGGTTGAAGAAGTTCGGCAAAGACGTGATTGACGTGGCCGATATGGTGTTGAGTGCCCCTGCCTTCATCGGTAGCATGGCCGTGCGAGGGGCTACCTACGTGGGTGGTGCTATGCAAGGCCGGACCCATAAAGACATTTCCTCCGCTGCCAAGATGGGTGGGGAGTTCTTTATGGAGGACGCTCAAAAGATGTATCTGGCTAACCCGATCAAGCAATTGTTCGGGGCGAAGAAGCTGGATGAAAAGCTGGGCGAAAGTCACGTAGCCCGCGCGATGGGTGCTGTGCAGAAGTACGTCGACAAGGGGGGTCAGTACGTTGAGCACAAGACGAATGGTGCGGTTAATGCTGATGACGTAGGCTTCATCACCGATGTGGTTAGCACAGTGGCTGGCGGCGCTGCTGCCAAGGGTACGGTGAAGGGTGCACAAAAACTCGCCTCTTATCTGAAAAAGAACAAGCCTCTGCCTGATGCTGATATGGCTGCGGGAAAGTCCTCTCGTGCCACGGCTGAGGATATCATCAACAAGTACAATAAGACGCCTGAGGGTAAGGCTGATCCCGTCACTCCCCAGACGGGCAAAGACGTGATTGACGGTTATGCTCAGGCCGATAAAGACATTAAGACCTTCAACATTGCCCATGACTTGATCTTGCGTGGTGCTTCCAAAGCGGAGGTTGAGCGTACGATCCGCAAGCATAAGAACCTTGACGTTGCCGGGCAAATGGATGCGATCATGGCTCGCCGCCGGGAGGTTATGCAAGGGGCCTCGGGTGACATGATTATGACCGAGGGGAAGAAACCCGACGTTGGTTTCCCCGTGCAAGAGGGTGGTGCGCCCCAGCTTGAGGCACAGGCTCCGACTAACCCAAACCAACCACGCATCCCACAAAGCCAACTCGGTGGGGTAGATCGTGGGGCTGGTCGTGATGCCCTCGAGAACATCGTGCCAGCGCTCGGCCCACTACTAGCGCAGGAACAGCATACACTAAGGACCCTTGAGCGCCTCCCTCAGAATCGGACGGAGTTCCCCAAGCGGCTGGTTGAAGAGCAGATGAAACGCTCCGACGTGGCTGAGGCCGAACGGAATGCCCTGCAGAATGTGCTGGACAATACGCCAGGGGATACCGTTTCCGCAAAAGCCTTGATGCAACAAGTGCGTCTGGAAACAGGGGATTATTCACTCGGCAAAAAGGTGGATGAAGAGTATTCGGATTTTGGCCTGGACCGGATTGGGCGCGTGTCCAAGCGGACGGCGGAGCAACACAACGGCTGGGAGAGTGCTGACGGCTTTACGGATGACTCCCCCCTTGTGGCAAACACAGACTCCGCTGCTACACACGTTTGGCAGTTGCCTGAGCATATGGAACTGTCCTATGACAACCACTTCGAGGACCCGAGGTATTTCGGACACACCCGGGTATTTCACCAAAATAATACCCGGCACGTTACCGAGGTGCAGTCCGACCTAATGCAGCGAACAAAGCCCGTCACCCCTCTGCGTGAGGGTGGTGGGCGTTCCGCTATGTTCGGTAAGGTGGATCAGGATCTGTTGACTAAGGTAGGGGCTGTTGGTCTGGGCGTTGCGGCTGTGACCTTCCTGTCGAAGGAAGATAGCGCAGCGGGTAACGCCTTGGGGGCAGCAGCTCTTCTCGGCTTGGGCGTGCTGGCCCATTCCAAATCCCCAGCTGTACGTCATTCCGCGGAAGGTGCTGCGAAGCAACTCAACGAGGCCCTGGGGCTTGTGTCCACCACACTCAAGAATGCGGATGAGCGCGTCTGGCTTCGGGCAGTGGATCATGAGCGTCGGGTGCTTACAGAAACCCATCGGGTGCTGGAGGAGATTAACCCCTTCGTAGAGGCGGTGCGGGGTTTGCCTAAGCTTGAGGGTCAGGCCGTTGATCTGGCGCTGAAGAACGGGGACCTCCGTTCAGTGACTGCGGTCATCAAGGCTCTGGGGGATCCGAAGGCTCTGGAAAGCTGGGACAAAGTCCAGACGTTCTTGAAGGAGAGCGGGAAGGAGCTTAAGGAGCTGGGCGTTATCAAGGGAACACTGCCGAACTACTTCCCCCGTGTGGTGAAGGACCTGGAAGGTTTGCTTGACAGCCTGGGCGCGCAGCAGAAAAAAGGGTTGGAGAAAGCCCTGCAGGATGCGGAGAAGAAGTCCTTGAAAGCCTCTGGCCAAGGCCTGGATGAGCTGGAGCGCTCGCAGGTCGTGAACGCATATCTTGCAGGCCGAGGTGGTGTGGGCTCTGGAAAGCCTGGGTTTACGAAAGCCCGTGTGATTGAACAGGTTACCCCCGCGATGGCCAAGTTCTATGCGTCCTCCGACGATGCCCTGGTGCGGTATGCGAACCAAGCGGTGAAGGCGAAGGAACGTGCTCGCTTCTTCGGGAAGGATATGGTCAAGGATCCGGATACGGGTCGTTTCAACCTGGGTGCCTCGATCGGGGAGCTGGTGGAGAAGGGTATTGCTGAAGGGAAGCTTGATGCGAAGAAGGCTGAGGATATTCGAGCAGTCTTGCAATCACGCTTTGGTCCAGGGGAACGCTCCCCCGTGTCTGCCCTCAAGGGGTATCAGAACCTCACCAACGCTGCGCTGCTTGGGAACGTATTCTCCAGCATGGTGCAGTTGGGTGATGCCGGGATGGCCGCTTACGCCTATGGGATGATGCCCACGATTCAAACAGTCGTGCAGCTAGCCGCTGGTCGGAAGAAGGCCGGGGTGAAAGATCTTGGCTTGGTGGATCACATTTCCCAAGAGATGGCTTCAGGCAGCGTAGAGCCGATGAAGATTGCCGGGCATGAGGTTTCCACAGCGAAGTTCCTCGACAAGATCTTCAAGGTCACGGGATTCTCTGCGGTGGACCAGTTTGGTAAGACCGTGGTTATCAACACGGCGCTTAATAAGGCTACCCGCCAAGTCGCATCGCCGAAGGGCGTAGGGGATCTCTACGCTCGCTATGGGGAAGCCTTTGGCCCAGACTTTGGCAAGCTCGTGGAGGGGCTTAAGGCAGGGGAACTTACCCCAGAAGTTCGCCTCTACCTCTTTGCGGAGTTGTCGCGATTCCAGCCGATCTCCAAGCTGGAGGTGCCGAAGAAGTACCTGGACAACCCCAATGGCCGCGTCATGTATATGCTCAAGACCTACATGCTCAAGCAGATGGATCTTGTTCGCCGTGACGCGTTGCAAGATGTGGCGAAGGGCAACGTGCGTAAGGGTGCCACTAACCTGACCAAGCTCGTGGTTACACTCGGGACTGCCGGTGCCACGACTGAAGCGGTTCGGAATTGGCTGCTGGGGAAGGAGGATGAGTTCGAACTTACGGACGTGCCAGAGAACTTCCTGAAGACAATGGGCTGGTCTCGGTACGTGGTGGAGCAGGCGCGTCAAGGAAAACCTATCCAAGCCGTAGCCGGAACAATCGCACCTCCGTTCAAGGTATGGGATGACATCCTCACGCAGAACAAGGACTCAGACCGCTACGTCCCATTGATCGGCCCGTTGCTCCACGAGATGAATAAAGAGGAGAAGTAACATGGGACGCGCAGACTATTTACAATTAGGTGATTGGAACGTACAATGTTACCAATGCGGGCGGAAGCGCAAGGGCTCCACCATGAAAAAGCACTGGCAAGGGTATTGGGTGTGCCCGGAACATTGGGAGCCTAGGCACCCCCAGGACTTTGTGCGGAACGTCCCCGATGATA
>CAZMXB010000372.1:0-4743 GCA_964569855.1 uncultured Rhodoferax sp.
CGGCGTCGGGGCCGTTGGTGATCCACATCTTGTTGCCGTTGAGCAGGTAGTAGCCACCCTTGTCTTCGGCTTTCAACTTCATGCTCAGCACATCGGAGCCAGCGCCCGGCTCGCTCATGGCCAGCGCACCCACGTGTTCACCGCTGATCAGCTTGGGCAGGTATTTGGCGCGCTGTGCGTCCGTGCCGTTGCGCTTGATCTGGTTGACGCACAGGTTGCTGTGTGCGCCGTAGCTCAGGCCCACGGATGCAGACGCGCGGGAGATTTCTTCCATGGCAATCATGTGGGCCAGGTAGCCCATGTTGGCGCCACCGTATTCCTCTCCCACGGTAATACCGAGCACGCCCAGGTCGCCCATCTTGCGCCACAGGTCCATAGGGAACTGGTCGTTCCTGTCGATCTCGGCCGCGCGGGGCGCGATCTCGGCCTGGGCAAACTCGCGCACCGCGTCGCGCAGCGCGTCAATGTCTTCGCCGAGTTGGAAGTTCAGTCCGGGCAGGTTGTTCATGATTATTTGTCTCCTGTTGAGTAATGGGTTGAATAGGGGTCTGAAAGGTTCAGGCCGTGGCGCGTTTGGCAGCCGGCCTGGTGGCTTTGGCCAGCAGCGCGCGCGCCTCTTTTTCGTGGGCCTTGAGTTCGTCCAGATTGGCTTGCAGGTCCGTCATCTGCGACTCAAGCTCCTTGCGGTGCGCCGCCAGCACGTCCAGAAATTTCTGCAGCTGCGCGCCGGTGTCACGCGGGCTGTCATACATCTCGATGATTTCCTTGGCCTCGGTGAGCGACAGTCCCAGCCGCTTGGCACGCAGTGTCAGTTTCAATCGGGTACGGTCACGGCCGCTGTAGACACGGTTGCGCCCTCCTGGCCCCATCCGCTGCGGCTCCAGCAGCCCCAGGTCTTCGTAAAACCGGATGGCGCGCGTGGTCAGGTCGAACTCCCGCGCCAGATCTCCAATGCTGTAAGTGGTACTCATGAATGGTGTGAACAAGGGAGACAGATCCGCCAAAAGACGCCGCCTAGAATGCCCGTTGTGTTGACGTTTACGTAAACGTCAATTATGTAATAAAAAGGCGACCCATGAACGAACTGGAAATGCAGCTCCATTACCCGCTGGGCGACGCCTTGCCCCCGGGCGGCGGCACGCTGGATGTTGCTCCCGGCGTGAAATGGATACGCATGTCCCTGCCCTTTGCGTTGAACCACATCAACCTGTGGCTGCTGCGCGATTGCATTGGTGGCGTGGAGGGATGGAGCATTGTGGACTGCTGTATCCACCGCGACGAGGCCAAGGCCCAGTGGGAATCCATTTTTGCCAATGAACTGCAAGGTCTGCCTGTCCTGCGGGTCATCGTCACCCACATGCATCCGGACCACATTGGCCTTGCCGCCTGGTTGTGCGAGCGATGGAGCAACGGTACCGGCGCGGCGGCTCATGGCGAATGCCGGTTGTGGATCAGCGCCACCGACTACCACGTGGCGCGCATGGGTTGCATGGGACCCACCGGTTTCGGCGGTGACCGGGCGGCGGCCTATTTTGCAGCCCATGGTTTGAACCGCCCCGAAGACGTGGAGCAGATCAGGGCCCGCACCGGGTATTTTCCGTCCCTGGTGCCCTCGGTACCGTCACAGTACCGCCGATTGATGGATGGCATGTGTCTGACCATCGGCGGGCGGGCGTGGCGCTGCATCAGCGGTTACGGCCATGCGCCAGAGCACATCGCGCTGTACTGTGATGAACTGAAGATTCTCATCGGCGGCGACATGATGCTGCCGCGCATCTCCACCAATGTCAGTGTCTATGAGCAAGAGCCCGAGGCCAATGCGCTGGCGCTGTTTCTGGAGTCCATCGACAAGTTCCGAAGCCTGCCCGAAGACACCCTGGTCTTGCCCTCACACGGTAAACCATTCACCGGTTTGCACACCCGCATCCAGCAATTGCACGACCACCACCGCGACCGCCTGGCCGAGGTCCGGCAGGCCTGCCTGGAGCGCGCCTGTAGCGCGGCCGACATTCTGCCGGTGTTGTTCAAGCGCCCCATGGACCTGCACCAGACCACTTTTGCCATGGGAGAAGCGGTGGCGCATTTGCATGCGCTGTGGTACGACGGGACGCTCACGCGCAACGTCGATGCGTTGGGTATCTATCGGTTTGCAACCCAATAGCCTGGCAAAGCGCTGGCCTTACCGTCAGACCGGTCTGGCTACGCGAAAACCACCCGCATGGAACCGAAAGCCTGGCGAAAACCAGCCACGGCTGGTTGAGCGCAGACCGGCCGGGTCACCCACCCACGCACCGCCCCGCAGCACACGCCCGTTGCCGCTGCAGCGACTGGTCCACGCACTGCCGTCCACCGGTGCTCCGGTGTAGGTCTCGTGCTGGCAATCCTGAACCCATTCCCACACGTTGCCGTGCACGTTGTACAGACCAAACGAATTGGCCTCAAACTGGTCAACCGACACCGTCGCACGCCGCCAATCACCCTTGCGACTGCCCCGAAAGCCTGGTGCCGTCGTGTCGTAATTGGCCCGATCGGAAGACAGGCTCTCCCCCCACCAGAACGCAAACGCACTGCCGGCGCGTGTGGCGTATTCCCGCTCGGCCTCACTCAGCAGGCGGTAGCTCTTGCGGGTGGTGGTACTTAACCACTTGGTGTAGGCCTGGGCGTCATTCCAGCTGACACACACCACCGGGTGGTTGTCTGCCTGCGGGAAGCCAACATCCCGCCAGTTGAGTTTGGGGTTGTTTTCCCATTTGCCCGCCGTCCAGGCGAAACACCCACCGTCGCGCTCGGCTTCGGTCTGGTACTGGGTGGCCAGTACAAAGGCGGCAAACTCCGCGCGAGTCACCGCATAACGTCCGGCTGCAAAACTGCGTACGGTGACACGGTGCTGTGGTGTTTCGCGCACGTCGACAGGATCTTCCATCGCTGCGTCGGATGCGCCCTGACTCTTGGGCACCGGACTGCCCATGGCAAACTGGCCGGCCGGCACTACCACCAGTTCTGGACACTGGGGGCAGTCTTTGACGACCGGGCCAGAGCGCGAGTCCGGGCCAGCCGATTCTGCCTTTCGCGGGGCCGCATCGCCGGCCCCGGCCTTGGCTGCCTGTGTATTTCCACTACCGGTGCCGGCGGCCTGGGCCGCCTCCCCACCACTGCGAACCCCAAGGCTCTTGGCAGTCGGGGGCTGAAACGCCACCGGGCTTCCCTCCTGGCCAATGACGAAAAAAATCAGGTAAAAGCCGAAAAAGACCCCCGCAACGGCGATGAGCCACTGCTCGTTGATCAGCGCGTTTAACACGGCCGCCACGGTAACGGCGGCAGCAGCAGCGCCGGCCCAGTTTCCGGTCCACTGGTGCCCGTAGTACCCGCCGACCAGAGACAGCACGACGACGCCCAACCATTTCAAAATCTCCATGGCGCAACCTCGCAAAAAAAATTTAGCTAACCATACCGCATTCGCACGCCCGGCGCACTGCTTGTTTGTCTAACCGCCGGCCGTGACGTTTACCACTTCGGAATTGCGTCATCACGCAGCTGCCCGCGCAGGTGGGCATAGTCGGGCACCACGCTGCGCACGGTGTCCCAGAAACGGGCGCTATGGTCCATCACGCGCAAGTGGCTGAGCTCGTGTGCCACCACATAGTCGATGACGGCCGGACGCAGGTGGATCAGGCGCCAGTTCAGGCGAATGGAACCGTCGACACGGGCACTGCCCCAGCGCGTACTGGCCGAACTCAAACTCAGCTTGTGCCACTGCACCTGCAACAACGGGGCAAAGTGGTTCAGCCGTTGCTCAAAATGCTGGCGCGCCTGGCGCATCAGCCAGGCCAGCACGGCGTCGCGGATCTGCTCGGGTGTTGCTGTGGTGGGCAGACCCACGCGCAGCGTTGCACCGTTGTCGAGCTGCGCGCCCACGGCTCCAAAGGCGTGGGTCGGGTCCAGCACCACCCGCACATCGCAGCCGAACAATGGCACCACGGTGCCGTCGGTCCATTCGACCTGCGCCGCCTGTTGACGTTGTTGGCGCTGGCGTGCTTCATCGAGCTTGCGGGTGACCCAGGGGCCTTTTTCGCGCAGGGCGGCTTCCACCTCGGTCACCGGGGTCCAGCGCGGTGCGCGCACCACCAGCCCGTCGGGACCGACCACAAAACCAATGGTGCGCCGTTTGGCGCGTTTGAACAGATACGCCACCACGGCGTCACCCAGGTGCAGTTGGCGGTTGGCCTGCGGATGGCTGTAACTGGCGGGAGCAATGACCTGGCTCAGCGCCTGGGCCACTCCATGGTCCACGCCTGGACTCGTGGCTGCTATCACTTCCGTAGCGTCCTGCGCTGGTTCCACGAGGGCTGGAGGCCCAAATAGGTCCAAGGTATATTGAAAAAAGCTGCGCATGGGTATGGGGATGCGTTGCAGCTACGGTCAGCGGTAGGCCTCGGGGTCCAGGCGGCGCATTTCCGCCTCGATCCAGTCTTCCACTTCCTGCATCAGCTCCTTGTGGTGGCGCCCGACGCTGGGAATGGGCTTGCCGATGGACACATCCACAATGCCCGGTGTCTTGACAAAGGCCTTGCGCGGCCAGCATTTGGCCGAGGTCACGGCAATCGGAATCACCGGTGCGCCGGTCTGCACGGCCAGGCGCGTGCCGCTGGTTTCGTACACGCCTTTTTGCCCGCGCGCAATGCGCGTGCCTTCGGGGAACATGATGATCCAGATGCCTTGCGCCAGGCGCTCCTTGCCCTGGGC
>CAZMXB010000373.1:0-4687 GCA_964569855.1 uncultured Rhodoferax sp.
GGGAGAGACTACGCCGTTACCGCGCAACCCGCCCAGTCTCGCCGCTCTTTTTATTGACTGCTTGAGCTTCCATCGTTATACAGCGGTGGTGTGTATGGCTGATAAGGCTTGGTTCCTTCCTTGCCCGTGTATGGGTTGTAATGCCCTTGGCTTGTATAGTTGTTGTTCGGGTTACCATCTGGATTGGTTGCATGATGCGGGGCAACGTATGTTCCGTCCTTCTTGATGTAACCATTCACGCTGTGGGATGCCTGCGCCACAGCTTCCCCTGTCATAGCACCCAATACCAATAACAAAATCACTTTGTTCATGTCCTTCTCCTGATTCCACGTCATTGTGGAAGCCCATGGTACTCCTATTTAGGAACCTCAATTCAATATCTATTGGGTAACTCAGATTGTAAGATACTGACCAACAGACCGGAGTTTAAACATGAAACAACCGCATGCCATTACGCTATTTATTATTGCTGCCTGCTCAGTATTGGCCGGGTGCAGCACGGGCAATGTAGTAAAGGCCGGCCCGGATACTTATTCTGTTACATCTAGTGGAACTGGATTCTCAACAGATGGTGTGCGCGCCAAAGTTTATAAGCGCGCAGATAATTACTGCACAAAGCAAGGGTTAGTAATGGTCGAAAAATCAATATCAACTCAAGCAGGTGCATTTGGGCAACACCCACCAAATGCTGATTTACAGTTTCGGTGCCTAAAAGCTGGCGACCCCGAAATAGCGAGACGTGCCGCAGATGTGCAAGGGGTAATGATTGGTGAGCTGCGAGATGGCGGGAGCAAACCTAGTGGGAGCAATAAATATACCGAGCTGAAGCAACTGAAAGAGTTGTTGGACACTGGAGCAGTAACCCCAGCAGAATATGATGAGCAAAAGGCAAAATTACTTGCAAGGTAAACTAGAAAATTCACCCACATAGGCTATGTCCTGAATTTTGTGTAAACAGCTTTACTATTGCTTGCTGCTTGTTTTCTTGAGCATTCCAATCGTAAACCCTTGGTAACTTATAAAGGTCTACAGTTTCTGTAGCCACAGGCTCGCTATTTCCGTCGCTATGGCTACGTTATCTGTATCCATGGCCATCTTCAGTGCTGATTATTTCGTGTCATGGCTACAGTTTCCGTAGTGACTGGCTACAGTTTCTGTAGAGGGCTTTTTGTTTTTCTCCATTGAAAAACAGCGCGGCGGTGTTTTTGTTGGAGCAATATCCAGCTTGCCCCCGCAATAGTCGATTGCCTGCCATGTAACGGCGTACAACGCACAGCGTCGGCCAGGATTTAGAAAGTAGCCCTCGCGCGCTCTGATAATCAGGCGACGCTCTAGCAGCGACTGTATGCACTTGCTCAGTGTTTGCTGTGAACCAATACCCCATTGCTTGGCCAGTCCGTGTGTTGCCTGTAGGTCGCCGTTGTTGCTGCCGTTGTACTGCGTGGCGACCATCAATAGCGCTTTCGTTTCGCTGCCGGATAAACTTCTAAAATCATCGCTACTTGTCACAGCATAGGGCAGCGCCAAGTATCTTCCGATACTGGCACGGCCTTTCTGCTTCTTACGTTTATCAGCCATTGTGCGCACCAGATTTCGCAATCTCGCGAAGTACCCACTGCGGCAAGCTGTACTCAGTAATAGGTCGCTTTCTGCCAACTATTCTCACGGGTTTTCTGTCCATTACCCATCCTAAATACTTAAGCTCCATAATTGCGGCAGCAAGTCGCCATCCAATGTGTAGCCAGTCAGATTGCCTTAGTCGCTTTCCTGCCAGCATGTCATCTAATGCAATGCGGGCTTGGCACTCAGGCGGTGGAAAAGATGCGCAAAATACACGCTCGAACAATTCGCCCTGTTCACAATTTAGCTCTGGGTTGTCAGGTGTGCGGCTTTTCATTTACAAGCCTCCCACACCAATACGGCAGCTACCAGCAAACTGACAGCGCATGGCAGCACCGCCTGTTGTAGTGCGTGATGGAAAAGTTGTGATGCTGTAGAATTGCCCGTGTCGAGGGGGCGTCTTGTGGGGAAACTTGCAGGGCGCTTTTTCATTACTGCGCCCCCTTCTCGATAAGCTGCTGCACTGAATCTGCAGGCCATAACAATCGGCCATTAGGTAACTTGTGCGGCTTTATTCCGTAGTAGGAGCCAGTTTCACATAGGCGAACCCGGATAGAGCCGGGCTTGCCTCCAAGACCGTTTGCTAAGTCTTCTGTGGTAATGCCGTTAATCGTGGTCAGTGATTTGATTGCGTTATTCATTCGTATTGGCCTGTGTTTGTTTAGGGCCAAACAAATATGAATGTTACAGACCAAATGCTGAATACACCCTGCTTAGCAGCGGCTAAGTGGTTCTGGCGTGTTCCTGAGTGCCTTTCTTGCTGTTGAAAATCCCTTAAATTTCAATGCTTCCCACTCCTTTTCTGCACAAAGGTCACGGCTTGAGTATTTACCACTGGCCCAAATTTCTTTTAATTGTTCTTTTTTTTCTGGGATTTTCGAGTTAATTGATTTCTGTTTCCCGCCTTTGGATGCATGCTCACTTCGGGCGTTTTTCAGCGCCTTTTCAGAAGCCATAGCTAATACCCTAACTACCACTTCTGCCGGTATTCGCTCCATACCCATGATGAATAGATAATTTTTGCTTTCCAGTTTTTCCAGAAACTCATTTGCTATGGCATTTTTTAATTCTTCTTCCATGTCTATTATCGCTGCCCTATAAAGTTCAACTTCTGTCAGCTGCTCGCCAACTGCAAGAAATTCCTCTTTTATGCGCGCCATCCTGCTCTCTGCAGTTTGAATTTCAGCAGCTTTTTTGGTTTTCGTTTTCTTCACCATCACGCAATCCTGATTCCTAGGTGTTGAGTTTCGACTGGTTGCACTATGCCTGCCTGCTCCAGAATCCATCCCTCTATTTTCGTGTGCCACATTCTCAGCAAGTCGATAGGACGCACGCGGTAATGCTTCTCAGCTAGCGCGCTGGGCTTGTGGCCCTGTATCTGAGCTACCACACCTACTGGGCACTCCACCCATTCCGACAATGTTCCGAAGCTACGGCGCAGGTCGTGGGGGGTGATATGCGGCAGCCCGGCGGATTGCATGGCGCGAGTCAGTGCGTGGTTGGCTTCGGCAATGTGGCCAGCTTTCTGGTCTGTACTGGAAAACACCCACTCATTGCGGCGTGGCAGTGAGTGCAGCAGCTGTGCCAGATATGGGCTCAAGGGGATGATGCGCTCGCCGTCTACCTTATCCCTGATAATCATGGTACGCCACTTAAAGTCTATGTCTTGCCAGCAAAGGGTTTTAATCTCATTCGGGCGCGCCCCAGTCAGCAACAGCGCTTGCAAGTAGACAGACTGGGAAGGGTTGCCTATGCGCTTCACTGCTTCAAACCACAGGGCAAGCTGTTCCTTTTGCAGCGCGGTTTGCTTTGCTTTGGTCGCCGGCACCAAGCGTTTAACGCTCTTTGTCAGCACTTCGCTGGACTTGGCAAGCCCTCGATATTCTGGCTGTTCATCGCACCAAGACAGAAAGGCTCGCAGCATCCTGTAGCACTGTGCAGTAGCTGTTGGTCGCTTGGTTACTTCTGTGACCAAAAGTCCCTCAATCCGCTTGCTATCTAGCCCGGCCAATCTTTCCCCATAGAGCGCGAAGAGTGGGCCGGCTATTGTTAGACCTTTGCCTCGCTTGTACGGCTGGCCGGGCGCTTGCATGGCTCCCGTGTGATTTATTCGGTGGTGCTCACCCCAGCGCTGCCAGTTCGCCCTTAGGTAGGCCTCCCATGCCGCCCCAAGGGTCACGCTGGCACGTTGGGTTTCGGCTTTTGCTGCCGTATTAGCAACTTTCTTGTTCTTGGCCTCCTGTCGCGGGTCGTTTCCGTTATCAATCAGGACACTAAGCCGGGCGGCTTCTGCTTGGGCTGCGTCTATGTCCCAGTCATCGGGCGAACCTATAGTGATTCGCACTGTTTCCCTGTTTAGCCGGCGCTGGAATATGTAAGCCTTGCTGCCGGACGCTCTAGCCCTGAGCCCTAAACCCGGCTGCTTGCTGTCCCACAAAAAAGCTTCCGATTGCCCGGCTGGGCAAGCGTGGCCTGCTACCCTGCCGGCAGTGAAGTTCACTTTTGCGGTATTCTTAGGCTTGGCCATTGCATCCCCCTAACAGGTTGCTGTGGTCTGGCCTCGATTGTGTTGGCGCACAGTCGGGGCTTTTTTGTGAGCCCATAAGAAGCCGGGAAGCACTGGGGACTCATTTTTAGCTAATATACGCTAATTCAGAAGGGTTATCCAGAAAGGAAAAATACCAGTAATTTCTTATGTTTTAGTGGGTTTTCTGATGCCTACTAACACCGGCATACACCTTAATAACCCGACTCATAATCGATTGGTCGTAGGTTCAAGTCCTACTGGGCCCACCATTATTACCAAACTCCAAACAGTTAGCGACTACAAACAAAATAGAATCTTATGTTTACTGGGAAGCACTGGGGACTCATTTTTGATAAATGCGCCCTGTTTCCTCTCTGTTTTCTTCTTTCCTCGAGCGTACAACTCTCGGCAGTCTACCTCGACGTTATTAGACCCCAAGGATGCCCAAATAGAACTCCTTTGACTCAAACCCAAACCCATTGAATTCAATCATAATTCTTTGAAATGAATCGTGATTACGCAACCTGTTGAATTCAATGC
>CAZMXB010000374.1:0-4667 GCA_964569855.1 uncultured Rhodoferax sp.
CGAGATTTTGCTGACCAGCATGGACCGCGATGGCACCAAATCCGGCTTCGACCTGGCGCTGACACGCGCCGTCAGCGACGCGGTGGGTGTCCCGGTCATCGCTTCGGGCGGCGTGGGCACGCTGGATGATTTGGCCGATGGAATTACCAAGGGTGGCGCCGACGCCGTGTTGGCCGCCAGCATCTTCCACTATGGGGAGTTCACCGTGGGCCAGGCCAAGACCTTGATGGCCCAGCGCGGTATTCCCGTCAGGATGTAGGTCATTTCAGCCTTCAGCCCTCGTAAAACCTGCGCAAGCAGCTATAAATTGAATAGCAAATGTCAACGCCTGAAGCAAGCCCGGTGAGCTGGATCAAACACATCCGTTGGGATTCCAAAGGTCTGGTGCCTGTCATCGCGCAGGAGCACGGTACGGGCGACGTGCTGATGTTCGCCTGGATGAACCGCGAGGCCTTGCAGAAGACGGCTGAGCTGGGCCGGGCGGTGTATTTCAGCCGCTCGCGCAACAAGCTCTGGTACAAGGGTGAAGAGTCCGGCCACGTGCAAACCGTGCACGAAATCCGCATGGACTGCGACAGTGATGTCATCCTGCTCAAGGTCACCCAGTTGGGCCATGAGCCCGGCATTGCGTGCCATACCGGCCGCCACAGCTGTTTCTTCAGTGTTTTGAAGGACGGCGAGTGGAAAAGTGTTGACCCGGTCTTGAAAGACCCTGAAAGCATATATAAATAAAATTGCGGGACAGATCTTCAGCTCTGTTCTCAACTAAACCAATAACCTTGCGGGACAGACCTTCAGCTCGGTCCCCAACTGAATAATATGACCATCCCAAAATCTTCCGACGCGCTGGCGCGCCTGGCCGCCGTGATGGAATCACGCAAGCCGCGCAACGGCGGTGACCCCACAACGAGTTATGTGGCACGCCTGCTGTCCAAAGGCCCGGATGCCTTTTTGAAGAAAATCGGTGAAGAAGCCACTGAAGTGGTCATGGCCGCCAAGGACACAGACCACGGGGGAGACAAGGCCAAACTGGTGGGTGAGGTGGCCGACCTGTGGTTCCACTGTATGGTGGCGCTGGCACACTACGACCTGAGCCCGGCCGATGTGCTGGCCGAACTGGAGCGCCGCGAAGGCACCAGCGGGATCGAAGAAAAAGCCATGCGCAAGGTGCTGGCGCGTGAAGGAGACACAAAGTGACCCAGGACTACACCGACATCGCAAACCAGGACCAGGCCTTGATCGCCAAACTGCAGGGGCTCAATACGGTAGGCACCATCAGTTATGTGCTGCACCTGATTGTGGCGATTGGTGCACTGGTTCCGGGGGGACAGTTTGGACCCGTACTGCTGCTGGTGGCCTTGACCCTGGATCTTGTCAAGCGCAGCGATGCCGACGGAACCTGGCAGGCTTCACACTTTCGATGGCGCATCCGCTCCGTGGTAATTGCAGGTTTGTTGTACCTGGTCACCGCACCGCTGTGGCTGCTGTTGCTGCTTCCAGGCTGGATCGCCTGGTTGTGTATTTCGGTCTGGTTTCTGTATCGCATTGTGCGCGGCATGGTTGCCATGAACAAAGGTTTGCCAATGGAGTTTTCCGCATGAGCCAGTCAACGAGCGGGCATGATCCCAACTGCCTTTTCTGCAAGATCGCGGCCAAACAGATTCCGTCACGCACGGTGTTCGAGGATGACGAGTTTTACGCCTTCCATGACATCCACCCCTGGGCACCGGTGCACTTTCTGATCATCCCCAAACGCCATATTCCATCCATGGCCCAGGTCGGACCAGACGATATTGCTTTGATGGGACGTTTGATGGCTCTGGTTCCCAAACTGGCGTTGCAGGAGGGCTGCAACCCGTACCCGCACGGGGGGTTCCGATTGCTGACCAATACCGGTGCAGAAGGCGGGCAGGAGGTCCAGCACCTGCATTTCCATGTGATGGGCGGACCACGGCCCTGGTTACGCGGTTAGATCCATCAGGGTATTGACGGTATCGCTGGCGGTCCGTTTACACCGTTACTCTAAAATACGGCAACAACCAAGGAGTCAGCCATGGGCTTTTCGACGACACACCTGATCATTTTTCTGGTCATCATCATTGTTATCTTCGGCACCAAGAAGTTGCGCAACATTGGCTCCGACCTCGGCGGCGCGGTCAAGGGTTTCAAAGACGGCATGAAAGAGGGCAGCACGCCTGAAAAACCCGCCGACGCAGTGGCACCCACCCTGGTTGCAACGGAAAAGACCGACGCCAAGTCCACCATCGATGTTGAAGCCAAAGTCAAAAGCTGAAGGCGTGGGCCAGTGTGGCTCCGGCTGGATAACCGCGCTGCTGCATGCTTGATATCGGGGTCACCAAGCTGGCCATCATCGGCGCCATTGCGCTGGTGGTGATAGGGCCTGAACGCTTGCCGGGCGTCGCACGCATGGCTGGCACCTTGTTGGGGCGTGCGCGCAGCTATATGGCCGAGGTCAAGGCGGAAGTCAATCGATCCATGGAACTTGACGAACTGCGAAAAATGAAGGACACGATGGAGAGTGCGGCACGCGAGGTCGAGCAAACCATACAGACCAACGCCAGCGACTTTGAAAAAAGCTGGGCCGAAGCAACCCAGACCGCCACGCCGACGGCATTTGACGCCCCTGGCGCGGACATGCCCCAATACCGCCACCCCAACAAACACTGGCGCGTGAAGCAGGGTGCCATGCCCAACTGGTACAAGGCGCGTGCTGGCGTGCGCACCAAGGCGCTATCGGGTGCAGCGCGGGTTGCCCGGTTTCGTCCACCTAAAGTTCATTGATGGCCGCCAATAAAACCCCTCCCGACGAGTTGGCCGGTACCGAGCAACCTTTCGTCCAGCACTTGGTCGAATTGCGCGATCGACTTTTGTACAGTGTTTATGGCATTGCAGCCATATTCCTGGTGTTGGTCATTTACCCGGGGCCGTCAGCCCTGTATGACCTGATGGCCATGCCTTTGGTCAAAACCCTGCCGGAAGGTGCCCGCATGATTGCCACGGGCGTGGTATCACCGTTCCTGGTACCGATCAAGGTTTCGGTTTTGGCGGCCTTTGGCCTGGCGCTGCCCTGGGTTTTGTACCAAGTGTGGGCTTTTGTTGCGCCAGGTTTGTACACACACGAAAAACGGCTGGTCATGCCTCTGGTCGCCGCCAGTACGCTCCTGTTTTATACGGGGGCCGCCTTTTGTTACTTTTTCGTATTTGGGCAAGCGTTTCCAGCGATTCAGAAGATGGCTCCGGCATCGGTGGCAGTGAGTCCGGACATTGAAGCCTATCTGGACTTTGTCATCACCATGTTTATCGCCTTTGGCGTGGCCTTTGAGGTGCCGATTGCGGTCGTGATTCTGGCCCGCATGGGGATTGTCACCGTGGATCAGCTCAAGTCGTTCCGCGCCTACTTCGTGGTGGGCGCAGCTGCAGTCGCTGGTGTGGTCACGCCGCCGGACCCGGTCTCCATGTTGGCGCTGCTGGTACCAATGTGTTTACTCTACGAAGTAGGCATTGTGGCTGCCAAGGTTTTCATCAAACATACACAGGCACCCGATGAGGATGCTGCGTCAACTCCATCCTGAGCGGATTTCGCTGACGAAATTGGGCTATGTCTGAATTAGCTGTTGCGATTGGAATCTTCCCAAGGCTTCACACAGGCAAGCCGTAGAAGAGATGCTTTGGCGGTAACGCTCGAGCATGCGCCGCCAGCCCAGGTAGTTCTCCAGGTACTTGGTGGCCACCCCATGAAAGCGTCCCATCCACTGCTTGAGGCGACTGTCGTAAGCGTTGACGTTTTGAATATGGAACGCCCCGTCGACAACCCGAATGCCCTGCTGGACATTGATGGCTCTATGGGTCAGCCCAAGGGTGCGGGCCACCGTTTTATAAACCCGGGCACCATCCGTGCAAAGAATGGCATCCTTGTCCACCAAGGGACGCAGTACAGCCGTGATGTGGGTTGCGTCGATACCTTCGAGCCGATAGTCAGCGGTTTGCCCGCTGCGGTCGCGCACCACCAGCACAGCAATGTGCTCCCAGTGGGGGCCTACACCGCCGCGTTTGCGAGCCGGTCGATGCAACTTGCGTTGCCCCTTGAAGGATTCCAGGAAGAAAGTCTCGTCGGCTTCGACAATCCCGCCCTCATGCGCGGGGCGGTGCGTGGCCGCAGCCTGCAAAAAGCGATGGCGCCAGAGAAACGCGGTGTTTTTATCCACACCGCAACCTTGGGCCGCCTGACGCACGCTCACACCTTCAATCAAGGCCTGACCATAGCGCAACCATTGTTCTCGTTTGCGCAAGTGTGCCAAAGGCGTGCCGGTGAGCGCATTGCTGGTCTTGCCGCAAGCGCGGCAGCGCATACGTGCCAGCCCATGGCTGTGGCCCCAGGGTCGCAGTTGTTCGCCTGCAGCCTGGCAGCGCGGGCACACGTTGGGTCTTGGGACGACACTGGCAATGGCCACAGCAGCGGCATTGGGGCGTTCATCCAAGGCACTTCTCACCTGTGCCCTCTGAGACGGGGTCAACAATGACAGTTGCTCAAGAAGTTTGACAAAGCCGCCATGAACCATGCTGCACCTCCACGTCTGACGACAGATTCACTTTAGGCGCTGGCGGCTGCTCTTTCAACAGTTAATTCAGACATAACCCGAAATTGG
>CAZMXB010000375.1:0-4652 GCA_964569855.1 uncultured Rhodoferax sp.
GCGACGCCCTGTATGACAACCGCTGGCTGGATGTGACTTATCAGAATGCCAACGTAAAGAAGGCAACTGCCTACCGCGTGATGCCACTGGGCCTGGTTCAGCAAGGCCCGCGCCTGTATTTGGCCTGCCGCTTCGAGGGCTACAGCGACAACCGCAGCTTGGCGCTGCACCGGATCAAGTCCGCTACCGCGTTGACCTTTCAGTTTGATCGCCCGAAAGACTTTGACTTGCATCAGTTGGACGACGACATCGGATTCGGCGATGGCCCTCCCACAATGATTCGCCTCTGTTTTCGCATCGACAAGGCTAACGGGTTGCATATTTTGGAGTGCCCGTTGTCAGCGGACCAGACCCACAAGGAACTGCCTGATGGGTACGAGATCACGGCTACAGTTGCAGACACTGATGTGCTGGGGCGGTGGCTCAATAGTTTTGGGGGTTCGGTGAGCCAGGTCATTCGACAGGCGGCCTAGTGCAAATTTTCTCGATCTTAGAACACCCCCCGATGGGTGCACATCATCAATCAACCTTTAAAGGAGTCTCATGACCAACAGCCACTCTCACGTCGGACATTTCTTTGAGAACGGAATCCGTGTTGTCAAGGTGACAGATTGGCTGGACTGGGCCATAAGCACAGAAACAAAAGATGGGCAATGGGTCGTCGTCTTGCCCATGATCCAACGAGGATCTGTCTGGAAGCCTCATCAAGTAATAGACCTATGGGACACCATCTTGCGTGGCATGCCATTTGGTGGACTCATGGCAAGCTGTATCCCGCCGTCCTCCGGTATGCAGTTCTTCCGCCCTTTGGACCGGAAACTTGTACCTCTGCCCGCCAACGGGGGGCTTTCCCTCATTGATGGACAGCAACGCACGCTGGCAATGTTGGTCGCCTGGCCAAGTGTCGGTAAGCAAATGCAGCGACGCATTTGGGTAGACTTAGGCGAAGACGACAACCATGATCACCTCCTTCGCTTGCACTTGACAAGCGAAAGTAGTCCTATGGGCTATGAGCGTGGCGGACCTAGTGGAGAGAGCATTCGGCGGATGGCACTGGCAGAACGGCGACAGGCTAACTCAGCCTATGCGGACAGGACCACCGGTGTCCATGACATCAAAATCGTCCACGATGAAGACATCGCTCCCTGGCACAGCACGCTCGCATTGGACTTGCGCGAGCTCATCGAAAGTTACCGCCAAAACGAGTCAACGTTTCTGTTGTCTGTGGTTGACCAGGCCAAGGGGGTTCAGAAACGACTGGCCGAACGCATTGAACTGATAAAGGGCAAAACCAAACCATTTGACGAATACGATTCTGCGCTGCGGCAGGCGATCATTGACCACCTGGAAAGGCGGGCAAAGGCGATTCGAGAAGCACTAGATGTTGACCGCACAAAGCTCGAAAGACGAATTCGTACCTTGGCAAATGGCTTGAAGCAATTGTTTCAGCAACACTTCCCCATTATTGAAGTACGCGAGGAGCTGATGCGTGCCGAAGAATTGGATGAAGCAAAGGATCCACCGTTGGCCGTCCTGTTCAAACGCATAGGCACTGGCGGGACAGATTTGAAGTCGGCGGACTATGTCTTTTCGGTCATCAAGCATCTCAACCCTGAATGTCATCGCCTGGTTGAAACACAGCTCGGAAATCAGCAAATTGCTGCCATTTACACCGCAACGAATTTGGTGATGTCTGCGGTGCGCATTACTGCAGCAAAACTTGATCCGGAAAAGGACCACTCCAAATTGGACAAAGCCCAATTTACTCGCCTGCTGCGAGGTGGCAAAGCTTCATCATCGCAAGGTAAGGAGGTGCGCAGCTTTTTGGAAGAATTCAATACCCAAATCGCTTCTGACGGCGACTTTGTAACGAACCTGCGAGCTGTTCTTAAAACCATTGCGTATAGACCACGTGATAGTGAAACCGACGTTGGCAGCGACGGGCATTCGCCAGACATAGGTCTGCCTCTGCACGCGTTGTCATTGGTACAAATTCCCGCTCTTGAAGTCATTCTCTGTTGGTTGCAGACACTGCAGTCTGCAAAGCTTGAAACATTGCAAGCCAATCGCCTTGAGTTGATCCGCTTTCTTCTGTCCTGGCATCTCGCAGTCCCCGATGCAACAAAAGCCTCAAGAGAGTGCTTCAAGATTGTCGCCAAGACGGAATTTGCAAAATTTCCTGAGCAATTGCTGTTCACAAACCTGACAAGAAGCACACTGGCATTGCCAATCCGCAGTCCGACGGAGTTGCTTCAACAACAAGTATTGCCGATTCGAATCTCCGAGGAAGACGAACAAACTGCCATGATGGTTTACTCATCGGATACGGTTGGAGGGTTGCGTGGGTGGCGCCGCTTTGTTGCGCCGACGGATGCACGCCTGACGGAGTCCGAGCGGTTACGCCAACAACAGACCGTTGAGTTGTACAGACGCTGGTGGAACTTGGGCGGCGGCTACAGCCACACACTTTTGCTGTGGTTGCAGCGCGACTACATCCACCATAGTTTTGTCGACATTCCTGCCCAGCCCGGAATGGAGGACGACACACCCTATGACTTTGACCATATTTGCCCGTACAGCCACTGGGGTGACTGGCGGGGAGGAGCAGCCAACCGACTGATTGACTTTCACGCTGAACATGTCAAGGATGCTGACCATCAAGGACACTATCGTCTTGGAAATGCCATTGGAAACGTGCGTGTATGGGACAGCAGCCGTAACCGCAGTGATGGCGACCGAACCCCCTCGGAAAAACTGAACCTGATGAACGCCGGCGACGCGACCGGGGTCTTACGCGACAGCGCAATTACGAACTTCACAAGCGGCGATATAGCTGACGAAACACAGGCGTGGATTCTCTGTGGACCGATAAAAGACCACGATCACAAGTTTTGGGAAAAAACGCGTGCATTGGCATTTCAAAAGGCCATTGAGCTTCGAACATTCAACTTGTACCAGCGGTTTTATGCTGATTTGAAATTCGCTGAGCTGACCGCCGGGTAAGGCTAACCTACAGACACACATTCGGCGCCATTAGCTCGATCACTCTCACCGGGCATTTGGCCCAGACTCAATGCAGAAGCCAGAGATGATCTTCGATGTCAGCATCGCAGCGAAGAGAAATTGATGCGTCACAAGTTGACGTATAACGTTGCACATTTAAGTCGGACAGGGAGAAAACATGCCTCGACTTTATTCATATCTGATGACCCACGATTCCGGCTTCGCGCCCAATCCTTTTTTTGGACATCTGACATTGGCCACCTGCATGGCGGAGATCAGGCGCACCAAGAAAGTGGGCGATTGGGTGGCCGGTTTCGCAAGCAAGGCCCTGGTCAAGAAATGCCATGCTTTGGACTTCACGATTCCGCATCAAGGGTTGATCTATCTGATGGAGATTGGTGAAATTCTCCCGATGGATACGTACTTTCATGATTTGCGTTTTCAAGACAAGAAGGCAGTACCCCTGGGCAGCGGCGACACGATGAAGGAACGCGGAGACAACATTTACCACCTGGACGACCGGGGCAACTTCCGGCAATTGGAAAATGACAATCACGACGAAGGTGAACTTCTGAAGGACACAAATGGAAAGAACGTCCTGATTGCCAAACAGTTCTACTATTTCGGACGGGACTGTCCTGTCCCAGCCGCATCGTGGTTGAGCATGAATGTCCGGGTGCCGGACCGGTATATTGCCTGCGGCCGCGAAGGTGATGAATTGGCATTGAAGAAATTGACTACCTTCTTGCAAGCGCAAGGCTATGTGCCGGGAGTAACAGGCAAGTCTTGTGTCTGGAGTGACTGATTTCGCCACCGTTTCTGTTGCTGGTGGCTGGCAAGGCGTTACCTTGTAGTCGGGACTGGCACGGAGAGTGCGGCCCGAAGTTTGGACTCCGCTCGGGAATCGAACCCGATGTAGCCGGTGCAAGCAACCAGCCGGTCCCGATGGTGTTTGAACTGCCACGCGCAATCGTCAAGCGCGATCCATTCCTCACCTTGACGGTGGTGGCGTTGCAGCCAGGAAACGATTTCCCACTCCCGAACTTCCACCATATGTGGTGGTAGGGCATCTGCCACCAACGGTGTGGTTCCCGTAATGCGGGCCGCAATATCGGGAGAGAACTTCGCGCGAAGGACATCGAGGCTGAATTGCTCGCGCCAGGTTGAACTGATGACAATTTCCACATTTGGAAAGTCCCGCATGCTGGCCTCAAAGCGAGGTAGGTGACAGAACGCCACTTCGAGTGGTACTGGTTGGCCTTCGTATTGCGGATGGAGCACACCGTCGAAGTCGAGAAACAGAATCATCGTAGTGCGCCTCTTGAAGTATGGTGGTCTTGCGTCGCTGTATGAAGGGCGGGAGAAATTGGTTTGGTCGCAATCGCCGAAGCCTGGGTGAGCACTTCAACCAGGAGTATCCGAGGACCTGCGCCAAATCGCGTCGCACGTGCGCGTCAGAAGATGAATCGGTATGACGCGACACAATTTGACGCATTGCTGACCACAATCAAACGAGACCGAACCGACCTGGGGGACAGATACCCATTGCGGGCGCAATTTCTGAACGCGAGCACACAGAAAGGCAATACGATGAACCCAGAACTGCAGGCTGAACTGGTGCAGAGTTACCCAAAGTTCTTTCGTGAGCC
>CAZMXB010000376.1:0-4650 GCA_964569855.1 uncultured Rhodoferax sp.
ATCTCTTATTTCTTCAGAGCCGCTGCACCCTTGCGCGGACCCTTGCGAGTACGGGCGTTCGTGCGGGTACGTTGACCGCGCACGGGCAGCCCGCGGCGATGACGGAAGCCGCGGTAGCAACCGATGTCCATCAAACGCTTGATGTTCATCGTGGTCTCACGACGCAAATCGCCTTCGATGGTGAATTGAGCGATCTGATCACGGATTTTTTCCAGATCAGAGTCAGTCAAATCCTTGACCTTCTTGGAATATGCAATGCCACAGGCTTCGCAAATTTTGCGAGCGCGAGTGCGACCGATGCCAAAAATGGCGGTCAGGCCAATTTCGGAATGCTGTTGCGGCGGAATATTGATGCCAGCGATACGTGCCATTTTCGTCCTCTAAAACTCTTGCAATTAACCCTGGCGCTGCTTGTGGCGTGGATCTGTACAGATCACGCGCACAACGCCTTTGCGTCGGATGATTTTGCAGTTGCGGCAAATTTTCTTGACCGAAGCCGAAACTTTCATATTTCTCTCCTAAAACCCTTCGCCCCGTTCCGACTTCGATTCGCGCGGAACATGCGCTATTTACTTTGCTCTGAATACGATCCGCGCACGACTCAAGTCATACGGGGTCAATTCAACAGTTACCTTATCTCCAGGCAGGATTCGGATGTAATGCATCCGCATCTTCCCCGAGATATGCCCTAACACTACATGCCCGTTTTCCAGCTTGACGCGAAATGTCGCGTTGGGAAGGTTTTCTACCACCTCACCCTGCATCTGAATTACGTCATCCTTCGACATATGAATCCACTGCCGCTCAAGAAGATTTGAAATTAGCCTTCTTCAGCAGCGATTCGTATTGCTGGGACATCATGTAGTTCTGGACCTGTGCCATGAAATCCATGGTCACCACAACAATAATCAACAATGAAGTTCCACCAAAATAGAACGGAACGTTGTATTTAAGAATCAAAAACTCAGGTAACAAACATACAAAAGTGATGTATATCGCCCCTGCAAGCGTCAGGCGGAGCAAGATCTTATCAATGTACTTCGCAGTTTGATCTCCAGGGCGAATCCCTGGAATGAATGCACCGCTTTTCTTCAGGTTATCTGCTGTCTCACGGCTATTGAAAACCAATGCTGTGTAGAAGAAACAAAAGAAGACAATCGCCGCTGCGTACAACATGACATAAACCGGCTGTCCTGGGCTTAACGTGCTGGATATATCCTTGAGCCACCGCATCGAATCACCAGTGCTAAACCAGTTTGCGATCGTTGCAGGCAACAAAATGATGGAAGAAGCAAAAATGGGGGGGATCACACCCGCCATATTGAGTTTCAAGGGAAGATGCGACGACTGGCCACCATACACCTTGTTTCCAACCTGTCTCCTGGCGTAATTCACCAGAATCTTGCGCTGACCACGCTCTACAAAAACCACAAACCAAGTTACTCCGGCAACTAACACCACCACTAGCAAGGCAACAATAATACTCATTGCACCGGTTCGGACCAACTCAAGCAAACCACCAATAGCGTTTGGCAAACCAGCGGCGATTCCGCCGAAAATCAAGATAGAGATACCGTTGCCCAGCCCGCGCTCCGTAATTTGCTCCCCCAACCACATCAAAAACATCGTTCCTGCCGTCAAAGTGACTACAGACGTCATCCGAAAACCAAAACCGGGGGCAATCACAAGTCCGGCCGACGATTCAAGCGCCAAGGCTATACCCAACGACTGAAACAACGCCAAGCCCAAAGTGCCGTAACGAGTGTACTGCGTGATCTTGCGACGACCGCCTTCACCTTCTTTTTTCAATTGCTCGAAGGTTGGCAGCACGTAGGTCAACAGTTGCATGATGATCGATGCCGAGATGTACGGCATGATCCCCAGCGCAAAAATCGTGAACCGCGACAGCGCTCCGCCCGAGAACATGTTAAATAGGCTCAGAATTCCGCCCTGCTGGCCTTTGAACAACTGCTGCAGCTGCGTTGGGTCGATGCCCGGCACCGGTATGTGCGCGCCAACGCGGTACACGACGAGCGCGAGTAACAAAAACACAAGACGGCGACGCAAGTCACCAAACTTGTCTGTCTTTGCTGTTTGAGCTGCGTTAGTTACCACTTAGAGTTTCTCGGCTTTTGAATCAAGCAACGCTGCCACCAGCGGCTTCAATGGCTGCCTTGGCACCAGCAGAAGCACCGATGCCATTGAGCTTCACCGATTTGGTGAGTGCGCCGGTATTGATAACCTTGACCGCTTTTGCCATCTGGCCCACGAGCTTTTCTTGCTTGAGCGTCAGCAAATCGACTTCAGCCATGCCCAAAACTTCCAGTGTAGTCAGCGTGATCTCAGCGTTGAACTGGAGCAGATGTGACTTGAAACCGCGCTTGGGCAAACGGCGATGCATGGGCATCTGACCGCCTTCAAAACCAACTTTGTGGTAGCCGCCGGCACGGGACTTTTGACCCTTGTGACCGCGACCTGCGGTCTTGCCGATGCCGGATCCGATACCGCGACCGACACGACGCTTGTAGTGCTTCGCACCATCGGCGGGCTTAATGCTATTGAGTTCCATCATCAACCTCTTAAAGCACCTTGACCAGGTAGCTGATCTTGTTAATCATGCCGCGAACTTCGGGTGTATCCACCAGCTCGCTGGTGCTGCGAATTTTGCGCAAGCCCAAGCCACGCACGGTGGCGCGATGGGACTCTTTGGTTCCAATCGGGCTACGCACCAACTGGATTTTTACGGTTTGTTGTGTTGTCATTTTGAAGTCCGCTTTCAGACGAAGAGTTCTTCAACGGTCTTGCCACGCTTGGCCGCAACTTCGGATGGCGTTGTCGAAACCGACAGTGCATCCAAAGTGGCACGAACCATGTTGTAGGGATTGGAGGAGCCATGGCTCTTTGCCACGATATCCGTAATACCAATCACCTCAAACACTGCGCGCATAGGACCACCGGCGATGATTCCAGTACCCTTGGGTGCTGGAGCCATCATGACATTGGCGGCGCCGTGGTGACCCATCACCTTGTGGTGAATGGAACCATTCTTCAGCGATACCTTGATCATGTTACGACGGGCTTCTTCCATTGCCTTTTGCACGGCAGCGGGAACTTCCTTGGATTTTCCCTTGCCCATGCCAATGCGACCTTCACCGTCACCCACAACGGTCAGAGCTGCAAAACCGAGAATACGGCCGCCCTTAACCACTTTGGTAACGCGATTGATCGCGATCATCTTTTCGCGCAGGCCGTCTTCAGGCCCTTCAGCCTTACCCTGCATCTTCGCTTGAACTTTAGCCATTCTGTATTCCGATCTGCTTAGAACTGCAAGCCAGCTTCGCGTGCCGCATCAGCCAACGCTTTGACGCGGCCGTGGTACGCAAACCCTGAACGATCAAAGGCGACTTTTTCGACACCGGCTGCCTTGGCTTTTTCAGCCAGGCGTTTGCCAATGATTTGGGCCGCGGCAACATTGCCACCCTTGCCCGCTGCACCCAAGGCCTTGCGAACTTCGAGTTCGGCCGTAGAAGCTGCAGCCAGCACCTTGCCACCGTCGCCAGAGATTACGCTGGCGTAGATGTGCAGGTTGGTACGATTGACTGTCAGTCGTGCAACGCCTTGTGTGGCAATGCGGATGCGGGTCTGACGGGCCCTGCGAAGACGCTGCTCTTTTTTGGTCAACATGTTGCAGCTCCTTATTTCTTCTTGGTTTCTTTGATCGTGATCTTCTCATCCGCATAGCGAATACCCTTACCCTTGTAGGGCTCGGGTGGACGAACAGCACGAACTTCAGCGGCGATCTGACCCACCCGTTGGCGGTCAGCGCCTTTGATCAAAATCTCTGTTGGCGTCGGGGTCGCAACCGAGATACCAGCCGGCATGTCGAAGTTGACCGGATGCGAGTAACCAACAGCAAGATTCAGCTTGGCGCCAGTTGCCTGGGCTTTGTAGCCCACGCCAACCAGGTTCAATTTCTTCTCGAAGCCTTTGGTCACACCGACCACCATGTTATTCACCAGTTGGCGCATGGTGCCGGACATGGCATCGGCTTCACGGGATTCGTTGGCTGCCTTGAAACTCAGCTTGCCAGCGTCGCTCACCACTGTTACCAGTGAATTGAGTGTCAGATGCAAAGTGCCACCAGTACCCTTGACGCTGATTTGGGTGTCTTTGATCGACACGTCCACACCTGCGGGGATGGTGACGGGAAGTTTACCTACACGGGACATTTTGTAATTCTCCTCAATGTAGGGTTAAACGACGTAGCACAAAACTTCGCCACCGACACCGGTAGAGCGCGCTTTGCGATCTGTCATCACGCCCTGGGGCGTAGTCACGATGGCAACGCCAAGCCCGTTTTGGACCTGGGGAATTGCATCGCTGCCGCGATAGACACGCAAACCAGGACGACTGACGCGCTCAATGCGCTCAATCACGGGTTTGCCTGCGTAGTACTTCAAGGCGATTTCCAGTTCGGACTTGCCGTCCGCAGTGGATACCTTGAAGTTGTCGATGTAGCCTTCGTCTTTCAACACCTGGACAATCGCAACCTTCACTTTGGAAGAAGGCACGGTTACGGTGGTTTTTGCCACCATTTGTGCGTTGCGAATGCGTGTCAACAAGTCGGCGATGGGATCACTCATGCTCATG
>CAZMXB010000377.1:0-4639 GCA_964569855.1 uncultured Rhodoferax sp.
GGTCAAACGCAAATCAGCATTGTCTTCACGCAGCAATAAGCGGTACTCCGCGCGGCTGGTAAACATGCGATACGGCTCACGCGTGCCCATCGAAATCAAGTCATCCACCATCACGCCGAGATAGGCTTCGTCGCGTTGCGGGTACCAGCCCGGCAAACCTTTGGCCTTGCGCGCCGCATTCAATCCTGCCAACAAACCCTGTGCCGCCGCCTCTTCGTAACCGGTGGTACCGTTGATCTGACCGGCAAAAAACAGGCCGTGGATGTGCTTCGTCTCCAGGGTATGATGCAAATCACGGGGATCAAAAAAGTCGTATTCGATGGCGTAACCTGGTCGCGTGATATGCGCGTTTTCCATACCACGGATCGAGCGCACCAGTGCCAGCTGCACATCAAACGGCAAGCTGGTGGAGATGCCGTTCGGGTACAACTCGTGGGTGGTCAGCCCTTCCGGTTCGATAAAAACCTGATGCGATAATTTGTCGGCAAAGCGGTGGATCTTGTCTTCAATCGACGGGCAATAACGTGGACCAATCCCCTCGATCACACCAGTGTACATCGGCGAACGATCGAGCCCGCCACGGATGATGTCATGGGTCTGTTCATTGGTATGGGTGATGTAGCAATTGACCTGCTGCGGGTGCGGAGCCACCGATCCCATGTACGAAAACACCGGCAAGGGCGTGTCACCCGGCTGCGGCTGCATGACGGCAAAATCAACCGAGCGCGCATCGATGCGCGGCGGCGTGCCGGTCTTCAGGCGATCCACGCGCAGTGGCAATTCACGCAAGCGGTCGGCGAGGGCGATGGACGGCGGATCCCCGGCGCGGCCACCGGCATGGTTATCCAGCCCGATATGAATCTTGCCACCGAGGAAGGTACCGGCTGTCAGGACCACACTGGGGGCGAAGAAACGAATGCCGCTCTGGGTGACGACACCGCTAACCGTATCCCCCAGCACAATCAGATCATCCGCCGCTTGCTGGAAAACATGCAGGTTGGGCTGGTTCTCGAGAATCGAACGAATCGCTGCCTTGTACAGCACCCGGTCTGCCTGAGCTCGCGTCGCACGCACCGCCGGGCCTTTACGTGAGTTGAGGATACGGAACTGGATACCCGCCAGATCGGCCGCACGCGCCATGGCACCGCCCAGCGCGTCTACTTCCTTCACCAGATGGCTCTTACCGATACCACCGATAGCCGGGTTACATGACATCTGCCCCAACGTCTCGACATTGTGCGTCAGCAACAAGGTCTTGCAGCCCATGCGTGCAGCCGCCAGACACGCTTCCGTGCCGGCATGGCCGCCACCGATGACGATGACATCAAACTGTTCGGGGTAATCCATGCGCAAGGCACTCATGGGGGGTAGGGCAGTGAGACGAAGGAGTATAGCGATTGGTGATTTTTCGAGCAAATCACCAATCCAAACAAAGCCAGACACTAATAAACAAAGAATTAAATATATAGATAAGAATATTTAAAGATTTGAATGTTGTAATTAATAGCATAGAAGATTTCTGTGCAAAACAGCAAAAACAACAAGGCAATCAATAACATGCAACAAGCACAACCCTAGGCATAAACCTCCATATTCCCTTGCACAAGCTGTACATCCTTGCTGGCAACTACAACCATCATGTGCAAGCAACATGTCATACACCGATTTACTCATGGCTTACCACAAGCTTATGAACAGCATAAAAAGCAGAAAATAAATCGAAAATAGTTAACCACAAGTTGCTGTGTATAAACGCGTATAAGCCGTTGGTAAGGTGTTAACGATCCAGTGGACTCAGCACCCCGCCAGGGCCACGGTTCAAAACATGTGTATAGATTTCTGTCGTTGCCACATCACTATGACCCAGCAATTCTTGAATTGTACGAATATCGTAACCACTCTCTAGCAGTCGAGTAGCAAAACTATGTCGGAATGTATGGCAGGAAGCCTGCTTAGTAATACCATTTAAAGACAGGGATTTTTTTACGGCTTTCTGGATAGAACGCGTATGCACATGATGACGACGAAATACACCATCATGGGGATCAACACCCACAACAGTAGAAGGAAAAAGAAATTGCCATCCCGGTTCACGTGCAGCATTCGGGTATTTGCGCGCCAGTGCATGTGGCATCCACACATCACCGAAACCATCACGTACATCCTGAACATGCAAATGTACAACGCGCTCAATTTGCTTGTGTAAAGGTTCAACAAGAGACGCAGGCAAAATTGTCCGACGGTCTTTCCCGCCTTTCCCTTGACGAACAATAATTTGCTTCATGGAAAAATCAATATCCTTGATACGCAAGCGCAAGCATTCCATAACACGCAAACCGCAACCATACATCAACATTCCCATCAACCAGTAGCTACCATCGAGTTGATTAATAACATTCATAGCTTCGGTATGATCAAAAACCACAGGTATACGACGGTGTTTGCGTGCAAGTTGAAAATGCAGGAGGCCGGTTGGTTGATCCAGAAACTCACGATAAAGAAAAACCAGCGCATTAAGGGCGATACCTTGTGTACTGGGAGCTGATTTTTCATCGACAGCAAGATGGGTAAGAAATTGTTCAATTTCTGCGGCACCCATTTCTTCAGGATGGCGCTTGCCATGAAATTTTATGAAACGGGTAACCCATAAGACATAGGTCTTTTCAGTTGCCCACGCGAGATTGCGAGCGCGGATAAAAACACGAAAACGATCAATGAGCTTGGTAGAGCTGGTAGAAACCGGTACAGGCACATCATCCATGATTTGCAACATAAGACCCCCTGAAACTGTATATAAACACAGTAATAGAGTTTACAAAAATGGTCAAGCCCCAATAACAAAATACGATCCTCTCAAACAAGGCTATAGCCGCATTTATTGGATAAGTAAAAACACACCATTAGTCAACACATTGATTTAATGCTAGATTCCTTAAAATGAAAAAGCCAAAAATCAAACTAAGCGACTACGGCAAAAGCGGCCATCACCGCATTTGCAGAAGTAATTGCGGCCTTGTTCGTAGAATTAACTGTTATGTGTCAAATGAATAAGCTGGGTTTTGAATCAGAAGCGCCGTGCCAGAATCGCTTTGCCGCGCGCGTTCTATAAAGTTTTGCAGGCAGTTTCAGTAAGTTTAATCCGGTTTTGTATTGCGGTAGTTTTGTTAAGGCACAACCAAGCTTCGTCAGGTTGCGCGCGGTTTTGTAATGCGGTGCAAGTTTGTGCCAATAACGCCAGCCGCCACGCGCTTTCCTTTCTGGCTTTGCAGGGCAGTTTCAATTTATAAATTCCGTGTTACAGTTGGTCAGCGTTGTTTAGAAAAACCATCCTTTGTCAGGCAGCGCGCGGCATTGTGCCGTTGGAAAGAGAATAAAGAGAAAGTAGGGAGGTTCAGCATTACGCCATGAATGCAGTCTGTCATTTGTCACATAACAAGGCGCTCAAGGTCGCGGCTGCGCCGCTGGACGTCTCCAATCGGCGCATGCTTCGCATTTTACGCGCCGCTTGTAGCCGCCCCTTAGCTTTGCGTTAGGTGTCAACGAGGTTTTTTGGGTTTGTTTGGCGTTGTGCCATTAGCGAGAAAAAAACAATCCGCGCGTTTTCCATTCGGGCTTTGTAGGCAACCAGCCAATCAGAAATCGCGCGAGTTAGTGCAGTTTGGAGTAGCGTGCCACTGGCAGTAGGCTTCCGCGTATGGTCTGCCAGTTTGTGTAGTTTCAGTGAGCTGTTTTCGCTGGTAGAGTAAGGGCAGTTTCGTTTGGGCCTTTCGCGGCTTGGGCAGCTTGGACACACACAACGTACAGGGGCAGTGCTGGAAATTATGAGCCACAATTTTACGGTGTCGTATCCACCTAACAAGTCGCTCAAGCTCGTTCGCGTTGCTCACTGGACGCCTTCAACCGGCGCTGCTTCGCAGTGTCGCGCCGGTTTCAGTCGCCGCTTAGCTCCACGTTAGGTCGCATTAGAGAAAGTTGGGAAGAAAAACATGGGAAAGGAAACAACGCTAACAATTGCCATATTTTTCATGATAATCCTCTATGTAGGTATGCTCACGCTGTTGTATCGCGCTTTTAACGAACGCGGCATAAAAGCAGGTAAGTTTTCTAAAAACAATATCAAAAGAAACGCTGTAAATTTTGACCATAAGGCATTTTCTTCCCTTAATGCTTTCGAAATGCCAATGTTCTATGAATTGAAAGGCTGCGGGTATTCGGTATCAAAAATCCATGTATCCAAGTTTCGCTGGCAGTACTATTCACTTTTCTACTTCAAACGTAAGAACAGTCTTTTGGGCGCAATAGCTAACTTTAAAGAGCCTGAGGGGTTCCTTATTGGCGCTCCCAGCCCTATTGATGGCGTGACATATTGTGGTAAAGAACAAATAAGGGTGTTTCAGCCATCACTGGTAAAAGCTATATTTGGCAGTAGTGAGGCATTTGTAGAAATATCGGCAATTGGCACATTGTTTGGGTTTAGAGCTGCCGCCACAACTGAAGGTGAGTTGGCAGAGTTGTATGCCATTTGCGAGAAATTTCTTCAAGAAATTAAAAAGGTAAGCTAATGCAACCTAACAAGTCGCTCAAGGGTCGCTCACTGCGTTCGCTGGACAGCCTCCAACGGCGCATGCTTCGCATTTTA
>CAZMXB010000378.1:0-3503 GCA_964569855.1 uncultured Rhodoferax sp.
TGAGCCGTCATTGGCCAATGCGCTGCCAGACCAGAAGTTTCAGTTTGAGCGGCATGGGTACTTTGTAGCGGATCGGGTGGACCACGTGCAGGGAAGCAGGCCGGTGTTTAACTTGGCGGTGGGGTTGAAGGATAGTTGGGGGAAGTAATGGCGCACAAATCGCTTTCGCAACGCCGACAAAGCGCCGTACCTATTTCCTGACTCCCCGCATCGACCGTGCCTGCAAATATTCAGACAATTGCAAGGCGACTTGCACAAATACGCAATACGCTTGAGTACTCGATTGAGGATGTCTGCAGCGCTACCGAATTGCCCATTGAAAGGTTGACTCAGATTGAGGCGGCCCAAACACGGCCAACGGGGGATGAAGTACTCATTTTGGCAAGTCTCTACGACTGCGATTTCCGCTCCTTAATTGACGAAACACTGCCCCCGCCCGGACAACTAACGGACATTCTTTTCAGACGATACGGCAATACCTTTTCCGCGACTGATCGCAGATCTATTCAAGAATTTTTGCATGTTTGCCAGATGGAGTCCTCTCTGGAAAACTTGCTAGAAGTTAGGAAGTCCTCATTTCCAACCCCACAGGTCGGCAAATTCTTTAAAGGTGATGGGCAGGCTGTCGCTGAGAAACTGCGATCACATTTACATCACAAAGAAAATGAAGTACCACACGACATTTATGCCGACTTTCGATCTATTGGAGTGCACGTACTACGTCGACGACTAGCCAACAGTGATATTTCAGGTCTCTATATTCAGGATCCAGTCGCAGGTCACTGCGTCCTTATTAACTACAACGAGGATGTATACCGACAACGCTTCTCAGTAAGTCACGAGGTTGCCCACTCAATATTTGATTCGTCAGAGCGTGTGATGCTCACTTACGAATCACACAGTTCCAAATATGACAAAGCAGACTTGGTAGAAATACGTGCAAACAGTTTTGCATCGAACTATCTGATGCCGGTACATCTTCTGAAACGAATCGGGACACTCGACGAATCAAACATCGCCTTTTGGGCGCAAAAGTTCCGCGTTAGCGTAGCGGCATTGCTCAAAGGACTAAAAGACGCGAATCTAATCGATCCGGCCACTGCATTGAGGTTTCGATCAATTCGCGTACCGGCCGCAGTGAAGATCGATCCAGAGGCACCAGAAAACCTGACGAATAGCCAACGCGAACGACGCCTCTCTCTACTGGAACGAGGCCTATCGGACTACTTCGTAAATCTCTGTTTCGAAGCTCACTACAGAGAACTAATCAGCTCGGGGCGATTGATCGAAGCCTTGCGAATACACCAGTCAGACCTTCCGGAAATCGCGGTCTTGTTCGGAAGGACTATCAGACATGGCTTTTGATCCGAGCAAGTTTAGCTACATGGTCATAACAGACACTTGCTCAGTTTGGAACGTACTGTCGGCAAACAAGATATTTCGAGCCGCCAACGCTGCTCGGGTTATTTTCTTTGTTACCCCAATGGTTCTATATGAGTGTCTTCACAAGCCGCGGAAGACAACTTCACCCGAGGCAGCAGAGCTTGTCCGGAGGCTCAAGGCGTCACAAGCACAGGGGAAATTTAGTGTGCAGCCATGCGATATTGATGATTTGATTGCGGTGACTCACCGCGCACCCGCAGCACTTAGTAGTGGGGAGCTTTCGTGTATAGCCACGGCCTATAAGACGACATCCTTCGCCTTCATGACGGATGAACGCAAGGCTCGCCAGTACGCAGAGCAAAAACTCCAACTCAAGGTCGAGACGACGCCGAAACTCTATGGCTGGCTCCATTTTCATCGTCACCTTGTGGACGAGGACCATAGCGTGGTTATAAAGGAACACGAGATTTATGAACGCAGACCGTTGACTACGTTCTTTCAAGAGGCATATGAGACTGCGCTGCAATATCGCTTGATGGGCAAGTGAATACATCACTTTGCATCCAAATTGTGAACTGCAGCTGCTAGGCAATTGGCTCCACAAAATTCACGCCAGATGCTTTCATCGCTTCGAAAGCATCTGGGATTGAGCACATGTTGGAATTGACATGCCCATCGCGGAAGAGCTGATACAAGAGGAGCCAGTAGCGATCCAACTCGTAATCGTCAGAACGGTCCAACGTACTGACCCATTCGAGAATCTTCGCGGTATGCTGTTTTGAAATGTACAGCATCAATATCGCGATGCAATCCTTAGACAGTAGAACGCCTTCTGCAATCCGCTCGGGAAAAACAACTTTGTATTTTGCGAGGTAGTAGAGTCCCCACGCCATTCCGTCGGACCAGCATCTCTCTGCGCTATCTTCAATGATCTTGAAGAAACGGCTTTGAAACGGAATAGCACCCGGGAAGATAGCGGTAGCTTCCAGCAATTTCTCCATACAGGGAAGCAAAACGGGGGACCGAACTGCCAAAACGAGCAGAAAATCCAATACTGCTTGAATTGCCTGTCCATCTAGCGGGCGGTTGATAAGGGTAGTCGCCGCATACTTGAGCACGCTGCCATCAGGGTATTTCAACGCCAGCATCGAAGCATATTCGAGGTAATTTGTTGCTTGGTAAGCATTCACGTTTGCCCCTACTGGAAGTCGAAGTGACAAGTCAACTGCCCAAGAATCAGAGAATGTCCCAACATCATTGCTTATGTTGGTTTTCTTTGAGTTTAGTTTTAACTTGAATCTGTTGAGCTCCTCCCCAACTCGACGTATGAATTTCTCCGCCTCATCGAAAGAGTCGCAATGAAATGTGTAGTCGTCAATAAATCTCGACATCCCATTCAATCCCGTACCGCGCGTAAACTTGAATTCATTTTCCAGCAGCGTATCTACAGCTCCAAGAATAATTTCAGCAATGATTTTTGATGTCCCTGGACCAACTGGCACACCTTGAGTTTCATCGCGCACAATTCGTCGCGCATGAAAGTCAAGATCGTTGTACCAAACACCCTTCTTCGTATTAGCCTTCGCTGCGGCAACACCCACCGCTGCCCAAGGGATTGAGTGCGTATAGAGACTTGGGAAGCAATTGGTGATGTCTGTGCGAGCCGTGTACCGTTTGCCGAAAGCCAATTCCCGAACGCGCTTGGCACGACTAGGGAAGGCCTCGTAATCCATGACAATAATGCGCCCATCTTTATGTTGCCGCGGGCGGATCATGCTCACAGAGGAGGTCTGGAACGGCTCAATATTCGCCCAGTTGCTCCGGATACATTCAGCCAATTGAGCATAGCCAACTGGATGTGGAATCTGATACGAACGGGAAACACCGTTGAATTTTGTCGCCCGATATTCCACTAAATCAAAACCTTTGGTTCCAGCCTTTGGCTTCATCGCAAGTAGCGCTGTTGCGGCTATTGGAGTGAAAGATATCGAATTGATTAAAGGCGGTAGTTCTTCTTTCTTCTTTCTCTGTGCAGGCAAGAAGTTGTGACCCAGCAGGGCCTCGTAGACGAAGTCAGAATGTATTGACATTGCGGTCCCTGTTTTGAACTATTTATCTCA
>CAZMXB010000378.1:3513-4638 GCA_964569855.1 uncultured Rhodoferax sp.
CTTCTGTTTTTTTGATTTCGTTTCTAAGCAGCTAACTTTTTTGCGCGACTGTTGTCTTACGCCGTACATGCAAATGCGTCTGCACCGCGTCCCCCTCCCCCGACTTCACCTCTTTCACTTCCAGATACGCCGACTGCTGGCGAATCAGCTCGCCCAGTTTGGCAACACCATAGTTGCGCGGATCAAAGGCAGGGTTACTGCGTGTGATCTGGCTGCCCAGTGCCGATAGCGTGGTCCACCCGTCCTCACGCGCGACGGCGTTCAACGCGTTCAACAGCAGCGGCTTGAGCTTAGGCAGCTTGGGTAGCTCGGCCAGCGGCACTGCTTGACCGGGCTTGGCTTCTTCCGGCTCTGTGCGCAAAATTTCTGTGTAGATGAACTTGTCGCACGCGGCCACGAAGGGCTCCGGCGTTTTTCGCTCGCCAAAGCCATAGACCACCAGCCCCGCCTCGCGGATGCGGGTGGCCAGGCGGGTGAAGTCGCTGTCGCTGCTCACCAGACAAAAGCCATCCACGCGGCCGGAGTGCAACACGTCCATGGCGTCAATGATCAGCGCAGAGTCGGTGGCGTTTTTTCCGCTTGTGTAGCTGAACTGTTGTATGGGCTGGATCGCCATGGTGTGCAGCACCTCTTTCCAGCCCTTGAGGTTGGTGGTGGTCCAGTCGCCATACGCGCGCTTGATGGTGGCCGTGCCGTAACGTGACACCTCGGCCAGCAATTCCTGGATGACGGATGCCTGCGCGTTGTCGGCGTCGATCAGCATGGCTAGCTTTTGGTTGGTGTTGGTTGCCATGGTGACCTCCCTTGTTTTCGCCATGGTACAGGGTTTGGATTGCTACGCCTTCAGTAGCAGTTTGAGCATATTCGACGAGGGCTGGATACACATTTGACACACGATCGTCCAGCGCCGTTAAACTTCATCCCATGCGCCCCTCCGAAGCCCTCTCTCTGCACCGCACACAAATCCGCGAGATTGCGTTGCGCCACCGTGTCAGCGGTGTGCGGGTATTCGGCTCGGCGCTGCGTGGCAACGACACGGCAGACAGCGACCTGGACCTGCTGGTTGAGCCCACCGCGCAAACCACACTGATGGACATTGGCGCCATACGGTTTGAGCTGAAGCAG